>JAISZL010000063.1 GCA_031269245.1 Synergistaceae bacterium | reverse complement strand
CGCATAGTTCGATTTTGATGTGCTTCCCTCTCATATGCCGTCACCTCGTTTTTCAAGATGACTTCATTTTGGCATATTTTGACATATTTGTAAAGATTTAGATGACACAATGTACTAGTCGAGCAAAGCGATGATCTTGCATTTGCAGCTCCCGCATTCCTCGACAACGGAAAATCTGTAACGCGAGAGTTGTTTCATTGCTTGCACGCTCTCTTCCGACATACGGGTCGAGGAATACTCGCCAAAACGCGTTATCTGCGCGATGTTCAGTGAATCCTTCGAGTCGTTCTTTGTCTTGCGTATGGACATTTTCCTGAACGCGTCGGACTGTATGGGGTTGATGACTTTCAGGTCATACCCCAACTCCAGCAAACAGGAATACAGGCTTAGCCAGTAATGCCCGGTCGCTTCCATTCCAATGACGACGTTCTCATTGTTAACGCCGAATTTCTCGAACATGGCGAGCAGCTTATCACAGCCTTCTTTCGAGTTCGAGAAAGAAATGCTGTTCGACAGCAACTTGCCGTCTGTGTCAATTAGAGACGCTTCATGGTTTCGTTTTGCAATGTCAATCCCAACATAGTACATGGCGGCTCACCTCTTGATCTGTAATAGAACAGATAGAGGTTATCCCCTGTCGATTACGGAAACGCAACCTCGTCAGATATAGAGCGCCTAGCGCTATCCAGCTCATTCGCGTCTGTCCGTAAAAACAGAGGCGCAACTCTCCCTTGGGAAGCCAAGCCTCAAGGTGAAACTCTGCGCCCTCCACCTGTACGGAACTTATTGTCCCATATGAAATACGAGACGCAAGTTCATGTGGTTGCTTGCTTGCTCAGTTCCTAACCACAAATACATTATTACGAGGGAAAATAGTGGTTTTTACTGATGCGTTTTTGAACCCGATCTTACAGTCAGTCAGCAATACCATCTCTGAATTTTTGTTGGTGCCGCATAATTCTGAACCCTAACAGTTGAATAGAGGTAATTGATGGGAACTGTTCATAGAGCGCTGGAAGTCTTCGGTTCCCGGCAAGGCGGAGCATGTATTTCGCATAAAAGACGTCCGTTTTTTTGCGGCGAATGTCGAAAAACAGGGGGTATATCAATGCAATGGTTCCGAGATCTTCAAACGGCGGTTAAAATTTTGATACTTGTCGCTGTAATGGTCGTTTTGCTGATTGTCGTGTCGGCTGTCGGATATAATACGTGCAAAACCATGGTCAGCGAGACGGACGAGCTTTACAAAGACTTCGCCATGCCGGCCATATGGGTGGAAGAGATAAAATCGATATCCATACAAAACAGGCTCATGCTTTTGAGCCTTTTGTACGCCACCGACGATGATGAAATAGAGTCCTACGGTTCCAGAATCAAAGAGGGCAGGGAGCGCATCGACGATTTGCTTGGGCAGTACGCCAACACCAATAAGAACGATGAGGAAAAGGTGTTGACAGCGAAGATAGAAACGTCGCTGAATAATTTGGATAAACTTCATGAGGAGACGATAAGAGGCAGGAAGGACAACAGTGCAGATGTTCACATACTGCTTGAGCGTATCAAGCCGGGAGGGGATATCGCCAACGCCGAAAACGAGAATATCGAGCTTGTCAACCAGCTCGTGTCACTGATGGGGAAGCTGGCCTACGAAGTAGACATGGAGGTTTCCGCCACAGCCCGCACCGGCATTAGAGAAATCGAGGTAGTGTCCTTGGCGGCGGTAGTGTTTGGCATAGCGTTCGGAGTGCTGATATCCAAAACGATAACCACCCCCATAGCCCGAATAGAGAAAAGCGTGAGAACTTTCGCGGAAGGAGACCTTGCCAGTTCGTTCCCGTCGACAGGCAGGGACGAAATCGCGAGAATGGGCAGGGGGTTAGGCGATATGGCTGAAACCCTCCAGAGGATAATCGGGTCGATCAAGGATGGGAGCGTGCATATAGCCGAGAGCGCCGAGGAGTTTTTCGCTCTCGCCGAGGAAACCAACGCCACCATGGAGGAGTTCAGAGCCAGCGTTGACGATATCGGGATCAAACTCAACGGTCTGGCCGCGACTGGCGAGGAGGTCAACGCTTCCGTGGAGGAAGTCGCGGCGGGAGCGCAAGCGACGGCGGAGAAGGGTTCCGAGATTGCCCGTCAGGTCGAAGGGGCCATGAACGCTGGAGAAAACGGAATGAAAGCGGTGCAAAAGGTCGTGAACGGCATCGGCGATGTGGTCAAAAACGCCGCGGACGCCGTCCAGAGCACGCAGGAACTGAGCAGCAGGACGCGCCAGATACAGAATTTCGTCTCTCAAATAGGAGGAATAGCCGACCAGACGAACTTGCTGGCGCTCAACGCCGCGATAGAAGCCGCGCGCGCCGGAGATGCCGGGCGGGGCTTTGCCGTGGTGGCGGAGGAAGTGAGGAAACTCGCTGAGGATAGCAACGTCGCGGCAAAGAACATCGCCGACCTGGCCGAGATGATAAGCGGGGACTTGGGCCGTATGGTCACTATTTCGCTCGACAATGCCAAGGCGTCGCAGGAGGCGAAAGACCTGTCCGCCGAGACTGAAAGTATAATCGCGGACATGATAACCTATCTCAGGAACATAGGGACTTCCACCCAGGGCCTTGCCGCTGTCTCCGAGGAGCAGGCGGCTTCCAGCGAGGAGATAGCCGAAGCGGTGCAGAGCATAGCCACTAAGGTCGCGGGTACTGCCAGCGCCGGCGAGCAGATTCGCAGCGGAGTCAGCGTGGTGGCTTCGTCCGCGGAACGGATGGCCGCTAGAGCTGAAGGACTGTCGAATCTGTCGGGCGATCTCAAGAATACGCTGGCGTTCTTCAGGGTGAACGAAGACGCGGACAACTCCGGCGTTCGTCTGAAGGCCATCTCCGCGAAAACCCCATAAAGGCCGGCGTTTGGTCCCCCGACAGAGAATCTCGTGACACGCGCAGCTGGAGGAGAAAATAAAACATAAGGGCAACCATTGGCGATGGGTTGCCCTGTGATTATGTCCTCTGATATTGGAGCCCTGTCCCTGTTTATTTGCCGCCCGCCGGGATGTCCACCTCGCCGTCGCCGAAGTTCTCCTGGATGAACCCGCGCAGGATCTTCTCCCTGTCTATCATCCCGACCAGCGATCCGCCGCGGACCACGGGCGCGCGGCGCACGTTCCTCTTGAACAGCGTCACCAGCGCGTTCGACACGGTCTCGCCCTCGTCGAACACGACCGCGCTCTTGTTCATGTAGTCCTTCGCGGGATCCATGCCCACCCTGTTCACCCGGCTCTTGATCTTCCCGATGTCGGGCATCGAGAAATTCTCATCCATGTAGCCGATATACCCCGGGATCGCGGCCCGCAGTATGTCCTTCTCGCTCAGAAAGCCGACGACTCTGCCCCCTGAGTTCAGCACTGGCAGCCCGCTCGTGTCGTGGGCAGCGAGCAAGGCCAACGCCTCCAGCAACGGGGTCTCCTCCGCGACGGAGGTGAGGTCCCTGTCCATTATGTCCCCAACCATCATATCCCAAACCCTCCCCCTATATTTTATACAAGGCGACGCTGCCGATGGAGGATTCCACCGCCTCCCTGGACGGGAGTCCCTTCTCGGGACACTCGATTGTCCGCCGCACGCACGACATGGCGAACCGCACCGTGTCCTCTATGCCCATGCGCTCCTCCCGCGCGACAATCATCCCCGCGATCAGTGCGTCGTTGGCGCTGCGGAACGTAAAGAGACGGTCCGTCTTTATCTCAGCGAGGAAAAAGCCCTTCGTGGTGCAAAAGAGGTTGGACCTGTTGAAATAGGAGGTCACTATCCAGTCGACCCCCTCGTCGAAAATTTTCTTGGAGATGTCCACCAGATGGTCGAGCGCGGAGAGGGATATGTTGCGGATCGTGTTCATGAACCTGTGATCTATCTTGACGACCGTGGGAAGCGCCTCTATCGCGAAGTCCAGGGGAGGGCCGAAGGAGTCGATGTAGATGGGGATGTTTTTCCTCTTCGCCATGTCTATCGCCTCCTTGAAGAAATCCTGCGGCACCCCCGGAGGGAGGGAACCGCCCATCTGGACAGCGGTCGCCCTGGGAAGCACTCGCTCGAGGTTCCAGAAAAAACGCTTCTGGGCGTCCTGGTAGACCTTGGGGCCAACGTCTGTCAACGCGGTCTCTATCCCGCTGGACTCGTCCCTTATGAAGGTATTGGTCCTGTTCTCTCCCTTTATGTTGACGAAGTTGGTCGATATGCCCCTGGCGAGAAGATCGTCCCTTATGTAGGAACCCGTGTGGCCGGCCAGAAAACCCATGGCGACAGAGTCGTAGCCGAGCTGCTTCAGTATGATGGAGACGTTGATGCCCCTGCCGCCCGGCGAGCGGTTGACATCGGACGCGTGAAACCAGCGCCCCGGACGAAACTCCCGCGTGGTGTAGCCCTCGTCCATGGCTGGGTTCGGGGTTATCGTGACTATCATTTGACTGACCACCTCCGATTAGCTGTTTTTTAAGAAGGCTGATTTATCGTTAAGACGTCTAGTGGAGAGGGCCCCTTGCCCCAATGAAGTTCTTCACGTCGTCGAGCGACGACACGGCCGTCTCGCGCGCCTTCTTACCGCACGACATCTCGACCATTGCGGGCAACTCGCCTATGCCGAGTTTGCCCTTTATCCTCAGGTTGCGATGCGCGTCGACGGTGAGCACGCTGACGCCCGCTCCTCTCCGCCAATCCTCCGTCTCTCCGGCGAGGGCTAGGTGCGACTCGTCTATGCCCGATATGAAAAGAGCGTATGCCCGCTCAGGAACAAAAAGCCTGTCCTTGAGGTAGTACTGGTTCGACAGATACTCATAGGCCGCCATCGCCGCCGTGGCGCCGTCGCCGGCCGCCGTCACGACCTGCCGCAAAAATTTGTCCCTCACGTCCCCCGCAGCGAACACCCCCTCGACGGAGGTCTCCATCTTCCCGTCAGTGACGATCCATCCGGGGCCGTCCATCCGGATGTCCTCCGAGTCCTTCAGGAAATCCACGTTGGGTGCTGTGCCGACGAAGACGAACACGCCCTCAACGGACACGGTCCTCGTCTCCCCGCTCCTGAGGCCGCGCACGACGACCCGCTCTACCATGTCTTTCCCCTCTATCTCGTCAACGACGCAGCCCATGACCGGCTCGATCCTCGGGTTGCAGAGCGCGCGCTCCACCAAAACCCTCTGGGCCCTGAACTCCTCCCCTCGGTGAATCAGATAGACCTTCGACGCGAACTTCGCCAGATACTCGGCCTCCTCGACGGCCGCGTTACCCCCGCCTATAACGGCGACGGGGGCCCCCTCGTAAAACACTCCATCGCAGACCGCGCAGTAGCTCACCCCATGACCCGCGAGCTCCATCTCCCCCTTGCACCCGGCTCGCTTGAACGTGGACCCGCTGCATATTATGAGTGCGTCCGCCGATATGCCGCCCCTGTCCGTCCGTATTATCTTGTCTCCCTGCTCAAAGACGCTGAAACTCACCGACTCAGCGGAGCAGTCGCGGAACTCCGCGCCAAATCTCTCAGCGTGCTCGCGAAACGCCTGCCCCAGGCCGAGCCCGGACGACACTTTAAAACCCGGGTAGTTCTCCACCTCAGCTGTGGAGTTTATCTGTCCCCCGCTCACGCCGCGCTCCAGCAGCAGTACGTCCATCCCGGCCCTGCGGGCGTATATCGCGGCGGTCAGCCCAGCGGGTCCGGCGCCTATTATGACGATCTGACGGTTCTCCATAATTCCTCTCCCTCCCGGCGCACCGCCAAAACAAATTCGACGAATACAGCGCATCCTTTTCATTCTTTGCGGCGAGATGCCGCAAAGAATAACGAACAACCTTCAGGCGGCACTTACACCGTCTGAGCGAACGATGCGCGCGATCTCCGCCGCTAATATTTTAGTCCTTTACGCCAACTTTCGCCATTGCATAAATCTATCAATGCCGCAATGATCACGTGAAACACCGTAATATTCCAGATTTTTCGAAATTTCCGCCCCGATGGACTCAATACCGCCGATCTGGCGTCCTCCTCCGGTCTCCATGAAGAGCGCGGCCCCTCGCTTCATGAAGCGGGGCAGAACCGGCAGGAGTATCCTGTAGACGCCGAGACCGTCGGGTCCGCCGTCCAGTGCCTCCGCCGGCTCGTAGTCCCGCACCTGGACCTCCAGGGCGTCTATGTCCCGCGTGGGTATGTACGGCGGGTTGGAGACGATCATGTCCAGCGACTTAAGGGGGATCAGGCTCGCCGCTTCCGCTGGGTCGGCGCTCTGAAAAAATTTTATCCTGTCCCCTACCCCGCGCGCGGCGGCGTTTTTTTTAGCCAGTTCGAGCGCATCCCCGCTCGAGTCCGCCGCGTAGGCGAAGCAGTCCGGGTTGTCCTCCAGCAGCGTTATCGCGATGCAACCGCTCCCCGTGCACCAATCGGCGAAAACCGCGTCGCCCGGCAGGGATTTTAGGAACTCATCCGCCATCGCCGCCAAAACCTCCGTCTCAGTCCTCGGGATGAGGGCGCTCCCGTTCGCTATGAACGGCCTGCCTCGGAAGAGCGTGCTGCCCAATATGTGCGCCATGGGCTCCCCTGCCGCCCGCCGCGCCGCGAGCTCCGCGACCCTGGTCAGATCGCGGGGGCTCACCCGTGTCTCAGGGTGCGCGTGAATCGCGGCGCGGGATAGGGCAAGGACATGGCACACTATCCTGTCGGCCTCCAGAAACGGATCAGATATGGAGAGCGACGGGTCAGCGGACGCCGCCATGAGGACACCGGACGCGACGGTCCGCGCGTATCCCGCGTTCCTGCCGCCTCGGGGCATGTCACGCGGCGAAGTTCTTCATCCTCTCCGCCTGGTCCGCCACCGTGAGCGCCTCTATCAGCTCGTACATGTTGCCGCCCAGTATCTGGTCGAGCTTGTGCAGCGTCAGGCCGATCCTGTGGTCTGTGACCCTGTTCTGCGGGAAGTTGTACGTGCGGATCCGCTCCGACCTGTCGCCGGAGCCAACCTGTCCCTTGCGCTCCGCCGCCACCGCGTCCTGCTGCCTGCGCATCTCGAGGTCGTACAGCTTCGTGCGCAGGAACTGCATGGCTCTGGCCCTGTTCTTGATCTGCGAGCGCTCGTCCTGGCAGGTGACCACGACCCCAGTCGGGACGTGCGTTATTCGGACCGCTGAGTCGGTCATGTTCACGTGCTGGCCGCCGGCCCCGCCCGAGCGATACGTGTCTATCCTGAGGTCCTCGGCCCGAATGTCCACGTCCACGTCCCGTGCCTCCGGAAGGACGGCGACCGTGGCGGCGGAGGTATGCACCCTGCCCGCAGCCTCAGTGACCGGGACGCGCTGGACGCGGTGGACCCCGCTCTCGAACTTGAGCTTGCTGTATGCCCCGTTCGCCTCTATTCGGAAGACTATCTCCTTGTAGCCGCCTATGACGGTCTCGTTCGAGTCGAGTATCTCGACCCGCCACCTCTCGAGCTCGGCGAACCTCGTGTACATGCGGAAGAGGTCCGCCGCGAAGAGCGCCGCCTCGTCCCCGCCGGTGCCTCCGCGTATCTCTATCACGACGTTCTTGTCGTCATCCTTGTCCTTGGGCAGAAGGAGCAGGTGAATCTGGCTTTCGATGCCAGGCAGCTCATACTCCAGTTTTGAGAGCTCCTCGCGAGCCATGGTCCGCATGTCCTCATCGGGCTCGTGCGACAGTATCTCCTTCGAGCCCTCTATCTCCCTCGCGACCCGCTTGTACTCGTTGTAAGCACTGATTATAGGATCCATCTCGACGTGCTTCCTGCCCAGTGACTGCATCTCGGAGGAGTTGGACGCCACGTTGGGGTCCGACATGCGGACCTCTATCTCCCTGTACGTCCGCTCAATTTCCTCCAGTTTGCTCCAAATCTCCATCTGTTTTTCACCTCATCGTAAAACGTCCCCTGGCTCCGGCGGCGAGTCTCATACCAATTCTCGGTCATCAGCCGCCGTCCGAGGCGGCGTTGGGGTCGAGCGCTATTTCAAGCGACCTTATCGCGACCTCCAGCATGGACCGGTCGGGCTCCCTTGTCGTCAGGTATTGCAGCGAGAGCGCGGGCATGATCAGGTATTTCCCACAGGTCTCCGACTTCGACGCCCCCTTTATCACCTCATACGAGAGGCCGATCACGAGCGGCAGCAGCGCGACCCTGGCGAGTGCCCGGACCCATATGGGCCCGCCCCCGAAAAACGAGAATACGAATATGCTCACCACGACCACCACCAGCATAAACGACGTCCCGCACCGCCTATGTATGCGCGAGCAGCCCGCCACGACGTCGGGCGTCAGGGCAAGCGCCTTCTCGTAAGCGTTTATCGTCTTGTGCTCCGCGCCGTGGTACGCGAAGACGCGCCTGATGTCCTTCCACAGCCCCACGGCCGCTATGTACGATATGAACACCACGGCCCGCGCAGCCCCCTCGGCCACGTTTTTGACCGCGTAGGACGCGCCCAGCCAGGATGAGATCCTGTCGGACAGCCATACCGGCAGGGCTATGAATAGACCCGCGACCATGAGGACAGCAAGCCCGATCGAGACGGCCATCTCGAAAAACGAGAAGCTCCCCTCCTCGCCGAGGGATCTCTCGGCCGACAGGGATAGGGCACTCATGCCGACCCGTATCATCTCAACCATAGAGGCGAACCCCCGTATGACTGGGAACCTCCACGCGCCGCGCAACAGCCACCTCGCGCCGAGCCACGACTTACTCCAGAGGCTGCCGTCCTGCTGCCGCACCACGAGCCCCCAGTGTTCCGGCCCCTTCATCAGGACCCCCTCTATGACGGCCTGCCCGCCGACCGGTATCCGGCGAGACTCGCCCACCTCCCGCGCGTCCGCCCTCGCCTCGCACACCCAAAGGGACGCCGCCGTGCCCACCAACCGGGCCGCTAACGCCGTCGATGAAAATTTGTTCTTGCCTGATTTCGTCATCATTACTCAGCCGCCTTCGCCGATAATTTCCCCCACGCCGGAGTATGGGTTCCCGCAGGTATGGAGCTCGCGGCACTCTCCCTCCGAGACGCAGGACGGGCCCGCTGTCTCGAAGAGCTCGAACGCGGCTTCGCGGGCCAGGATCAGCATCCCGCGCGCCACCTCCCGTATCTCCCACTGCGCCCTGCGGCAAAGCCTGAGCTGGAAGAAGTGGTGTAGCTCCCTGGCGTTCATGGTCACGATTATGCTCGTCTCCCAACCGTGGGGCAGTATGAACCTAGCGTCCTCCCTGGGCACGCCCATAGACACCAAACGCTCGTAAGCCTCGCGGGAGTCGTGCACGCACCTCTCGTAGACGGCCAGCGCCTCCGGGTTGGCCGAGACCTCCGGCGGCACGACCGCGCCGCTCCGACCGCTGTCCACGTACCTCTGACTCCGCTGGGAGTAGCTGGCGATCCGGTGCCGCACCAACTGGTGGGACGCCACACGGCTTATCCCCTCCACCGCGTAGGTGAAGCTGGCGTGTTCGAACGGGGACAGGTGCCCGACGGAGCGCAACCGCCCCAGGAAATCCCTTATCCCGGAGGCGTCCAGTCCGTCCATCAGGCCGGAGGCCGGGGATGGGCTATAACAGAGCTTGGCCGCCGCCGCCACGACGCGAGACGGTTTCGCGGTGCAACTTATCAACTTTACCTCGCAGGACATTTCGGGCCTCCACTTCGGAACGCATCGCCGCAACCGCCAAACGCAATCGCCCTATGCGCGAAAAACCCCTTACATCCCTAACCTGCGCGGATATAAGGGGTTCGATTCCACTCTCGCATCGGGGCGCGCGATGACGAGGAAAACCTGGTTTATTATCAAGTGCCTAAAGGGTAAGGATTCAAACCCCTTCGGAACCCGCGCCCCAAAACGCTTACGCTTAAATGTCGTTTGAGCCATTCAATCAGCGTTTTCGAGCGCTACTCCGCGGCAACGGCGTTCTTGTTCCTCTGCCCATAGTCGATCCCCGAGTACTTCTGGCGGAACTTCTCCAGACGCCCGGCCTCAATCACGCGTCCTTTTTTGCCGGTGTAGTACGGATGGCACGCGCTACACACGGCCAGCTTCATCTCAGTCTGAGTGGAGCGGGTCACGAAGCTGTTGCCGCACGCGCATGTCACCGTGCAATCGCCATATTTGGGATGTATGTCCTTCTTCATCGCTTAACACACCTCCAATGCAATCGGTTAAAATTTAAACGCGGTCTGTTGCCACGCGCCCACGCTGACCCATAATGCCGACGGGTATTATATTACCACACGGCACAAAGCGCAAGCACATCATGCGCCCAGAAAAACGCTGATTTATGGGCTAGATGCGGTCTTGCAGAGTTTGGAACACAGAAACTTTCGTCAACATTTAGGGTTCTCTCCCTCAATCGGATTTCATACACAGTCACGCCAAGCCTTTCGCCTTTTCTTCCAACTCGATGAACCGGCCAAAATCGCTCTCAAATTAGTTGGTCTTATACGATACGGTATTTTTCAAACTCGCTTATCGCGGGCTTTGGAATGCTATTTTGTCCGTTCAATCAGCGTTTTCCTATAGCAACGAATCCTTGCGCGCGAACTCCCTCCTCAAAGCCCGGAGGTGATGCGCGAAGAAGGTCATGGCGACTAAGCTCCCCAGCATGAACGCCAGGGACTGGAACCACCATATGCGAGATAGGGGGAAAAATTGGGCGAATATCCATGCGGCGGACACCCTGAACACGATCGAACGCAGGAGCTGTGAGGCAGTTCCGTAAATCGAGTGCCCCGTGCCTACGAAAAAACCGCTCGACAGAACCAGGAAGATGTTGAACGGATATCCGGGGACCGAGGCCCGTATCGACTGCGCCGCCTGATATTCGATCTCCGCCACGGGTTTGAAGATACCCAGAAAAAAGTGCGGGAACGCGTAAATTATCGCCCCGATGCCGCCCATGAGCACGAACGCGATCAGCAGCGCGGACTTGAACCCCGCCAGCATCCGCTCCGGGTCGCGCTTGCCGTAGTTGAACGCGATATAGGGGGTCATAGCGATGTTGATGCCGTTGACGAAGTTGAACGCCAGTTCCTCCACCCTCAGGCCGAGCATCCACGACGCCACGGCGCGATGGCCGAACGTCGACAGTATCCTGTTGACGCTCCCCATCCCGAGGGCCGCGCTCGCGGTCGAGAGCCCCACTGGGACGCCTATCCACAGTATCGGGATCCAGTAGGAGAGGAGGCGCCTCCTCACACGTATCAGGGGCGGGAGCTTTATCTGGCTCGACACGTTAAGGCGATGCCAGATGTACAGTGACGAGACTATGCGCGAGATCCATGTGGCTATAGCGGCGCCGGAGATGCCCCAGCCTAAGTTGAAGATGAGGATCGGATCGAGCACGATGTTTATCGTGTTGGCGAGCGCCATCGCCTTGAAAGGCGTGAAGGTGTCCCCCTGGGCCCTGAAGATGGTGTTGGCGATGTACGTGTACCCCATGAATGGCAACATGACCGGGTACCACATGTTGTACTTCCAGCAGAGGTCGAGCAGCTCCGGGTTTCCCCCGGCGCCTATGGCGGAGAAGAGCGCGTTCGAGACCGAGGGGAATATCATCGGGGTCGAAATCAGGCAGACCGCGTAAAGCAGAAATAGCCCCCCGCGCGCCACATGCCTGGCGGATCTCAGGTCGCCCCTGCCTAAGTTGCGCCCCATCAGGGAAATGGCGCCGCTGCATACGCACTCCAGTGTGGCGAAGATGCACATGTTGACCGGAGAGGTGAAGGACATCGCCGCCATGGGCAACTCCCCTAGCCAGGAGACGAAAATCGTGTCCGCCAGGTGCAGCAGGCTGTTAAATAGAAAGAGCGCCATCGATGGTATGGCGAGTTTCAGTATCGCCGCCATCGGCGCGTCGTTCCTCATGTCTGCCCTGCCGCTGAACACGCTCAAAAAACCCGGCGCTGGCTGACCGCCAGGCGCGTTGTCGCGAGTGTCCATTATGTTCGGAAAAGCCCCCCTGTCATCAATGAAATATAGTCCAACTCCCGATTTTTACAAGGAGGCGCGAACTTCCGGCACCGTTATGTCAGAGGGCACGTCCACCAGAAAATGCCGCAACGGGGCCGGCGTTTTCGCCACCGGTCCCGTTGAGCTCTGCGGTGCACGTCAAGCGGCGCCGCGCGAAATGTCTCCGCCCTATTTTCCCTTGGAGTCCCCCGAAATCGTCAGTTTGTTTATCACGACGTTCGTTATCGGCCTGTCGTTCGGGGCCGTCTTGACCTTGCCTATAGCCGCAACGACATCCATTCCCTCCACCACCTTGCCGAAGATGGCGTGCTTGCCGTCAAGCCACGGGGTCGGGGCGAGGGTTATGAAAAACTGCGAACCGCCAGTGTTGGGGCCGGCGTTCGCCATCGACAGTATGCCCGGCGCGTCGTGCGCCAACCCCTCGCCGAACTCGTCGGGGATTGTGTAGCCGGGGCCGCCCCTGCCCGTGCCCTCGGGGTCGCCGCCCTGGATCATGAAACCGTCTATCACCCTATGAAATATCAAGCTGTCGTAAAATTTCCTCTCGGCCAGATCCATGAAACTGCGGCACGTCTTGGGCGCCAGATCGTCGAAAAGCTCTATCTTGAAAGCCCCCATCGACGTGTCGAACTCAGCGACCGGTCTGGCGGAGGGCTTTCCGTCAGCCGGAGCGGCGGCGGCGTTTCCGCGGAACACCACGGCGGGGATTAATGAGACGGCGGCAAAAAGAACTAACATCTTCATGAAAAACATCATCCTTCCTCGTTCTCCATCGATCGCTCGACTGATCTTCACGCTTCCTCGTATCACACTATACCCGAACAATTATAGCATCTTTTTTACAACGTAAGAAAATTTTTTACCTATTTCGCGATTTTTTTAATGAAATAAGCTAAATTCATCCTTCAAACTCTTGGCTTCATGCCAAAAAGTGTTATATACTTATGGCTCACAGGATAATTCTGTGGGCAGGATTGCCAGCATCGCTTATTATAGTTTGTCATGCGTTTTTATTGCACCTGCCGATGGAGTCCCGACGGCGTCAGGAGCAGAGCGCCGGGGTGCGGGGGATGCTTTCGCGGCGGGCCTGAGCGAGGGAGCCAGCGCGCCCAGCCGCGTCGGGGAAACGTCGATTGCGCCGGACGGACGGTATCGCGCCGTTTATAGGCGCGACGGACGCCGATGTTTGAAGCCGCGCGGCAGCGCATAGACGAATCGGCATTTCCTCAAAAAACATAGGCCAAAATGTACCAAGCAGGTCTTGATCCGCGTGCGAATCGGCTTCAAGACACTTAAAAAACAGCTCATACATCGAGAAGCGCTTCTATTTTAAGCGGCTTCAAGGGGGGGTTTGTTGTTGCCAATTCCGCGTCGAGGGGGGTACATCGGCGCCGTTTGGAATATAAAACGCGGGAGGTACTTGTAAAATGGGCGACAGTGATAGACCGGTCTGTCAGAGTTGCGGGATGCAGATGATCTCTCCCGATGACTTCGGGACAGAGACGGACGGAAAGAAGTGCGACGATTATTGCGCATATTGCTATAAAGACGGCGCATTTCTGGAGGACGTCACTATGGAGGAGATGATATCCCTCTACGCCGATCGCATCGAAAGCTGGGAGCTCGACGTGATCAGAGATGATATCGTCGCCAAAATGTACGGCGTCTTTCCTACCCTAAAGAGATGGCGCCGATAACGGCGTCAGTAACGTACATCCGGGGAAACAACGCGGCGGACGAATTTACCATCGTCCGTCGCATTGTTTCTATACATGACTATAGCTGACGCATCCGATATTGAGTTGCGTAAATGTATTAAATTCGAACAGAGTCGACGGCATTTCGTAAATTATACCTGTTTATCTTTAGGCATGTTCCAAAATATCCCCCACAAAATTACTGTTTTCCGAGTTTAACAGCTAAATAGTGTCTCCAGCACAACTCACAAAATTTTGTTGTCGAGCGGGTATTTTTTGGCGATAAAGTCGGCGCGTCATGACTTGCGCCCTCTCTCGGCGACCCCGAGCAGATAGGCCGCTATAGCGCGCGTCCCGTAAGCCGTCGCCCCCTTGACGTAGTAGGAGTACGGCTCCTTGGCGAAATCGGTCGCGGCGATGTCGAGGTGTATCCAGGGTATGCCCTGCCCCACGAAGCTCTCCAGGAACATGGCGGCGGTTATCGCTCCGCCGTAGCGACCGGCTGAGTTGATGAGGTCGGCTATCGGGGATTTGATTTTGTTGCGGAGGTTCGGGTCGTTCATGGGCAGCTTCCAGAACCTCTCTCCGCTCTCGGACGACGCGGCGAGGAACTCGTCGCCGAACGCGTCGTCGTTGGTGAAGAGCCCAGCCGTGGTCTCCCCCAGAGCGACGGCGCACGCCCCCGTGAGCGTCGCTATGTCTATCACCCGGTCCGGCTTCCGCTCTGACGCGTAGGCCAGGGCGTCGGCCAGCGTCAGCCGCCCCTCGGCGTCCGTGTTGTTGACCTCTATCGTCTTGCCGTTGTACGCCCTTATAACGTCGTCAGGCCTGTAGGAGCTGCCGCCCGGCATGTTCTCGGCCGCGCCCACAATCACGTGCAGTTTGACCGGCAGTTCGAGCCTCCTCGCCGCGCGGGCGGCTCCGAGGACAGCGCAGGCGCCGGTCTTGTCGCCCTTCATCGTGACCATGGAGTCCGAGGGCTTGATCGAGAGCCCTCCGCTGTCGAACGTGATGCCCTTGCCGACGAGCGCTATCGTCTCGATCGGCTCGGCGTCGGGGACGTACTCAATGTGTATCAGGCGCGGCTGCGTGGACGAGCCCTTGCCGACGGAGAGGAGCGCGTTCATTCCCCTGCTCGCGAGCGCGCCGGCGTCCAAAACGGTTATCTTGAACCCGCACTCGCCGGCTAAATCGCGCGCGACCCTCTCGAAGGTCTCAGGGTTTATCACGTTTCCCGGCTCGTTGGCTATGTCCCTCGCGTAGCATTGGCTGTCGGCGATGGTGAAGCCCTCGTTCAATCCGCCCAGGTTTCCTTCGAGGACCGATACCCTCTCCGGCGCGGCGAATCTGTCGTCCTCGTCTCTGGAGTGATATTTTTCGAACCTGTATCCGGCCAATGCCGTCCCCTCGCCTATGGCTCGCGAGACGGCGCGGCCGCCGGCGCCCGGGATCGCCAGGGACACGCTCGAAGCGCCTCTCTCCGCGGCGGCGCGGACTATCTGATACGCCGCGAGGCGGCGGTCGTCCAGGCTCGACGACCCTCTATCACCAAGGCCGGTCAGCACTATGCACTGAGCGTCGCCGTCGGCCAGCGGGACCACCATTGATTTGCCCCTCTTGGCCTTGAAGTTCTCGCGCGGCACCTGCATCGACGCGAGAAGCGCGAGGCTCGACGGAAGCGCGTCAAAGTCCCGGTGGCTGAAACCCTCGTGCAGGGCAAGCCCCAAAACCTGCCTGCCTCCTATTTTCGAACCCTCATTTAAAACATCGAATATCACAGGATACTCCCCCATTCTTCGTTGTTGCTGGCGTTGCCGCGTTTCTAACGAAAACACTGAATTTATTGTCAAGGGCCTGAAGGGTAAGGATCCAAACCCCACCGAAACCGGCACCCCAAAACGCTGGAACACCGTTTTAGCCATTCAATCAGCGTTCCCCGCCTATGATACCACTTTTGTCGAAAACGTCGTCAGACAGCGGCGTAAAATGCTCACCTCATCGTGTATAATTGAGCGGTTGAATCTTATTCTATGGATTCCAGAGGGGAAATTTGTTATGGGCGCGATTTACGACGCTGCAATAGTCGGCGCCGGACCGGCAGGGTTGTTTGCCGCGATGGAGCTCTCCAATAGAGGGAAAAAAGTTCTGTTGATGGACAAGGGACATGCGATAGACCTCAGGGGGTGCCCGATGAAACGCGGCGCCTCCGAGTGCGTCCAGTGCCGTCCGTGCAACGTGATCTGCGGATGGGGCGGAGCGGGGGCCTTCAGCGACGGCAAGCTCACGCTCACGCCGGAGTTCGGCGGCAACCTGGAGCGGTACTGCGGGAGAGGCGAGCTCCTATCCCTGATATCGGAGGTCGACGGCGTCTATCTCAAGCACGGCGCGTCGCCTACGGTCTTCAAACCCCAGGGCGAGATGGCGTCCCGCATAATCGACAGGGCCAGGCGCGCGGGGCTGCAGGTCATACCGTCGGTCATACGTCACATGGGGACGGACAGATCGAAGTCCATCCTCGAGAGCATATTCCTGGAAGTCCGGGAGATGTGCGAGATCCGCACCGACACGAAAGTAGACAGCGTGCTAACTGACTCATCCGGAAAGGCCGGAGGCGTCGCGCTCGAGGACGGTTCCGAGATAGCGGCGCGGCATGTGCTGCTCGCACCGGGGCGCGAGGGCGCCCCCTGGATGGAGGACGCGATCCGCCGCCTGGGGCTTGGGATCTCGTCGCTCCCCGTGGATATTGGGGTGAGGGTCGAGATACCGGCGGCGTGGGCGAAGGACATAACGGATCAGTTTTACGAGATAAAGGCCATACTCGACACACCCACGTTCGACGACAAGGTGCGGACCTTCTGCATGTGCCCAAACGGTGAGGTCACCGCCGAGTATCAGTCGCGCCAGGCGATACTCACGGTGAATGGCCACTCCAACAGGGACGAGGACCGCAAGACAGAGAATACCAACTTCGCCATACTCGTATCGACCGACTTCTCGAAGCCGTTCAACAACCCCACCGGATACGGCAGCCACGTCGCCAGGCTGGCCAACATGCTGTCCGGCGGCGTGATGGTCCAGCGCCTGGGCGACTTGAAGAAGGGCCGCCGCTCCACGCACGAGAGAATAGCCCGCGGGCTGGTTCACCCGACGCTGCAAAGCGCTGAACCGGGAGACCTCTCGTTCGTCCTGCCGTACAGACACCTGACGGGCATCACCGAGATGATCTCCGCGCTCGACCACATCATACCGGGAATCGACGGACCAAACACCCTTCTCTACGGCGTCGAGGTCAAGTTTTTCAGCCTCAAGCTCGACCTGGACTCCAACCTGCAGACGAAGACGCGGGGGCTCTGGGTTGCCGGCGACGGTGCCGGGGTGACAAGGGGAGTCATTCAGGCGTCCGCGTCGGGTCTCTGGGCGGCGCGGGCAATTTCAGAGGCTCTCTGACGGTGAGCGGGATGACTAGGCGGCAGAGAGGCTTCCAACGCGGCAGAGCTCACATGCCAGGGAGGGGCGCGCCAAGCGCCGCGATATTGTGCCTGATAATAGCCATAATGTTCATCCCCACCCTGAACGCGCTGTACATAGTTTACGAAAACTTGAACCTGGCCAGGAGGGCGACCGCGAACCAGATGGCGATGGACACCGCTGCGGGGTTCGCCATAGCCCAGGACATATCCGACAGGCGCGTCGCCGAAGCGATCGAGGACGTGTGGGATGCGTTCGGAGGGGAGAGCCGCGACATAGCCGAGTGGCCCCGGATATTCTCCGACATCTCGAGCGCGGAGAACATCTATCGGGACATACTGCTGGCTGCGGCGGACGGGCGGGTAGTCGCGTCAGGGAGAGCCGACTCCCCGCCTGACGCGGCGCACCTTCTAAGCTCGGCCGGAGGGATACCGTCCAGAATATACAGGGGCGAGGCGTTCATATGGCAACCCGGCGGAGAATGCCTGATGCCGTACCTTGGGGGCGTCGGCCGGGACCGGTCGGGCAATCCGCAATACGCCATGATATTCCTCGTGAACATGGATATTTACCAGAGCGCGTCGGCCGCCGCCGATATCCCCAACGGGATTGAGCTCTGCTTGACGGATAGGGCGGGCCGCGTTATCTTCCGGCACCCTCAAATGTCCGCGGCGGGGGGAGCGGGGAGAGGAGAGCGGCTTCCATTCGAGACCTGGCGCGAGATACTGAACGGCCCGGCCAGAAACTTCCTTCCAACCGTCACCTCCAACAGGACCCGCTACTACTCCGCGTACTCCAAGCTTGCCGACGAAAACGGGGATATGTACGGGACGGTGATAGTGTCGCTTTCAGGCAACGAAATATCGCCGATGACCAACCTCAGAATCGAGAGCGGCGCGGCCATCCTGCTCATCGCCCTGCTCTCGGCGTGCCTCGCGTATGTGGTCGGCCTGAAGTTCGCGTCGTTCCGGCGCTCGGGCGACCCCCAAAAAACGAGGCCTGGGACAGGGACTCCTTCCCTTTAGATCTGGCCCGAGATGGAGCGGCGTTACGCGGACGGGGAGATATTTCCCTACAGAGGCGCTAAACTGGAGCTATCCCCCCCGGACGGCGAAGACGATGCCTCGGCCCTCGCCGCAAGCTCCGTGTCGATCTCAGGCGCGCGCCTCGTGGTCAGGCCGCGCTCGGCGGACGAGCGCAGAAGACACTTGATCTACTGGTACACGTCAGAGAGCGAGAAGATAGCGCGCGCCCTCGTGCCCAAGTGGTCGAAGGCGCTCGGCGCGCGCCCTCGTCTCGTAGCCGTGAAGCACGCGAAAACTCGATGGGGCTCATGCTCGTCGTCAGGGCGGCTCTTCTTCAACTCTCGCCTCGCCATGCTGTCGGACGACGTGGCGGAGTACATCGTGGTGCACGAGCTGTGCCACCTCAAGCAGATGAACCACAGCGCCGCGTTCTGGGACGAGGTCCGCTCCGCACTGCCTCAGGCGCTCGCGCGACGGCGCAAACTGCGCGAGCAGGAACGGGAGGCCGTTCTGTAGGACGCTCGCCTCCAAAATCGCTCACCCCCCGAAATTCTTCGGCGCATCGCCGGCGACGGCGAAGAACAGGGCGGATATGTCGTCCCCGCAACCCATCTCGCTCGTCTCCTCCAAACATTTTTTCAAATTGCCCGCAGCCTCCAGCAGGCCATGTTCCTTGATCATATAGCAATTCCACTATTAATTCGCATAAGGATATGGTATATATACAATCATGAGGGGTGATTGTATGAAACCAATATCGAACGAAAAAAGAGAATTGATAGCGGTTTCTTTTGTTTGTGCCCCTAAAATCGAAAAATATTGCTTTTTCTGCGCGTTTACCCAGAGCGCTCCGCGCGGATATTTCTAATCACAGAGATAAATATTTGTTTTATATAATAATTATTTCTTGTTTTTACTCTATAATTTATTAAAAATACATTTATATCTCACGACATAATGGCTAAAATATTTATTTCAAGCGAATATAGCCTCTAAATTGTTATTAAGATCATCCTAAAACCGCGCGGCATATGCTTTATATATACGTCAACGCTGACTCACGCCGCGTGGGGCATTTTTTGAGCTATCCTCACCGCCGACAAACGCGAGGTATTGAGCGCTGAGATGTGCCACGCATAACAGCTGTATTTGCGGAGTTTTATTCCTTGCGGCTCAATAATTTATTTATTGATTGATTGCCAGGCATGCTTTACAAAACCTATGTTTTATGGTTTAATATTGATTATTTGATTAATCAAATTTATTCCCATGCGGTTCCAGCATGGATATTGTGTTGTCTGTCGTTTTTTTAAGGAGATGGGGCTCGTCGTCGGAGATGATTTTTTAAGCGCGCGTTTTTTGAGTCAGTCAAAACCGGCGGACACGCCGGATGTTTGGAAGGAGGAACTTTATTTATGAGGGAATTTAAGCGTAACTGCAACGAATTCCCCCCCCCCCATTTAAAATACTAAGCGTTCTGGTGTTCGCGCTCGCCCTGCTCGCGGCTGGATTTGTAATTGCCCCGGCACCTGCCGCCGCCAATCTCCCGGGCACTATTGAACAGCCTCACGAAATCACGCAAGACAAATTTGCGGCATTCAAGGCTTATGTCGAGGATAAAGCAAACTCTGACAAAACGATCTATGCCGTGCTCGTTGAAGACATCAACGTTGATGGCTGGACCAACCCGATCGGCAGACGCGCTAATGAAACCATTTGTGCGTACAACGGCACGTTCGACGGGGACAACCACAAGATCACGCTCACAAACACTGCCCTGTGGACTCCTCGAATGGGGCGAATATTTACAACTGTTACAACGCTGGCGATGTGTCCGGCCCTGATGTTGGAAAGTACATAGGGGGACTCATCGGAGCACATGCGAGTGCCTTCCAGCGGAACCACGGGATCGTGAACAGCTTCAACTACGGTCAGGTAATTGTAACCGCAGGCGTCGGCAAGCGCGCCGCTATCATCGGAACCCCTTATGTGCTATATAACTCTCCAGGAGTGAATGTTGCGGACCTGGGGAACTCAGAGCGCGTCTATTACCTCGAAGGCTGCGCGGATCTGCTCTTCGGCGCTGATTCACAAGCCGAAGGGGAGGAGGGGATCGGCGATAAATTCATCAAAAAGAGCGAGAGCGAATTCACCGGGCTTGCCGCCGTCCTGAACGAAGGTCCAGGTGGCAAAAATGATGACGAAACCCCAAAATGGACGGATGGAGAGCTTTTCCCCGAGCTTTTGGCGTTTCGCTCCGACGTTACTTCAGAACCTGGACTGGAACCGGACGTGAGCTTTGATATCGGCACGCGCGAAGAGCTTCTCAGTTTCAAGGATTATCTCCGCGCGCACCCGGCCGAGAGGATCGACGTGAAGCTCACGGGCGACATCACCGTAGACGGCTGGGACGGCTCGATCGGCATGGATCCCGACCTGCTTAACGGGAGCGACCACGTCCCGTACAAAGGCACGTTCGACGGGGACGGCCACCTGATCACGCTCGTCAACGAGGACCTGCCGCACGGCACAAAGTTCGGTCTGTTCATGAACGTCAGCGAAAATTCGGTCATCAAAAATCTTTCCCTTGATATCACGGGCAGATCCGCGCGTGAGAAGCCACTATTCTCTCCTCTGGCGCTGTTCTCCGTGGCAGGCACCAATTACGGCACTATCAGTGACGTCTCGGTAAACTGCGCGCTCCTCGGCGAGAACGGCACCGGCGCCGTAAGCGGCGGCGGCAATTATGACAAGGGAAGAATCGAGCGTGTCTCGGTCAACGGGTGGATTGAGAACGCCAACGACATATCAGGCAGCGCTTCGGGTATCGCCATAGAGAGCCAAGCCGGCTCCGTGATAACCCATTGCGTGAACAACGCGACCGTCAAGGGCAAGAAGGCGGTCGGTGGGATCGTGTATGGGTTAAGCGGCCGGCTGGAGTACAGCGCGAACCACGGCGACGTGATCAACACTGGCGGGGACACCGTGGGCGGCCTCGCCGGAGTGATCAACTACGCTTCGTCAAACGAGGCAATCCATGCCGCGGATATCTACAACTGCTACAATGCCGGCGACGTGTCCGGCCCCGGCATGGATAAGGTCGGAGGCCTTGTCGGAACGTTCGGCAAAGCTTTCGAGCAAGGCAAGGGGATTGTGAACAGCTTCAACTACGGTCAGGTTACAGTGACGAATGGCCAGAGCGCCGCCATCATCGCAAATTTTGTGTATGCCGCGAACCTCGCGGCATCGAGTAGCGTCTATTACCTTGAAGGCTGCGCTGACCTGATATTCGGCCCTAACTCCCCGCCAGAAAGCGAGGTAAGCGATATAGTCATCCTAAAGGAGATTAACTCATTCGTCATGAAACTTCCCGGCCTCCTCAACGAAGGTCCCGGCGGTAGCGTCGAGGACGAACCCCTCTGGGAGGCGGGCATGAGGTTCCCCATCCTGAGGGGACTCGGTGACGCGCCTCTCGAGAAGCCCGAATCCCCCTTTGATGACGGGCCCGCGGAATCGACGGTGCCAAACTTGGCCGGGGAGACCTGGATCATCGGCAGCGAGCAGGAGTTTCTCGACTTCGCCCAAGAGGTCAACGCGGGAGGAACGCACCTCAACGCGACCTTGACGAATAACCTGAAGTTCGATGACTGGACGCCGATAAACCCGTTAATCGTAGGTGCGGGCAAATTTCCCTTTGAGTACAACGGCACGTTCGACGGCAACGGAAACACCATAGAGTTGAAGGAAACCGGAGATATTAGCTTTACGGCGCTCTTCTATTCGATAGGGTCCGAAGGCGTGGTCAAAGATCTTGTCGTGAGTGTCGACTTCACTGGGTCTGGCGGCGCCATTGCGGGCGTGGCTGTCAAACACAGCGGCAGGATCATAACCACAAGCGCGACATCTGAAGGAGCCGCCGGTATCGTCAACGATGTACCTTCCGGGCGGACGGCCGTCCTCTCCGAGTGCGTCAACTACGGCGAAATCCTGGCCGAGGGCATCGCGCAGGGTTTCGCCGGGACGATGGAATCCTGCGCCAATTACGGCACCATCACTGCCCCGCGGACCTATGTCGCAGGGCTGGTTTATGCCGGGAAGAGAGCTAACATCCATTACATCAACTGTTACAATACGGGGACGGTCAAGCAACTAACGGAAGTGATATGGCCGGGAATGAGCGTCGGCGGACTTTTCGGCTGCATGGGCTTACCGGGGCATTATGTGAAAAGCCACCCCGACCATACGAGAAGCTAACGCTTATGTCGCGGGCGAGTATCTCCTGTGATATGTTAAGTTCCTTGCGTATGGCTTTAAGGATTCGGTCAAGGGTCACAGCCTATCACCTCAGATAGCAAATGATATA
>JAISZL010000009.1 GCA_031269245.1 Synergistaceae bacterium | reverse complement strand
GAGCAGACCGGCGACCCGCTTCGCTGCCGCCTGGCGCGTCTTATACTCTGGAAGCGAGCTGTTGAACAGCTCCACTGCCTGACTCCTGATCTCTTCAGGGTAGCGATTGGAACCTCTTGAACCGTTTGGCGTTGTCTTACTTGTTGATGACATCCTTGAATCTCCTCCTTCGGTTTACTGGTATCATAACTCTCCACTAAACACGGGGCGATTCACTAAAAAACAACATAAATCCGGCATAAAAAGAAAAGAGGCGAGATGTTTCTCACTCTTATCCCCACTCTTCCTAAAATAATATTAACGAACTTCCCGGAAACCGACAGACTGCTAGGGATGATATAACAGGAGGGAGGAGAAGGCGAAGCCTGACGGCTCCGCCTTCTTTCAAAGACGCGATCTCGCGGGCGAGCGATCAAGCCAGGAAATACTGCTTTATCGGCCGCCCTTTGGCCTGATACTTGTTCTTGACGTGGAGCTTGCCGGTGTTGACCAACGCCTCGCAGTACTTTCTGACGGTGATCCTCGACACGCTCAGAACCTCCGCGATCTCTCCGGCGGATTGCGGCTCCTCCTTGTCCTCGATGAACTGCATCACTTTCTCCAACATCTCGCTGTTCTTGATGGTCCCTGACACTATGTGCTGATGGCGCTCGCGGGGGAAGAATATCGCGTCGAGGCGTTCCTGTTGCAACGGGTACTCGAGAGCCTCGCCGTATATATGGCGATAGCGGAACATCTCCAGCGAAAAACGCAAGCGCTCGGGAGCTGCCGGTCTCAGGATCACATCCCACACGCCATACGAAATGGCGTCCTGGATGAGTTCCTTCGTGGGATTCTGGACGAGAAGCAACAGCTTCGCCTTGTGTATGAAGCTCGTAAAGCTCTGCCACTTGTCTATGTTGTCCTGACCGCCGAGGATCACGAGGTCAACGGGGACTACCTTCATGCGCTCGATGGCGTCCTCCACATGCTCGACTTTGTCAACTACCAAATAGTTGTCGAAGTACCTGACCACCTGACCGATCGAGAAAAGGACCAGAAGATCGGACTCGACAATCAACAAATGAATCGACTTCATTTCACACATCACCTCACCTAATTAAATGTCACCCCGTGCTACAATAATAACACGATACCAAATAAAATGGGATATTTATACGTAAAAATATAATAATATTTTCATATTGGTTATTTCTACCGGCTTCAAGTAATCGTAAATACTGAGAATGTGTTTCAAAATCCCAAGACTTAAATCTTTTCAAAAACATGAGGAATTTTGTAAAATACATGGCCTTCCTCGATCCATGCGACGATTCATGCCTCGCGTCGCCATATTATTTCCCCTCGATATGCAACGCCGCGGCATCGGTGTAAGATAGCGCACGACGCGCATCGCCCGCGCCCATTCTATTTCACGCGGACGCCGATTTTCCAACCAGGGAGCGAGTGGCACCCCCGGGCCTTGATTTGTGTTCAATTTCGCGAGTTCTCACGTTATTATAAGGTTATGGGCATGACATCGGCAAATTTTGTGATATCATTACGGGCATACGGACACACGTAAACTCTTATCCCGGTTTCAAACATATATTATAATAAAGGAGTGGTAGCAGTGCGTAAGTTGTCATTGGCTGTTCTCATCTGTTTGTTCGTTTCAGGTGCGGCGTTCGCCGCCGATGACGCGATCAAGATCGGTTTCTACAACTGCCTCACCGGTCAGAACGCGTTCGGCGGTCAGCTCGAGCTGGAGGGAGTACAGCTCGCGATGGAGGAGTTCCCCGAGGCGCTGGGGAAGAAGATCGAGCTCGTGGTGGTCGACAACAAATCCGACAAGGTCGAGGCGGCCAACGCGGTGACCCGCCTCATTGAGAGGGACAAGGTCAGCGCGATCATCGGGACCTACGCGTCCGGGCTGGCCATAGCCGGGGGCGAGGTGGCCGAGGTCGGCCGCGTGCCGGTCGTTGCCACGAGCGCGACGAACCCGCTAGTTACGCAGGGAAAGAAGTACACCTTCCGCGCGTGCTTCATCGACCCGCTGCAGGGCGCCGGGGCGGCAGCATACGCCTACAAGGAGCTCGGCTTCAAAAAGGCGGCCACACTGGTCGACGTCGCGAGCGACTACGGAGTCGGGCTCGCCAACTTCTTCAAGCAGTCCTTCATCGCACTCGGCGGCGAGATAGTCTCCGAGGTCAGGTATCAGTCGGGCGACCAGGACTTCACCGCGCAGCTCACCGAGATAATATCCAAGCAGCCTGACATCGTCTTACTCCCGGCGTACTTCGCTGAGGGAGCGATAGTCCTGAAGCAGGCAAAGGAGCTGGGCGCGGCGTTTCGCTTCATGGGCGGCGACGCGATGGACAATCCTGAGATGGCCACGCTCGGCGGCGACGCCATAGAGGGCTTCCTCTTCACAGGCTTCGCATACGCCCCGGACATGCCGAACATGAACGCGGTCGCCAAGAAGTTCACCGAGAACTGGTACAAAAAATACCCGGGCAAGGACCCCAACGCGAACGCGGCGCTCGGCTACGACGCCTACCTGCTCATAATCAACGCCATCAAGCGCGCGGGCAGCGCTGAGCCCGAGAAGATCCGCGACGCCCTCGAGCAGACGAAGGACCTCCTGACGGTCACTGGCACGACGACCTTCGACGCGGACCACAACCCGCAGAAAGACCTCGGCATCCTGGGTATCAGAAACGGAAAGAAGGAGTTCATCGGGACCATCGTCCCATAAACCCGCGGGCATACAAATAAAAAGCGGCGAGATATGCGCGTTTCTCGCCGCTTTTTGAATTGGAGGGGTTTTCATTGAACCTTAACTTGTTCATGCAGCACTTCATCAACGCGCTCGGCCTCGGCTCCCTGTACGGGCTGATAGCGATAGGTTACACCATGGTGTACGGGATACTCCGCCTCATCAACTTCGCCCACGGGGACATATTCATGCTGGGGGCTTATTTCGTGTTCTTCGCGACGATCCAGTACAAGTTGCCGTGGGCGCTCGGCCTGGCGATCGCCGTAGTCGGCGCGACCCTGTGCGGACTGCTCGTCGACAGGATAGCGTACAGGCCGCTCCGCGACGCGCCGCGCATCTCCGCCTTGATCAGCGCCATCGGCGTGTCGTTTTTCATCGAGAACATATCCATAGTCATCTTCTCCGGGATGCCGAGGCCCGTCGTGCAGCCGCCCAGCCTAATGCAGGCGTTCTCTCTCGGCGGGGTGAGGCTCGTCCCGCTGGCCCTGATGGTTCCGGCTATCTCGTTCGTGCTTGTGGCGGCTTTATTATGGATGGTGTACAGGACAAAGCCGGGGCTCGCGATGCGCTCCATCTCATACGACATAGAGACGACACGCCTCATGGGGGTCTCGGTGGACAGGATAATAGCCCTCACGTTCGCGATAGGCTCGGCCCTGGCCGCGGTGGCGGGCATCATGTGGGCGCTCCGCTACCCCAGGGTTGAGCCGCTCATGGGGATAATGCCGGGTTTCAAGGCTTTTATAGCCGCCGTCTTCGGCGGAATCGGCTCGATACCAGGCGCCATGCTGGGCGGCCTCTCGCTCGGCTTCGTGGAGATCATGTCCGTCGCGTTCTTCCCGAACCTCTCCGGCTTCAAGGACGCGTTCGCGTTCATCCTCCTCATAGCCATCCTCCTGATCAAGCCAACGGGGCTCATGGGAGAGAAACTGGAGGACAAGATATGAGCACGCTGCCAGAGAACAAAAACCCAGTAAGGGACAACGCGATGACCGTCGTTGCCACAGCGTTGCTCGCCGCCTTCCTCTGGTGGGCGGAGGGGCATCTCGACGGATATAAGATACGCATAATAAACCTGATAGCCATCAACGCGATCCTGGGCTTGAGCCTAAACCTCATATACGGCATGGCCGGGATGTTCTCCCTGGGGCACGCCGGATTCATGGCGATAGGCGCTTACGTCTCGGCGCTCCTGATACTCACCCCCGAGCAGAAGACCGCCATGTGGATACTCGACCCCATAGCGCCGTGGCTGACCGGTATACACGCGCCGTTCCTGGTCTCTCTCCTGGCCGCCGGACTGCTGGCGGCGTTGTTCGGGTGGCTGGTAGCGCTGCCCGTGCTGAGGCTGGGCGGGGATTACCTAGGCATAGCTACGCTCGGCTTCTCGGAAATAATCCGCATACTGATAACCAACCTGACGCCGATAACCAACGGCCCGCTGGGGCTGAAGGGGATACCGTCGCACACGAGCCTGTGGATGAGCTACGGATGCCTCATCGCTGCGCTCGCCTGCGTCGCCCGCCTGATGAGGAGCAATTTCGGCAACGTCATCCGAGCCGTGCGCGACGACGAGATAGCCGCGAAGACGATGGGCATAAACACGTATTCGACGCGAGTGCTGGCCTTCACGATGGGCTGCTTCGGAGGAGGGGTGGGCGGCGCCCTCATGGGCAACCTCATAACCACCATCGACCCTAAGATGTTCATGATAACCCAGACCTACAGCCTGCTGATGATAATTGTGGTCGGCGGCCTCGGCTCGATAACAGGGAGCGTCGTCGGATCGATACTGGTCACGACCATGCTCGAATGGCTTCGCTTCGTGGAAAACCCGGTAACCATTGGCTCGCTCGAAATACCCGGCATCCCCGGGATGAGGATGGTAATCTTCTCAGTCCTCCTGATAGCGGTCATAATCTTCCGCCGCGAGGGCATAATGGGGATGAGCGAGTTCAGTTGGGATCGCCTCTTCTCATACCGCAACCGCGTCACGAGGGGAGGCGGGGCGTCATGACGGACGCGAGAGCGCCGCGCGACAACATACTCTCCTTGAGCGGCGTCACACTCCGCTTCGGCGGGTTGCTGGCGGTGAACGGCATGACGATGGCGGTCCCGAGGGGGGGCATAGTCGGCCTGATCGGCCCCAACGGCGCGGGGAAAACCACGGCGTTCAACGTCATAACCGGTTTTTACAAGCCCACGTCGGGATACGTGGAGTTCTCCCACGCACCCGGCGAGAGCTCCAGGATAACGGGGCTGCCCCCGCACAGGGTATGCGAGGCCGGGATCGCACGCACGTTTCAGAACATCAGAATCTTCGGGAACGAAACGGCACTGCAGAACGTCATGGTCGGCGCATACGTGCGCCAGAGGGGCGCGTGGTGGATGAACATGTTCTCGTTCGCGTTCCCCGCGGCGGCGCGGGAGGAGCGCGAGATAGCGGACAACGCCGTTTCGCTCCTGGAGCGGCTGGGCCTCGAAAAATACGCCCTCGCCCAGGCGTCGTCGCTCCCCTACGGCGCGCAGAGGAGGCTCGAGATAGCCCGCGCACTCGCAACGAGGCCCTCCTTCCTCCTGCTGGACGAACCGGCCGCCGGCATGAACCCGCAGGAGTCGGCGGACCTGCTCAATTTCATCAGGAGGCTTCGCGACGAGTTCAGCCTCTCCATTCTTCTGATAGAGCACGACATGAAGGTGGTCATGGGCGTCTGCGAGCACATATGGGTATTGGACCAGGGGGAGCTGATAGCCAACGGCGCCCCGGCCGACATAAAGGCAAACCCAAGGGTCATAGAGGCGTATCTTGGCAAGGAGGCCGCACATGCTTGAGATAAAGGACCTTAACGTGTGGTACGGCGGGATCCATGCCGTGAAGGACGCGTCCATGTCGATAAAGCGCGGCGAGATAGTCACCCTTATAGGGGCTAACGGAGCGGGCAAGAGTAGCACGATCCGCAGCATCGCGGGTCTCGTCAAGGGCGCGAAGGGCGCGGTGACCTACACCGCGCGGGACGGCGAGCGGGTCTCGCTGCTGGGCCGCCCGCCGGAGGTCATGGTGAAGCTCGGCATATCCCTCTCACCCGAGGGCCGCAGAATACTCCCCCAGCTCACGGTGGAGGAGAACCTGGTGCTCGGGGCGTACAGCAGAAGCGACGGTGACGGGATCTCTCGCGACATGGAGTACGGCTACGCGCTGTTCCCAAGGCTGAAGGAGCGCCGCAATCAAAAGGGCGGCACGCTCTCCGGCGGCGAGCAGCAGATGCTCGCGGTCGCCCGCGCGCTGATGAGCCACCCGGACCTGCTCATGCTTGACGAGCCGTCGCTGGGACTGGCTCCGATACTGGTCTCCGAGGTCTTCGAGGTCATAAGAGAGATCAACAGGGAGGGCCGCACGATCCTGCTGGTCGAACAGAACGCGTTCGCCGCCCTCAAGATCGCCCACAAAGCCTACGTGCTCGAGGTGGGCAATATCACGCTGGAGGGCACGGGAGCGGATCTGCTGGAGAACCCGAAGGTCAAGGAGGCTTACCTCGGAGGGTGACCGGTCATTGACTTTGTTGACATATAACCAATAAGGTGGTATAAGTCAAGTATTATGAAGAGCGCGTATGTATTTCTCCGCAAAGGCATAGGATCCTCTCTCTTCTCCTGCTCCTCCGTCAGTATGACAGGAGGCTTTTGTTATATGGGTCGGTCTCTCGCCTTGAGGAAATAAAGTTACGCCGCGCGACAGGATAAAAATCATCCAGACACGAGAAGAGGCCGACCTGAAGAAGTCGGCCTCTTTTTCTGTATGCCAGAGGCATTACATGAACGCCTCGCGCATCACTCACAAAAATTCGAAGGAGGCAACAGAGGATGAACAAGTATTTGATGACTCCGGGCCCGGTCCCGGTATCCACCGAGGTATCGCTCAAAGAGGCGCGCCCGCTCATAGCTCACAGAGGGCGCGAGTTCTCCGAGCTCTTCTCCGGCATCGAGGCGAAGCTGTCACGGTTGCTGAAGAGCGGCGGCAAGACCGTTATATTCCCGGCGTCCGGCACCGGGGCACTCGAGTGCCTGTCGACGAACTTCACAGGCCCCGACACAAAGGTTATATCCGTGTCCTGCGGGGTGTTCGGCGACAGGTTCAGGGAGATCACTGCTCTCACCGGCGCCGGCATCGCGGACGTCAACGTGACGCCCGGAGAGGGAGTCACGCCGGAGGTCGTGGCTCGCGCCGTGGAGCGGAACCCGGATGCAAGCGTCCTGCTCCTGACTCAGAACGAAACCTCCACCGGAGTGTTTAACCACGTCGACGAAATAATCGCCGCGCTGCCGGAGAAGAACAGACCCCTCGTGCTGGTCGACGGGGTCAGCTCCGTCGGGGCGATGCCCTGTTTCCCGGAGGAGTGGGGAATCGATGGACTCGCCACCGCGTCGCAGAAGGGGCTGCTCACGCCTCCGGGGCTCGCGCTCGTATGGCTCTCCGAGCGCGCGTGGAAGACCGCGGAGGAGAGGAAGTGCGGCAACTACTACTTCGACCTGCTACGGCAGAAAAAAGTCCTGTACAAGGATGACCCTGAGAACCCCTACACCCCGCCCGTGACGCTCTACTTCGCGCTCGACGCCGCGCTCGACGAGATATTGACTGATGGCTGGTTCGACCTGCGGCGCCGTGCCGCCCGCGCGCTCGCGGCAGGCATCGAGTCGCTGGGCTTCGACCTCCTGGTCAAGGACGAGCGCTTCCGCTCGCCGGGAGTCACGTCGTTCTCCCTCAAATCCGGGGACACGCCGGCCATCTCCAAGGCGCTGAAGGCAATGGGCGTCGAGCCAGCGGGAGGGCAAGCGCAGTTCAAGGGCAAACTGATACGGATGTCCCACTACCACGACGTGCGGTGGCCGGAGATATCACTGGCGCTGGGCAGCCTCTACGCGGCGCTCGGCGACGCGCGGCGCGGCGCGGGCGACTTCATGGCCGCCGCGTTCAAGAGATGGGAGGAGAGATAGCATGAGCGGCGAGAGAAAGTTCAGGGTTCTGGTTCCGGAGTCGCTCGGCGACGAGGGGATAAGGATTTTGAAGGACGCGCCCGACGTCGAGTTCGACGTGAAGATTGGCCTCCCCAGACCTGATCTGCTCGAAATCCTCAAGGACTACGACGCCGTCATCACCAGGAGCGGCACAACCATGGACAAGGCCGCCATAGAGGCCTCCCCCAGCCTGAAGGTCATCGCCCGCGCAGGGGTTGGCGTCGACAACGTGGATATACAGGAGGCGAGCAGGCACGGCATAGTCGTGATAAACGCCCCCACTGGCAACACCTTAGCGGCGGCCGAGCAGACCATGGCCCTCATGCTCTCCATGATGAGGCGCATCCCGCAGGCATACGCCTCACTCAAGAGCGGCGGGTGGGACCGCAAGCGCTTCACTGGAAGGCAGCTCAACGGCAAGAAGGCCCTCGTGATAGGCATGGGCAGGATAGGCGCGCAGGTGGCGCTGAGGTGCCGCGCGTTCGGCATGGAGGTCATGGGCTACGACCCATACGTGCCCGAGAAGAAGATGTCCGAGATAGGCGTGCAGAAGACCGCGGACCTGGCGGGCGCGCTCTCACTGGCCGACGTCGTCACGGTTCACGTCCCCATCACCAAGGAGACCCACTGCGTCATAAACGAGAAGATGCTCCGCTCCATGAAGCCCGGCTCATACCTGGTCAACTGCGCGCGCGGCGGCATCGTGGACGAGGCGGCGTGTGCGCAGGCACTGCGCGACGGCAGGCTCGCCGGCGCCGCGTTCGACGTGTTCACTCAGGAGCCCCCGGCGGCGGACAACCCCCTCCTGGCGGACGACATATCCGACCTCGTGGTAGTGACCCCTCATCTCGGCGCAACCACGGTCGAGGCTCAGACGGAGGTCGCGCGCATCGCTGTGACCAACGCGCTGGCCGCGCTGCGCGGCGATCAGTACGACCACGCCGTCAACCTGCCGTTCATGGAGCAGCACCTCAACGAGACGCAGAAGAACTTCGTCCGCCTGGCGCGTAAGATGGGTATACTCGCCGCGAAACTGCTCGAAAAGGACGGGAACCTGGCAAATAAGTGCAAGGTCATGCTTCGCGGGGACGAGCTGTGCGACGAGGACGCGCCCGGCAACAGGAACCGCCCGTACACGGTCGCGCTCATGAAGGGCTTCCTGGAGGTGTCGCATGGTCCCGAGACGAACTACATGATAGCCCCGCTGCTCGCGGCGGAGCGCGGCATCGCGATCGAGGAGAGCACCGGGGAGTCGCTTGCCTACCGCAACCTGATCGAGGTTACGTTCGAGACGCCCGGCTCCAAGGTGACGCTAACAGGGACTATAACCGAGGAGGGACGCCAGCACATCGTGAAGGTCAACGACTACTGGATGGACTTCGAACCGCGCGGTCAGCTCCTGATGTTCCAGAACCACGACCGTCCGGGGGTCATCGGCAAAATCGGCAACCTGCTCGGCGACTCGTCGGTCAACATAGCGAACTTCACCCTTGGCCGCATTGAGACGAGCGGACTCGCCTTAGCGATCATGGAGGTGGACGGGGTCATATCGGACGACCTCATCCAGGCGATAGAGCGGGACGGGGACCTTATCTGGGCCTCGACCGTGAGGTTGGACGGGGAAGAGCGGAGATGAGGCTTTTCATAGTGAGGCACGGGGAGACGCGGTGGAACATCGAGGGGAGGTTCCAAGGGCAGAGGGACACAGATCTCAACGAGCGCGGACTGGCCCAGGGCGACAGGGTGGCGTCATACCTCTCGGGGCATAAATTCGACGCCATAGCCAGCAGCCCGCTCAAACGCGCGCGCGTCACCGGAGAGAAGATCGCCGCCGCCTGCGGGACGGAACGGTTCGATGTGATCCCCGGCCTCACTGAGATCAACCACGGCGACTGGGAGGGCCTGCTCTCCTCCGAGGTGAGCGAGCGCTGGCCCCGCATAGTCGACATGTGGCACAGCTCGCCGCACACCGTGGTGATGCCCGGGGAGGGCGGCGAGTCCCTTCGAGGCGTGCAAATACGGTCCGTCTCGGCGATCGGCGGGATCGCCGGAAAATACAGCGGCGACGTCTGCGTGACAGCACACGACGCCGTCATAAAGGTGTTGTTGTGCCATTTCCTGAACGCGCCCCTCTCCAGCTTCTGGAACTTCCAGATAGCGAACTGCGGGCTCTCGATAGTAGAACTGCGCGACGGTATACCCCCACGCATGAGCCTGATGGGCGACGCGCATTTCTTAAGCGACGGCAGTGGAAATTTCGACCTGCCGGAGCAGAAAGGGCTGTAAGACCGCTGGGCCCGCCCCGTACCCCGCCAGAGGAGTTAAGCCCCTCTGTACTCCCATATATAAATATTTGATGCCACCCGGCGGATGGCATCAAATATTATGTTTTAACGCTGAGGGGTCAAGGGGACTCAAGTCCCCTTGCGGGGTGCGGGGCAGGCGCCCCGCGGTCCTAAATTTCCATCGCGAACATGTCCTCGAAGCTCTGGCGGCGCACCGACAGCCTCGGCTCTCCGTCCTTTATCATGACGACCGCCGGGATCGGGTTTTTGTTGTAGTTGCTGGACATCGAGTGATTGTACGCGCCGGTGCACTTCACCGCGATTATGTCGCCGCGCTCCAGCTCTGGCAGGTCGATGTCGCGGATCAGCACGTCCCCCGACTCGCAGCACTTTCCCACTATAGTCGTCCTCCTCAGCGAGGCGCATCCGCATTTGTTAGCCGCGACGGCCGCGTACTTAGCGTCGTAGAGCGCGGGGCGAGGGTTGTCCGGGTATCCGCCGTCGACTCCGGCACACAAGCCGATGTCCGGCACCTCCTTCACGCTGCCCACGGCATACAGCGTTATCCCGGCGGGGCCGACTATGAAGCGCCCGGGCTCGACCACCAGGAACGGGCGCGGCATACCCTCAGCGGCGCAGAACTCCTCCACTCGCTCCGTCATGGGGCGTATGAAGGAGTCGATTGGCTTGGGCGCGTCGCCCTCGACGTAGGCGACGCCGAAGCCGCCGCCCATGTCGAGCGTCCCAGCGACGAAACCGAGCTCGTCTCTCACACGCTTCATCAGTTCCAGCACGATATTGAGCGCGGCCATGTGGCAGGCGTTGTCCATGAGCTGAGAGCCGACGTGGAAGTGGAAGCCCTCCAGCGACGCGCCGCGAAGCCTCATTCCGTCTGACACCGTGTCGCGCACCAGTTCCATGGGCACGCCGAACTTCGACCCGACCCCGGCGGTGGCTATGTGTTTGTGCGTGTGTCCCTCTACGCCAGGCGTCACCCGCATCAGGATGCGGGGCCTGACACCGCGCGTCGATGCCATCCGGTCGATCAGCAGCATCTCCTCCGCGCTGTCCACGACGAAACAGCCGACACCGTAATCCAAGCCACAGCCAATCTCCGCCTCGGTCTTGCTGTTGCCGTGGAACATTATCATCTCCGGCGGGAAGCCAACCGCCCTCGCGAGGTAAAGCTCGCCGCCCGACACCACGTCGAGCCCCGTCTCCTCCCGCATCAATATCCTCAACATATCCTTCGTCAGGAATGCCTTCGACGCGAAGTACGTCCGGCACGAGTCATACCTGTCATCGAAACAGGCCCGCACCGCCCTTATGCGGCTCGTTATCTCATCCTCCGACATCACGTAAAGAGGCGTGCCGAAACGGGCCGCAAGCTCCGTAACGTCGCACCCGCCCCAAATGAAATTGCCCATGACGATCAGTCCTCTATGTGGTTAGTTAAGATCAACGGCGCGAGATCCAAAAAACCGAAACCGATGTTCCCGCGACCTCGTATAGCCCCCCCCCGACGGCCGTTTGAAATCGGATTGGCATGGTACGCCGCTTTATAAATCATAGCATACACACGACCGTCCGTTGATATAGTGGATGCGGTGAAATTTAGACTTCGCTGTTTTTGACGGAGGACGGGCAATCGCTTCTTGAAAATTTCTTGCGGGCGCTGCCTGAGACATTAGGGTTAAAGGAACGAAAATGCGCGCAAATGGCCCAAGACCCCACTATCATGGCGATCCCCGCCGTATAGGGCATGGGCCGCTCCAGACGCCAAGCTAGGAAGGACGCCCCTCCGGCTTCCGGCAGAAACGTCACTTTCTCCCCTTCTCCAGACTCCGTTCGGCATCACTGCCGTGAATAATACGGCAATCCGTTGGTCCGCACGGCGTTCTTCTCGATAGGAGGCCCCCCGCGTATTATTTATTCTATTCGCGCGTCAGATATTTCCTCAATTTCTCCAGCACCTCATCGAAATCCAGAGGCTTGCCGAGGTGGTCGTTCATGCCGGACGCGATGCACATTTCGATGTCCTCGCGGAACACGTTGGCGGTCATGGCTATTATGGGCACCTCGCGCGCGTGAGGGGTGCCCATAGCCCTGATCCGGCTAGTGGTCTCGTAGCCGTCCATCTCAGGCATCTGCACGTCCATTAGTATCAAGTCGTAACGGTCCGGCGATTCGCTGAAGAGCTTCAGCGCCCTCGCCCCGTTCTCAGCGCAGTCGATCTCGAGTGACGTCGGCTCGAGCAGGGCTATGACTATCTCCCTGTTGAGCTCCACGTCCTCCGCGAGCAGCACCCTGCATCCCTCGAAGGAGTCCGTCCTCCCATGTCCCGCCCCGAGGCCGGGGATCAGGTTCTCCGTGCCGAGGCACTCGTTGACGCAGTCCGCGATGGACGACGCGAAAAGCGGCTTCGGCAGGAATTTCCGTACCCCCGAGGCGAGCGAGCCACCCTCGCCGGCCGCCCACTCCGTGGACGACATCATCACTATGGCCGAGGCGCGTTCGCTTGAACTCTTTATCCTTTGGGCGATCTCCTCGCCGTTGGCGCCGGGAGTGTTCCAGCCGACGAAGTAAATATCGTATGGGCCGTTCCGCTCCATCATCCGGCAGGCGGCATCCCCATCGGGGACCGTGTCGCAGTTGAGTCCGAGGCTCGCGGCGATCTCCGCGAAATAATCGCGATCCTCCCTCACGCCGTCGACGACGAGCACCCTCATGTTCTTCCAGTTCACACCGTCGCGGAGGGGACAGCGGGGGTTTTCGTCAGAGATCTCCATGTTGACGGCAAACGAGAATTTAGCCCCATGCCCCGGCTCGGACTCCACCCATATCCCGCCGCCCATCATCTCGACGATCCTCTTCGATATGGCAAGCCCCAGGCCGGTGCCGCCGAATTTGCGCGAGATGGAGGCGTCAGCCTGTCCGAACGAGGTGAAGAGACGGGACTGCTGTTCCCGGCTGATGCCGATGCCGGAGTCTGTAACGCGGACCTGGATGGTGCGGGACTCGCCGACGCTTCCGACAAGGCTGGACTCCAAGTGTATCGAGCCGCCCTCCGGCGTGAATTTGACGGCGTTGGAGAGCAGGTTCGTGATGACCTGGGCCAGCCTCTGGTCATCGCCCATGAGGTTCATCGGGATGGTCCTGTCTGTGTGGACGGTGAGTCTCTGCCGCTTCTCTTCGACGCGGAAATTGATCACGCTCACCACCTTCTGCAGCATCCTGTCGAAGTTGAACGAGGCGATCGACAGGTCGAATCTGTTCGCCTCTATCTTCGACATGTCGAGTATGTCGTTGATGACCCCCAGAAGATGTGCCGAAGCGTTCTCGATCTTGCCAAGGCAGTAGTTCTTGCGGGCCAGGTCGTCCGAGGACTTGGCTATCAGCGTCATGCCGGTGATGGCGTTCATCGGCGTTCGCATCTCGTGGCTCATGTTGGCCAGGAAATTGCTCTTAGACACGTTGGCGGACTCGGCCTGCTCGGCCTTTTTGCGATACAGCGAAAAACCGGCGCAGCCGCTGGCGATCACAGTGATCATGGAGGCTATCAGCATCAGTATCTGGTTGTTTATGCGGCCGCGGACCGACATGATCTGATCGTCCGGGATATCCACCCCGGCCACCGCCGCGACCCTTCCTTCGGAGTCGAAGACCGGCGAATACGCGGAGAGAAGCCCGCTGTAGCCTTCAGAATAATTCCCCAGCCCCGCCGTCGACGGAATGCCGGATAGCGCTATCCGCGGGGCCGGCTCCATCGGAATGGGCGGGGTCGCCAGGTTCACCGTGTCCTCCGTGGTGTCGTTGTCAACGATGAACTGCAGCAGATCGCCGCTGACGACTCGAAAATAGTAGACGAAGAGCACGTTCGACTCCTCCGCGAACTTTATAGCGCGGCTCCTTATGTCGGCGAAGAGCGGGCTTTCCATGTCCTCCGGAGCCATGAGCCGCCCCAGCTCCCCGGCCGTCACGATTCCGGCGGCGCTGCGGCTCTCCGCGATCAGGCGGGCCTCTATGCTGGACTTTAAAAACGCGGAGAAGGAGCGCATCATAACGCCTGTGTATATGGATATCGCCAGCACCGTGAAGGCTGAGACGAAGAATAAAAACATCACGAGATGGTTGTGGAGATATTTTTTCATCAAAAAATAACTAACCCCTCTCATACGAGGCCCATTGTCATAAGGGCGTCCCTTCATCCGGCGCGGAAACACGCGGAGATTTTCGCGGATCGCATCGCCTATTGTGCACCAAATCCAGGCTTTACACAATCAACATTAAGTGTTTTACGAAGATATTTCATAAACTTCCCAGGGCGCGGCGCTGACGGCGGCGAATCTCCGCAAACGAAGACCTCCGGCATCGGCAGCGCGTTTTTTGCGGCGGACGGCGCGCGGGCGTATAATAATAAAAATAATACAACGGACAGCGATATGCCGCGCCGGCTTCCGTTCGCGGCGCCATTACCCTGCGCGAGGTGAGGATACATGCCAAGCCGTGTTTTTCGAGTCTATCGAGCCGATATAGCCGAGCTATGGAAGGACAATAAAAACGTCTGCGTAACGGTGAGCCTTGAGGTCCGCAAGAAGGATATGTGCGGCATAGTGGACCGGGGAAACGCGCTATCTCTCGCGGCTTACGTTCCCAGACTCGCCGACAAACTGGGCCGCTATATAATGATAGGCAAGGGACAGGTCGGGTTCATCGACGAGAGGATCATCGCATTCTTCACGAAGCCCTCCGTCTGCAAGTTCGATCGCTGCCTCCCGGACGAAGTGCACAGGTACAGCTGGGGTCAGAAGATACCCGGCGGGCACTGCATGGCGGACCCGACGATAGTTGCCCGCAGCGCGAGGCAGCTCCTGAGGCTCGCGATAAAGGAGCGCTTGCGCCGGATATATCTCCCGGTGCCCGGTGTCATGAACGGCAGGGTGGACGTGGAGGACATAAGCGAGGCGCTCGACGTCCTGAGCAACTCCTCCATCGTCAGGCTCATCTCGAACAACGACATAGACGACCCGAGGATCGAGATGCTCGACCTGGATCAGGCGGACTGACGTGCCGGAAGCCCCGTCAGACCGATCCTAGGCCGGGGGGAGCGCTGATTAAATGGACGAAACGACGTTCAAGCGTTTTATGACGCTGGTTTCGACTCTGTTTGAATCTTCATCCTTTAGGCATCTAAACAATAAATCAGCCTTTCCCTAGCCATATCGCGCGCGGTGAATTACAATATAAAGGGAAGGTTTCGGGTGCGCCCGATTGTTTCCCGCAAAATCAATTAAAATAAATATACAGGGCAGGTTTTATTTTCCAGTCAGAACGAGGTGAGGGCATGGCGCCGCCATATATGTACGATTTTGACACCCCCGTCGCCAGGAGGGGGACCAACTGCTCCAAGTGGGACGGGCTGAAGAAGGAGTTCGGCAGAGAGGACCTGCTGCCATTCTGGGTGGCCGACATGGATTTCAGGTCGGCGCCCGAGATAATAGCGGCGCTGAGGGAGAAGGTCGAGTTCGGCGTGTTCGGCTACCCCATCATGGGCGACGCGGGCCGCGAGGCGGTCGCGGAATGGGAGAGGACTCGTCACGGATGGAGCGTCAAGCCCGACGACGTCGGCTACGTCGCTGGCGTCGTCGCGGGGCTGGCGGCGGCGGTGATTGAGTTCACCGAGCCGGGGGACGGAGTAGTGGTGCAGCCCCCGGTATACCCCCCTTTTTTCAGGGTGATCAGGGAGAACGGCAGGACCGTCGTCGAAAACCCGCTGCGGGAAACGCGGGACGGATACGAGATGGACCTCGGCCACCTGAGGAACGCGCTCGCGCCCGGTGTCAAGGCGCTCCTGCTGTGCAGCCCGCACAACCCGGTGGCGAGGGTGTGGCGAGGAGACGAGCTGGCGGCCTTAGCCGAGATATGCGCGGAGCGCGGCGTGATGATCATATGCGACGAGATACACCAGGATCTCGTCTACAGCGACGCGAAGCACGTGCCGATGTCGCTCGCCGCGCCGTCGGTCAGCCCGCTGCTCGTCACGCTCGTGGCGCCAAGCAAGACATTCAACATCGCGGGGCTGACCGCGTCGGCGTGGATCGCCGAGGACGCGGGCGTTGCCGTCCGCATGAAGAGGGCGCTCAACAGGCTGCAGATATCGAGCCTGAACCTCATGGCTCTGACAGCCCTCGAGGCGGCGTATTCGAAGGGCGCCCCTTGGCTAGACGCGGCGCTCGCCTACCTGGAGAAGAACAGGGGCTTCGTGGAGGGCTTCCTGCGCGGCGAGATGCCCCGCGTCAAGCTGAAGCACCCGGAGGGCACCTACATCTTCTGGCTCGACTTCAGGGATTACGGTTTGAGCAACTACGAGCTGGCGAACATTCTGATAAATGAGGCGAGAGTGGCGCTCAACAACGGCGCCAATTTCGGCTCCAGCGGCGGGGGATTCGCCAGGCTCAACATCGGCTGTCCCAGGGCGCAGCTCGCCGAGGGCCTGGACCGAATCAAGAGGGCGTTCGAGCGAATCGGGCGGTCAGATCCCAGGGAGCCGTAGGATGAGAGGGACGGAGGGGCCTCAAAAGTTTTGCAGATTTTCGATAGACGGCAGGACATACAATGGAACCCTGCGGGGGACGATGATCGACATAGCGGAGGGAGACCTTCTCACCGGGTTCTCCGGAATGAGGATGAGTTGCCCCTTGAGCCGTGTGAAGCTGATGACCCCGTTGGCGCCGAACAAGGTATGGTGCGTCGGGCGCAACTACGCCGGCCACGTCCGCGAGCTCGAACACGAGTTGCCTGAGGAGCCTCTGATCTTCATCAAGCCCGTCACCTCGATAGTCGGCACAGGCGATCTCGTGCGCATACCCGATTGGGCGGGGAGGATAGACTACGAGGGAGAGCTCGCCGTGGTCATAGGCAGGAAGTGCCGCCGCGTGTCCGAGTCCGAGGCGCTCTCTTACGTGGCCGGTTACTCCTGCTTCAACGACGTCACGGCTCGCGACCTTCAGAACAAGGACGGGCAGTGGACCAGGGCCAAGGGGTTCGACACCTTCGCTCCCTTCGGGCCGGTGGTGTTGCTGACCGAACGCATGCCCGACGGGGCGGGGATAACGACTCGGCTCAACGGGAACGTCGTTCAGAGGGATGTCTTCAGCAGCATGATATTCCCCGTCTCGCGCATAATATCCCATATAAGCAGGTTCGCCACGCTCGAGCCCGGCGACGTCATAGCCACCGGTACCCCGGAGGGGGTTGGCAGGGTCAGCCCTGAGGACCGCGTGGAGATTGAGATAGACGGCATAGGGGTGTTGAGCAATCCATTCATCGCGGACATATAAAACACATCGATGGCGGCGCTGCTTCGCGGCTACTCCAAACTCTCCGCGCTGAGAACCGCGCTGACGCGGCCGGCGGGCACGGACTCCGTCCCCGGGGAGGTCATATATATGCTCCCGTCGAGGTCGTGCGAGGGGATGCTGCTCGACATGCTCCAAACGGCAGGCGGCTGCTTCGGCGAGAGCCCCGATGTATGGAGCTGGGCCGAGCTGTACGTCAGGATCGTGCCCCGCGCGGAGCGGAAGAGGTGCATCGATCCGCCCGACCACAGGCTCGTCCTCGAGTTCCTGCTAGGGCAGACCCTGGCCAGTCTCGACGCGCGCGGCATCCGGGCGCCTGGCGGGGCGAGGAGGAGGGGCTTCGTGGATCTCCTGAGCGACGCCATAAAAGAGATGATGCTGGAGGACGTTGCGCCCGACGACATACTGCGCGGCGGCGATGGCGGGAGACCGAAGCGCGATCTGCTGTACAGGCTTTACACCGACTACCTGCTCTACCTGGACGAGCACGGCCTGGCGGACAGCTCGCAGATACCGTCGCTCGCGGCTGACGCGGTGGATCGATTCGGGACCGGCTTCATGGACGGCAGGGCGATGCGATGGGTGGGGTTCCTGTCGTTCACCGGGGCGCAGCTAAGGCTCGTGACGTCGCTGTTGAAGCGGTGTGTCTTCATGGAGTTCTTCATGCCCGACGCGGGGATGGAGAACCTCCGTGACGCCGCCTCGCAGCTCGGGATCAAGAACTCGCGCCTCCCCTCGGATGCCTGCCGCGCCGAGACCATGACCTCCGCCGACGCGGCGTCGCAGTTCGACATGATCGCGGCGGAGGTAGCACTGATACGCGGGGAGCATATGGCGGAGGTCGGGGACGACATAGGCATACTGACTCCGCCGGAACACGTGCGCCTTATGGGGCTGGCCCTTTCGAGAAGGGGGATACCCTACCAGCCCCGGGGCGAGGTCTCCGTCGACAAAACCGCCATATCCCATATCGCGCGCCTCGCCTGGGACGCGCATCGGCTTGGCTGGCCCCCCAAGCGCACCCTTCACCTGCTGAGAACCCCGCAGATCGCCGCGGGCGAGTTGGACCGCGACAGATTCACGCGCGAGATGCCGGAGGGGGCAGAGATGTGGAGGGCATTCCTGAAGGACGACGAGCGCGCGCGGAGCGCGTTCGAAAAACTTCATTCGTTCTGCGAGCTCATGGACGACGAGGGCGGGCACACCGGGGAGGAGATACTCCGGGCGCTTCTGGAGCTCGCGGGAGACGGGGAATGGGAGCGCGCGGTATCGAGCGAGGTAGGGCGCGACTACGACATGGACTCCGCCGTGAGGGAGATATCCTCGGCGAGGGTCGAGATAGAGCTGAAGCTCAAGATGTTGGGCGAGCTCTCGCCGTCGCTCGGCGAGGCCGCGTCGATACGCTTCAGAGGCTCCGCCGCGATGGACTTCCTCGCCAACTGGAGCAAAGAGGCGGCGACCGCCCTGCCCCCGCGGCGTGACGGGGTCATCTCCCTGTACGACTCCCCTCCGCCAGTTCTGGTCTCCCACTCGCTCTGGATAATGACCGACGTCGACCCCGGGCGCTACCCGGGCCCATCGTCCGATCCTCCGCTCCTGAGCGGCGACATACGGGCTGACGTGAACGACTCCCCGAACGCGGCCGTGCACCTTCCCACCATGCGAGAGGAGAGGGAGCAGAAGGAGGCGCTCTTCAGGAGGCTGGCGGCAACCGGGGAATACCTGACGATACTGGCGCGTTCGAGCCTGGACGCCGGGGGGCGCCCGCAAGGAGATTCACCATTCCTGCGGTCGCTGCCAGGCGAGATGTTCAGCGGGCTGTCCATAATGCGCGATTTCGCCATGACTGGCCGCGCGGAGGACGATGACGCGTTTCAGCGCGGAGGCGCGTTTCCGCGCGTCGCCGTATCGAAAAACGTCGCCGGAGGCCGCAGGGCAAGGGTGCGTTTGAGCTCCGCGGACGAGTGGGCGAACTGCCCTTTCTCATACTGGTGCGGCAGCATCGCCTGTTTCAGCTCCAAACCGGAGGAGGAGGAGGTGTTCGGCAGGATGATGCGCGGGACGGTTATGCACGAGGCGTGGCGGTCGGTCTGGACGAAATATGTCTCACCGCCGGCCGCCGGAACGCTTCGCGCCGCGCTTCTCTCCGAGTGGGACGGCATAATCGCCGGGATATCGGAAGAATTCCCCGTCGTCTCCGATACGCGGTCGTCGCGCTCCATGTCGGAATTGAGGAACAACATGCTGTCCATGGCCGACTGGCAGGACGACACTGAGCGCAGGGCCAGGGAAGCCGGGCTGAGGCGGGTCAGGACGGAGACGGAGTTCAAACTCCCGGATCTGGAGATGGAAAACGTCGTATTCACTGGCAGGGCCGACCGGGTCGACTTCTGGGAGGGAGATTTCGGGACGACCGCGGTTATCGTGGACTACAAGCTGGGACGGGGCGACGCGTACAAGGACAGCGTTCAGCTCGCGGCATACGCCGCGGCGCTGTGCCGCGCGGGAACAGACGTAGGCGGGGTGTGCTACGCGGGGCACGGAGACCTGCGAATAAGGGGCGCGTGGTCGAACGGTTTGAACGTGATATACGGGGCGTCGGGACGCGTCACTGAGATCGGCGAAAAAATGGAGGGTGCGCTGGAGACACTGCGAGCGATGGATGATGCGGCGCTGACCGGCAAGTACGCCGCCAATTACGATTCAAAGATGTGCCGTGTGTGCGGCTATTCGTCCATATGCAGACGCCTGGAGCGCGGCGGCGGCTGCGGGCTGGAGGGGGACGGCGGCGATGAATGAGGCGTCGCTGAGCGGGCTCGTCGAGGACGCGCGGGAGGAGCAGAGGCTGGCCATATGCTCCCGCGCCCCCCTGATTGTGGTCAGCGCGGGCGCGGGAACAGGCAAGACCCACACGCTCGCCCGCCGCTTCGCGTGGCTTCTCGCGAGCGACCCGGATTGCAAGGTCGACCAGATACTGACGCTCACCTTCACCCAGCTTGCGGCGTCCGAGATGAGGGAGCGGATACGCGGCACGCTCAAATCATGGCACAGGGCCGACACTCCGCACCTCAGGGACGCGATAGACCGTGTCGACGAAGCGTACATCTCGACCATCCACTCGTATGCCCTGCGGGTTATACGAGAGTCCGGCCTGGAGCTCGACATAGACCCGCGCTCGTCCATAATCGGCGCGCCGAGCGAGCGCGAATTCTGGAACGACCTCAGATGGAGCGCGGCGACTCGGCCCGACGGGCGACTGCCCGGCAAGATGCCGGACGAGTGGGAGAAATACGCGCTATCGCTGTTCAGCGACCCGGGTTACCCCGGCCTCATTAACTACTTCGGAGCGCGCGAGCTGGCCAGCCTTGGCAGGGATTCCTGCGAGCTTTTCGGCAGCATGAACCGGCGCCCGGAGGACATGAGGGACTTCGATCCCCGCCTCGAGCTCGCCGCACGGGAGCGGGTCGCGTCGTTCTTGGAGGGCAGGTGGTTCTCCGCGTGGGACGAGTGGCAGGACCGAGTCTTCCCCTCGATAGGGCGCTTTATCGACGAGCCGGACGCGGGAAATCTGCCCAGCGCGCTCCGAGGGGTCAGGGATAGGTGGAGAGGGGCGGAACGGAGCCGCGAGACGTGCCGAGGTTTTTTCGCCGACCTCGTAAACAACGCCCTCTCGAACCTCTCCGGCGGTAAGCGCGCGTTCAAGGACGCGATCGAGGGCGCCCTCGGCAAGAACCTGAAGGAGTGGAGGGACGAGCGCAGGGGTGACGCGGAGGTGTCCGCGACGCTGTTCGCGTCGCCCCCTTACGGAGAGGACGAGGCGCGCGTCAGGAGGCTGCTCCTGGCGATCGCCGCCACATTCTGGAAATGCTGGGACTCGGTCAGGGGAGAGCTGGGCGCGCTCACCTTCTCCGACCTTGTGCGTTACGCCGGGGACGTCCTGGCCGCGAGCAAATCCTACGCCGCTCGCTTCAGGCACATAATGGTGGACGAGTTTCAGGACACCGACGAGCTGCAGGACAACATGATAGGCTCGCTGGTCCGGGCGTGGGGAGATGCCGGCGGACCGGACGGGGGGACGAGGACGCTGTTTATCGTCGGCGACATAAAACAGTCCATATACAGATTCCGCCACGCGAACCCAAGGCTGCTTGCCCGCTACGCCGCGGCGCCCGAGGCCCTAGGCATCCCCCTCTCCCACAGCTACCGCATGAGCGGCAGGCTGATGGACGGGATCAACATGGTCTTCGGGCACATATGGAGAGACGGCGTATTGGAAGACGCGGACTTGCGCGCGAGGTACGAGCCGCTGTTGCCCCCCTCCGACGCGCCGTGGTGGGAGGAGCGCAACGGGCCGGACGCGCCGGAGTCCCCGCTCGAAATACTTGTCTACCCCCCCGCGGAAGAGGCGGCGGAGGGGCGTGATAAAAAACCGGAGGGCCCCCGCGAGGACGCTAAGTCCCGGCGGATGTCGCTGGCCGGGGGGTTAGCCGCGAGGCTCAGGGAGATGTCGGCGGGCGGGACCGTCGTGTGGGACAGAAAAACGACGGCGTTCAGGCCGGCTCGTTGGCGCGACATGGCGGTGCTGGTGCCCACGAGGACGCCGTACCGCGAGATAGAGCTCGCGTTCGCGCGGGAGGGTGTGCCGGTCGTCTTCGGCAGCGGCAGGGAGTACTTCAACAGGAGCGAGGTCCGCGACATCGTGGGCTTGCTGCGCCTGTTGGACAACCCGGACGACGAGACGGCCCTTGCCGGATGGATGGAGTCGCCCCTCTCCGGACTGCCGCCGGGAACCGCGCTCTGCCTGGCGGAATCGGCCCGCGCCGCCGGCTCGACGCTCAGGGACGTTTTCTCGCGCGAGTTCGGCGAACACGCGGCACGCGAGTCCAAGCTGCGGAGAACGGCTCGTCTGCTCGGGCCATCGGAGGCGCTCTGCGCGCTGACGGAGGACGGCTCGTGGCTCGACGCCTACGGCGCGGAGTCGCGCGCGAGGGTGCGAGCCAACGTGCGAACGGCCATAGACATGGCGCGCGAGTACGAGTCGTCATTCGGGAAGCTCCTGCCGCCGTGCGCCAGCTACCTGGAGAGGGAGATGAGGGGAGGGGAGGGCGCGTTCGAGCCCGACGCGTCGCGCGAGGATATCGACGCTGTGCGCGCGATGACCGTTCACGCCTCGAAGGGACTCGAGTTTCCCATCGTGGCCATAATGGGAATGGAGGCGTCGCCGACGGGAAGAAGGGGTGGCGTCGGAGGCAGGGTATCGGTGTCGAGGCAGCTCGGCGTCGTTGCGAGCCGTCTGCCCGACGGGAGCGCCTCCGTCACGGCGAAATGGCACGCCGTCATAGAGCGCGCCGAGGAGATGGATGAGAGCGCCCGGCTGATGTACGTGGCGATGACGCGCGCGCAGGATTACCTCCTGTGCTGCGGCGTTTTGAAACGGTCGCTCCCCTCCGGAGGCGACTGGCTCGGCCTGCTGATGGAGGCGAACGATGCGAACGGAGGACCGCTGCCGGTCACGGCACTCTCGCTCCGCGGCGTCGCCGCGCGTCACCGCGCGTCGCCGGAGCCGGCGAAGGGAGCCGCTCAGGACGCGCTGAAGGCGGTGCCAAGCGGCGTCCCATTCAGGCCGCGCCTCGCCCGCATGTCAGCGTCGGCATTTTCCCTCATCTCGTGGTGTCCCGCCGCGTACAGGGCACGCTATCGCCAGGGGCGCGCACTGAAGTGGGAGATGCCAGACGGAGACGGCTACGGCGGCGCCGATCTGGGCTCAGTCGCGCACTGGGTGTTGTCGAGATGGGATTTCGACGCGAACTCCCTCACGCATTGCCTCCCACTGGAGGGCGGCAGGGAGCTGGAGGATACCCTGAGGGAGATGCCCGCGCCCCTCAGGCACGCGTGCGGGCCGCAGTCCAACAGAAAAATCATCCTCGCGTGGCTCGGCGCGTTCGCCGCCACAGAGGCGGGCAATGAGATGCGCTCTCTTCGCCGGGCGGGCGCGCTGCGAAGGGAGCTCGCGTTCTCTGTGCGCCATGCCGGGACGAACCTGGTGGGGAGCATCGACGCATACTGGGAGGACGAGCGCGGAGGCCACGTCAGGGACTGGAAAATCACATCGCGGGAGAGCGCGCCGGAGGAGCTGTACGAGGCGCAAATGCTGTTTTACGCCATGGCGTGTCATATAGCGCGCCCGAAGCTCGATGTCGACGTGGGGATCATCTTCTTGAGAAACGACCGGCTCATCGGCCCGCCGCCCGTGAAAATCAAAAAAATCGACAATTGGAACGACATAGGTAAAAATATAAGCACGGCGGCGGAAACCGCGTTAAAGGGCCCTTTCGAGGGAGAACTCGAACGCTGCGAATCGTGCCCTTTTAAACATGACTGCGACGAAGCGAACAATTGCACGCTGAAAATATGAGGTATAATTTAAAAAAGTTAAATTGATTAGCCAGCGTAATATTTGTAGCATTGAGGAAGTATGTCGAGGATGAGAGTTTCGGAGGATAGCCCCAACGTGTTGGAACCGGCGGGAGGCATGGGCGATTTGCTCATGTTCGTCAAGCGCGTGAACGAGATTGTCTTCCTTGTCGACGAGAGACGGGAGATAGTGGCCGCCTCCGACTTGGCGCGCGATTTGTTCAATCTGTCCGGCGAGGACGGGGCCGCGGTCAGGATAGACGACCTCATTCCGAGGGTCTACGTCGACGCCATCTTCCGAAGGACGATGGAGGACGACGTCAGACGGATGAAGCTCACGTTCCCGGCCAAGGGCGCCTCCGGCAGGGAGATTCTGCTGGAGGCACGGTTCAACTGGTATCGCTCGGGCGGACGGAATCTGCTGTCGCTCGTATGCAGGGACATAAACGAATACATGGACAAGATATCCGACCTCACCGACAGGGAGGACCGCTACAGGACCATATTCCACGATTCCCCGCTCGGCTTCATGCACGTCAACAGCGACGGGATAATAACCGACTGCAACGCCGCTTTCCTCTCGATCTTCGGATTGGAAAAGTCGGAGGTCATGAACGTCTGCCTGGCCGAGGACAACAACCTGAAGATATACAGCCGGTTCAAAAGGGCTGCCATTGACGCCGTGGTCGGGATCAACTCCAAGCACGAGTCGCAATTCCAGTCCTCCGACGGTGAGAGCAAGGGATGGGTCAGGGTTTCGTTCAGCCCCGTCATCTCGGACAACCGCGCGTTTCTCGGAGCTATCGGAATAGTAGAGGATATTACTGAGGCAAAATTGGCGGTGGAGAAGATAAGCTTTGTCAACAGCCACGATGTCTTGACGGGACTCTTGAACAGACATGCGTGCGAGGACGCGCTGGTCAGCCTGGACAGGCAGGAGGCACTGCCCCTCGGCGTCATCTACGCCGATTTGAACTGCCTCAAACTGGCCAACGACGCCTTCGGTCACCACGAGGGCGATGTGCTGCTCAGCTCCGCCGCCGACATCCTGCGGCGCGGCGCGACGAAAAACGACATGGTGTTTCGTTGGGGAGGGGACGAATTCATAATGCTCATGCCGAACACGGGCAAGGAGGAGTCGGAGTCGAGGGCGGCCAATATCACCAAGACGTGTCAGGAGTGGAAGAGCGTGGGGGTCGTCCGCCCGAGCATGGCGCTGGGCGTGGCGGTGAAGAGCTTCGCAGAGACTCCCATCAGCGATGTCATGAGCGAAGCGGAGGACATTATGTACTCCAACAAGCTCCGAGACGGTAAATCGTCTCGGCTGAGGATACTGGGCGCGCTGGAGGAGCAATTGCGCAATATCATGGGTGGGGCCATGGGCAGCCGCTGCAAGCGCATGATAATGTGGGGCGACTGGATCGCGGAGAACCTCGATGGCGACTTCGACCCATACATGCTGAGGCTGCTGTGCAAGTATCACGACGTGGGGCTCTTGGCGTGCGCCGACGAACTGGACGCCATTCGCGGCACCCCGTCCGAGGAGAGGGTCGCGCCGCCGCTTCAGCATATGGCGGTGGGCTACAGGATAGCCCGATGTATAGTCGAGATCGCACCCGCAGCGGATTTCATACTCTCACATCACGAGTGGTGGGACGGAATGGGGTACCCGAATCAGCAAAAGGGTGACTCCATACCGGTCGTGTCGCGCATCGTCTCGATATTCGACGCGCTGGAGGGGATGATGAGCCTGAACCGCGGCCAAGCGCGCCCCTCTTTCGGCGAAGCGCTCGACTCCATAGAGTCGAGCGCCGGGAGGCAGTTCGACCCGTTTATAGTTCAGGAAGTAATGGTAAAGCTGCGCGCTGAACCGCCAAAATTCGCGACAAATATGGAGGATTGATCAAAGTTATGGACGACATGAACCTTCAAAAGATCAGCGAGCTGATCAAGCAAGTCATCGGCGAGGATGACGACGAAAGGCGCGGGGTGCTGGCCGATGAGATCATGGAGATAGACCCCGATAACCCTCTCGCGAAATACATAAAATGGCAGTCGCTCAACGAAGATCCCCTCAGAGGGATAAATCTGCTTCACGACGCCGTCGCGCTTCTGCGCCCGCAGATAGAGGTATCGGACGACTCGGACGAAGTCGACGAGCGCGTATATTCGCTTTACATGTCGATGCTCTCCGACCTGGCCTCATTTCTCTACTTCGGCGGCAGGAAGGACGACGCGCTCGAAACGGCGCGCGAGTTGATGGAGCTCGACAGGGATTGCCGCGGCGCGAGCCGTATGATCTACTACACGGTACTGGTTGAGAGGAAGGATTTCACGGCCGTGATGGATTCCGCGGACTCCGACATCTGCCAGACCCCTATGGGTGAATTCTGCAGGGCGATAGCCATGTTCGAGACGGACGGGGGCAGCAGGGACTCGCTGGGCGCGCTCTTGGACGCGTTCGAGGCGGATCCGGACCTGCCGTTCTACGTGTTGGAGCTATGGGAGATCGACGACTCCGATATCGACGGCGACGAGGACGAGGACGCGTACATCGAGGAGATGCTCATGACCGCGTCCATGCTCACGGATCTGTGGTCGGAGACGGACGAGCGCCTGGCCTTCATCACGGCCGTCACATTCGCATTCGGGTACTTGACCGGAAGGGTATTAGATCCCAACGACATGGACATGATCGAGGAGACGTACAAGGGCATCGGCTGCCTCGACAAGATGCGGGAGACAAGAGACGTCCTGCGGGCCAAGATGGCCTCGGGCTCGGATCAGGAGGAAATCGACGAGGAGGCTATCACCGCCCTCCGCGACGCGGAAAGCCTGGGGCTGTTCGGATTCTCGGAGTGACTCGGCAGCAACTCAGAGGGGAAGGGCGTAAAACCGCCCCGGTGGACAAGAAACCTCAACATCTCCCAAATCAAATTGTGGCTCGTTTGACTTGGAATCGAAACGAAGGGGGCGCGGCGCGTGTATCTGATAATAAACAACAACACCTCCCCTCAGTTCAACCTCGCGCTGGAGGAGCATGTCCTGACGGGGATGGACATCGAGACTATAATTCTCTGGAGAAACTCGAAGTCGGTCATAATCGGTCTCAATCAGAACGCGGAGTCCGAGATCGACGCCGAATACGTGTCCAGCCGAGGTATCCCGGTAGTACGCAGGCAATCGGGAGGCGGCGCCGTCTTTCACGACCTGGGCAACGTCAACTTCACCGTCATCCAGGCCGCCAAGCACGGCGACTTCAGCAACTACGAGCTATTCACATCCCCCGTCATACGCTTTCTGGCGACGCTCGGGGTGAGCGCGTCGCTTAAAGGGCGCAACGACCTCGTGATAAACGGCATGAAATTCTGCGGCAACGCCCAGGCAGTGAGGCGAGGGCGCATCATGCACCACGGCTGCATTCTGTACAGCGCGGACTTCTCTGACCTGAGCCGGGCGCTGAAGCCGCGGGACATAAAGATCGAGAGTCACGGGGTGAAGTCGGTCCGCAGCCGTGTCACCAACATAGCCGATCACATGCCGTCCCCCATGCCGGTCGGCGAGTTCTTCTCGCGCATGGCGGACTTCTTCATATCGTCTGGCATCGAGCCGTATGAGCTCGCGCCCGCCGATATAGAGGCCGCGGAGAGGCTCGCTGGGGAGAAGTACTCCAGCTGGGACTGGAACTTCGGGAAGTCCCCGGCGTACAACGTGAGGCGCGTCGCCCGGTATCCCTACGGCATCGTCGAGGCGCGCCTCTCCGTGGAGCGGGGGACGATACGCGACGCGCGCATATACGGAGACTTCTTCGGCGTTCTGGACAAATCCGGCCTGGAGGAGCTGATGAGGGGGCTGCGGCACGAGCGCGCCGCCATAAAATCCGCGCTCGGCGGCGTCGACGTCGGCTCGTACATATCCGGCATGACCGCGGACGAATGGATCGACCTAGTCTCATGACGCGCTAGCCCAGCGCCCGTGATCTCGACCTTGCGCTTTTTCGAGTGCCCGGCTCACAAGCCGGGCGTTTTCATGTATACTTGGATGGCGTTGTGCTAAAAATACCGGCTCGCGATCAACAGGCTGTTTTTGATGCGGCTAAAGCGGTCCTCCAAACCTGTTTTAACGCTTCACCCTTCAGGCCTTTGATTTCAAATTGGTATAAACGCCGGTTAGAAAGCTCGAAAATCCGCGTGGAGGATATTATTTTGTCGCCGTCTGAGCATAAGTCCGTTGACAGCGCAACTTCGACGCCGCTGGTTTCCATGCGCGGCATAGACAAAATTTTTTTCGGCAGCTACGCCAACAGGGGGGTCGATTTCGACCTGATGAGCGGCGAGGTCCATGCGTTGCTGGGCGAGAACGGGGCGGGGAAGACCACGCTCATGAACGTGCTGTCCGGCATATACGCCCCCGACGCCGGCTCAATCGCGCTCGAAGGGCGCGAGGTCTCGTTCCGCTCGCCGAGGGACGCGATAGAGTCCGGCATCGGCATGGTCCACCAGCACTTCATGCTCATACCCGTGCTCACCGTATGGGAGAACATGCTGCTCGGGATGAGCGGCGTCCCGTTCGTGATGAAAAAAAACGAGATAGTGGAGCGCATAAGGGCTCTGTCGGAGCGCTACTCGCTCGCCGCGGACCCGGAGGCTCGCGTCTGGACGCTCTCGATAGGGGAACAGCAGCGGGTGGAGATATTGAAGATGCTGTATCGCGGCACCAGGGTCCTGATACTGGACGAGCCCACGTCCGTCCTCACCCCCCAGGAGGTGAGGGACTTCTTTTCCGCGCTGCGCATCATGACGGCGGCGGGGCACGGCATCATCCTCATATCCCACAAGATCGATGAGGTGCTCTCCATCTCGGATCGCCTCACCGTCCTCCGCAAGGGGCGCCGCGTGGACGCCGTGGGCGCGTCCGGCGTGACGCGCGAGGCGCTGGCCGAGATGATGGTGGGCAGGGCGCTGAAGCGGGTGAAAAGGCCGGAGCCGTCGCGCGGCGGGGAGACGATCATGTCGTGCGAGGGTCTGCGCGCGCGAAACGACCGGGGCGTCGTATCGCTCCGCAGCGTGTCGTTCGACCTGAGGGCGGGCGAGATACTGGGCGTGGCCGGGGTCGCGGGCAACGGCCAGGGGGAGCTCTGCGAGGCGCTGTCCGGCCTCAGAGCCATAGACGCCGGCCTGATAACCTTCAAGGGCGAGCGCGTGTCCGGGAGGACACCGCGCGAGTTCATCAGGCGAGGGGTGAGCTACATCCCAGTCGACCGCAAGGGCGTCGGGCTCGCGTCCAACATGAACTTGAGGGAGAACGTGGCCCTCAAGCGCTACTGGAAAAAACCCGCCGCGGTCAGGAAGATTTTCATGAACTGGAAGTACATAGACGGGCTGACGGGAAGATTGACGGACATGTACGACGTCCAGGCCAATTCGCTGTCGTCCCCGGTCAGGGCGCTGTCGGGGGGTAACATACAGAAGCTCATGCTCGCGCGCGAGCTCTCGGAGGCGCCGGCCGTGATACTGGCCATGCACCCCGTGTGGGGCCTCGACGTCGGGGCGGCTGAGTTCGTGCACGAGAGGATAATGGAGGAACGCGCGCGCGGTTCCGGGATAATTTTAGTGTCGGAGGACTTGGACGAGCTGATGGAGATGTCGGATCGCATAATGGTGATGAGCGGGGGGACGGTAATGGGCATGGTTGAACGCCCGGGCGGCGTGACTAAGGAGGAGATAGGGCTGATGATGGCGGGAGAGACGATGGAGGCGGCCAGGTGAGCGCGTGGCGCCTCGAACCGCGGGTGTCCTCGTCCGTGCCATTGAACGCCGCCGTCACCTCCGTGTCAGTGTGCATGGCCCTGGTGATAGGCGGAGCTCTGATGTCTCTGATGGGCGTGGACCCCTTCGAGGCGTATGGCGAGATAATCCGGGGCTCGCTCGGCGGCTGGTACGGCCTGAGCGAGACGCTGGTCAAGGCGGCGCCCTTAACCCTCACCGGACTGGCGTGCCTCTACTCGTTCAAGATGATGATATGGAACATCGGCGCGGAGGGCCAGCTCGTGGCGGGGGCGCTCGCGTCCGCCGCCGTCGTGAGGTATTTCAGCGTCGACAGCCCCGCCGCGATGTTCGCCATGATGTTCGCCGCGTCCGCCGCGGCGGGCGGCGTGTGGGGCGCGGTGCCGGGCTTTCTGAAGGGGCGCTGGAACGTCAACGAGATAATAGCCACGCTGATGCTGAACTACATTGCCCTCTACCTGATGGATTTTTTGCTCTACGGCGCGTGGAAGGATCCGATGAGCATGGGGTTTCCCATGACTGCCCCGTTCCCGGAGACGGCTCGCCTCTGGCGCTTCGGCGGCAGCCGCCTGCACTCCGGCATAGCGATCGCCGCGGCGCTCTCCCTGCTGACGTGGGTGATCATGCGGAAGACACAGTGGGGCTTCGAGATCAGGGTGATAGGGGAGAACCCGAAGGCCGCGCGCTACGCCGGCATGAGCATCATGAGGAACATCCTGCTCGTCATGTTCGTGTCGGGGGCCATAGCCGGCGTATGCGGCTTCGGTGAGGTCGCCGGGCTTCAGGGGAGGCTCTCCAGGGGATTCGCCGTCGGCTACGGCTTCACCGGCGTCATAGTGGCGTGGCTCGCGCGGCTCAACCCGCTGGCGGTGCCTCTGGTCGCGTTCCTCATGGGGATGCTGCTCGTCGGGGGCGACACGCTTCAGGTCGTGATGTCCCTCCCGTTGTCGAGCGCGCAGGTGATCCAGGGCGTGATACTCTTCTCGATCTTGGGCGGGGAGATGTTCTCGAAGTACCGCGTGCGAAGGGCTGGCGCAAGCGTACACGGCGCGGCCTCGGAGAGAGCGGAGTAGCGTGGACGTCCTGATACCTATACTGGCCGCCGCGGTCAGAAGCGGGACGCCGGTTCTCTACGCGACGCTGGGGGAGATATTGACGGAGCGCTCCGGCGTCATGAACCTCGGGCTGGAGGGGATCATGCTCGTGGGCGCGTTCGCCGGATTCTCCGTTACGCAATCGACGGGCAGCCCCTGTGCCGGCCTGGCCGCCGCGTTTGCGGCCGGCGTCCTGGTCACGCTCGTCCACGCGTTCCTCTGCATCACTATGGGCGCAAACCAGGTCGTCAGCGGACTCGCGCTCGCCATGTTCGGAGGGGGCATGAGCGCCATGCTGGGGCGTGCTCACGTCGGCCGGACCATCAAGGGCCTGTCGCCGTTCAAGCTCCCGGTCTTAGGCGACGTGCCGGTGATAGGGCCGGTGTTCTTCAACCACGACGCGATGGTGTACGCCTCTTACGCGCTCGTCGCGCTTCTGGCTTTTTTCATATTCAAGACGAGGCCGGGGATGAATCTGAGGGCCGTTGGTGAGAGCCCGAGGGCGTCGGACGCGATGGGGCTCCCGGTCGTCCGCATCCGCTACCTCTACACGCTGTTGGGCGGCGGGCTCGCCGGCATAGCGGGCGGGTATCTGTCGGTCGTCTACACCCAGATGTGGGTGGAGGGAATGACCGCCGGCCGGGGGTGGATAGCGGTGGCCCTCGTGATCTTCAGCATATGGCACCCGATGCGAGCCGCGCTGGGCTGCTATCTCTTCGGCGGGATCGACGCCCTCCAGATGCGGATGCAGGCGGCGGGCACCAGCGTTCCGGCTCCGATACTCCTGATGCTCCCCTACCTGATGACGCTGGCCGTGCTGACGTTCATCTCCATACGCAAGCGGCAGGGGATACTGCTCGGCGCCCCCGCGTCCCTCGGAAGCCCGTTCAGGAGGGAGGAGAGGGAGTGATACCAAAAAACACATACTATATGACTATGGTGGTGAGGCAAGGATGGCTTGTTCGACGAAAAAAAACGGCGCGATCGAGGTTGTCTGTATGGTGTTGCTGGCTGCCCTGCTGGGTTTCGCGGCGCCCGCCCCGCTCGCCTGGGGCGCTAAAGGTTCACCGCCCGGGGTGGGGGGAGGCTCGGGCCGGCGCGGTGGCGTTGTCCTCGTCCTCTCCGGAGGCGGCACGAAGGGCTTCGCCCACATAGGAGTGCTCAAGGTGCTGGAGCGGGAAAAGATCCCCGTCGCCGGCATCGTCGGCACCAGCATCGGCTCCGTCATCGGGGGGCTTTACGCGTGCGGCTACAGCGCCGACGAGATACGCGAGATAGTCTCCGAGACGAACGTCCTCGGCCTGCTAGCCGACTCCGGCACCCGTGTCAAGCCCGACGCGGGAGAGCACAGACCGGCGGGCGAGAGCGTCAGGCCGTACCACATGGACTTCGATAAATCGTTCAAGCGGAGCGGACCGCTCGGGATGCTGCCCGCCGTGTCACTGGCAAGTTTTCTCGTCAAATACACCGGCCACATCCAGACGGCCGACTTTAACGACCTCCCCATACCGTTCGCCTGCGTGGCGGCGGACCTCGGCACGGGTGAGGAGGTCGTGATGAGGAGCGGGAGCCTCTCGTCCTCGATAAGGGCATCCGCGTCCATACCGGGACTCACCGAGCCCTGGCCCGTCGACGGGCGCCTGCTGGTGGACGGCGGGCTGGTGGCGAACCTGCCGGTCGCGATAGCGAAGGACATATTCCCCGGATACCCGGTCATCGCCGTAAACCTCTCCGGCGCATCGATAGCCAAGCCGAACGAGCGATTCAGAAGCATGGTCGACGTGATGATGCAGACGATAGACATAATGACCGTCGACCGCATCAAGAGTAACGAGTTGATGGCGGACGTCGTGCTGTACCCGGACGTGTCGGAGTTCAGCATGTTGGACGCCTCCGGTTACGACGTCATATATCAGAGGGGGTTGGACGCGGCGCTGGCGAACGCCGGCCGGATAATCGCGGTCTCCGAGGGCGCCCCGCCGCCGCCGTTGGGAAGTCCGGGCGTGAGCCTGGTCAGGGTCGTGCGGAGCGTGAGGGTGACGGGCCTCAACAGGGGCGCCGCATCCGACATCGAGAGCGAATACAGGGATTGGGAGGGCAAGCCCTACGACGCGGAGAAGGTGAACCACGCGCTCGAGAGGATAGCCAAGAGGGACAACATAGCCACGGTGGACGTGGACACGTATCCGGCGGAGGACGGGTCTCCGGACGAGGTCGATATGGTGTTCTCCGTGGAGAAGCGCCCCGCCTACGAGATAGGCGTCGACGGGTACGCCACGAACCTGCACACGCGCCGCTGGGCCGGGATCACGTTCAACGCGCGCGACATCGCGGCCGACGGGGACTCCGCTAATTTCGACCTGCGCGTCGGCGACGACTCATGGGGCGCGGCGCTGGGATACTTCACGCCCCTGAGGGACGGAGGACAGTGGGGCGTGTCGCTCGGCGCGCGGAGCGAGAAGTTCTTTCCGCGGGGCATGGACGAATATCACCTCGACAGATATTCGTTAAGGGGCATGTATTATTGGGAGAGGAACGACAGCAGGGTCGGCTTCGGCATCGCGGGCGACCGCATAGGGGGGCGGCGCGGGGAGACCAAGGTCGGCCCGTACTTCTACTACAACAGGGACACGCTCGACAATCTCATCATCCCGTCCAGGGGGTACTCCATCAACTCGCAGATATGGTGGGGCGACATGGACACGCTCGTCTCGCGCTCGAACTTCACCGCGTACCTTCCACTGATGAACGATCTGCACCTGGTGACGAACGTCGGGCTCTATACGGGCGACAAGAGCCATAGAGCGTACCGCGCGCTCTTGGGCGATCGGGAGGAGCTCTTCAGCCTCGCCGGCAACCCGCTGCCCGGCGACGAGGCCGCTTGGGCGCACTTGGGCGTCGGCAAGTATTTTTACAACTCGTGGTGGGGCGCCGTGCGCGGCGAGCTCTTCGCGAGTTACGGCATCGTGATGGACGACTGGTCCCGGACCGCCGAGGCGTGGGAGGCTGGGCTTGCCCTCTCCGTCCCCGGCCAGTTCCTCAACGGGAGGCTGCTCCTCGTATACGACGACGACAACGAACTGACGCTGGGCTTCACCCTGGGCAACCCGAAGTGGTGGGCAAGCCCGCTGCCGTAAAAAAATATCGGGGACGCGGCGAGTCACGTTCCTGATCGTAAATCAGCGTTTTAAACGCACAAAAAAGTCCGTCGAATCGCCGGAGCTCTTCGCGTCTATGCGGCCTCCGTGGGACTCGATGGCGGTCTTCGCTATGGCGAGTCCCAGACCGTAGCCTCCGTTTGATTCGCCGCCGCGCGAGCGGTCCGTCTCGGCGCGCTCGAATCGGCCGAATATGCCGGCGAGCTTGTCGCGGGGGATGCCGATGCCGTTGTCGCCGATGTGCAGTACGCACTCCGCTCCCTCCGGCGCGAGCGAGACGGTTATCCCGCCGCCGCTTCCCGCGAAGCGCTTTCGCGTGTACTTGACGGCGTTGTCCAGCAGGTTCGATATGGATCGCCCTATCTCCTTTTTCCTCCCGTTGAACGCAATCCTGCCGCCTGGCAGCGAGACCGACCACTCGATCCCCGAGGCCAGCGGGTTTTTCCTCGCATCGTCAACGAGCTCGCGGCACAGCTCCGCCAGGTCGAAGTCCTCACTCTGGCACGTCGGCACGCCGGACTCGAGGCGCGAGAGCAGGAGCAGGTCGTCAACGAGCGCCGTCATGCGCTTCCTCTGGCGCGCGATCTCCTCGATATAGGGCGCGCGCTCCTTGTGCGTCGAGTCCGGCATGGACGCGAGCAGCTCCGCCGCGGCGGATATCGACGTGAGCGGGGTCTGGAACTCGTGCCCCGCGTCCGCTACGAATGATTTTCTAGCCATCTCCATCCTCTTGCGCTCCGTCTCGTCGTCGAGCACCACGAGCAGCTCGCCTGTCGCCGTCGGGACGGCGCGGGCCTTGAAGAACAGCTCCGTGCCGTTGTGGCGGAAAGCGAACCCCGTCTCGGAGGATTTCCCGGCGCTCCCGTCCCCTCCGTCGCGCGCGGACGCAATCAGCTCTATCAGCTCCGGCGAGCGAAGCGCGCCGTCCGCGCGCCGCCCCGCCGCGTCCTCCGGCGGCTCACGGAGCAGCGGTGCCAGAGCCACGTTGACGCGGCTTATCCTGCCGCCGGCGTCCAGCATCATCAGTCCGCACGGCGCGGACTGCACCACCGTCTCCAGTTCGTTGCGCTCGTCCCTGAGGTCGCTCATCATCTTGGACTGCGCTCTCGCGCTCTCGCGCAGTGTCCTGGACAGCTCGTCTATCTCGGCCGCGCCCCCGGCAGGGTAGATCGCGCGCTTCCCCTCCTTGGCTGCCCGCGAGGCCGCTATCAGCATCCTTATCGGCCTGGTGACGCGCCGCGCGCCGACTATTCCGACGGCCAGCGCCGCCGCGCCCGCCAAGAGGAGGGACGCCGCGATGCTCCCGCGCACCCGTGACACCATGCCGTAAAACCTGTCCTGCGGGAGTGAGCAGCGGATCACGTAGCCGTCCCCCCCCTCGGTGCGGTCGAGCAGAGCGTAGTAGATATATGGCTCGCGCGTCGTCTCGCTGCGCCTCATGTCCACGCCGGCTCCGCCTGAGAGCGCGTCGCTCACCTCCGGCCTGTCCCTGTGGTTGTCGAGCGCCGCGAGCGAGTCCGGCGGGACGCTGCTGTCCGCCCTCACCGTCCCATCCGTCCCGATTATCGTTATCCTAGCCCCGAGCACATACGCCCACCCCTCCAGTTCCCGCTGGCTAATCGGCATCTCCGTCCCGTGGTCCGCCCATCCGGGGTCCAGCAGCTTCGCTATGACGAGCACGCTCGTCCTGAGGTTGTCCATCGTGAGCGAGTTGATCTCGCGCTTCACGTCGTGTGAGACGAAAAACCCGCTCGCTATCGCGCTCATCGCTATCGTCAGCACGATCAAAAGCGCGACCCTGCCGGCCAGCGTCCCAGTCAGCCGCGCCCTGAGAGACATGCGCGCGCCGCTCATCGGCTTCCCCCTCCTCTCGAAGTTTTTAGTGAGTTTAGTGAGTCCGGCGTTTTTAGCGTGTTTTTAGCTGGGTTGGAAAGGAAACCGAGCCTGTACCCTCGTCCTCTTATGGTGTGCAGCATCTCGGGGTGCTCGGGGTTCTCCTCTATCTTGCGCCTGAGTCGGTATATGTGCACGTCTATCGTCCTCGTGTCGCCGGCCTGCATGTTCCACACGCGGCGCAGCAACTCGTCGCGCGACACGGTCCTGCCCCCAGCGCAGGCCAGCGTCTCCAGAAGGCGGTACTCGGTGACGGAGAGGTCGAGCCGTTCCCCGTCCTTGAACGCCTCCTCTCTCGACGGGTCCACCCGGAGCGGGCCGATCTCCACAGCACACGCGTCGCCGGACGGGCGGCCCCTGCGCATGAGTATTCCCACTCGGGCCGCCAGCTCCGCGAGCGAGAAGGGTTTTCTCACGTAGTCGCTCGCGCCGGCGCTGAAGCCAGCCAGCGCGTCCTCCTCCTCGCGGCGGGCGGTGAGCATGATTATGGGTATATCCCGCGTCTCGCGGTCGTCCTTCAAGCGCCGCGCGACCTCGAACCCGTCGAGCCTCGGCAGCATCACGTCCAGTATTATGAGGTCGGGCAGCAGCTCCGCCGCGGCGTCAAGCGCGCTGTCCCCGTCGTGCTTCATATCGCAGTCGTAGCCGTGACGCTTGAGCGCGTCGGCTATGAGTCTCGCTATGGACTCCTCGTCGTCAACTATCAGCACGCGGCCGGACGACAACCCCCCCTACTCCTCCTCCGCCCTGGTTCGGCGGAACTTGGCGGCCCTCACCCTGTTCCCGGCTATCATGTAGCAGATCTGCTCCGCCAAATTCGTCACGTGGTCGCCGGCGCGCTCCAGTATCCTCGCCACGGTGATGAGCTTGTTGCTGCCGCTGGCTAACGCCGGTGTCGCCATCACGATCTCCATCAGCTCCGTGAAGACGCCGTCCTCGTAGTCGTCCACCGCGTCGTCCATCGCGAACACGTTCTCCGCCGCGCGCACGTCCCTCTTGAGGAGCGCCGCCATCGCCAGGTTCAGCATCTCTATCACCCTCATGCCCATGGGTTCGAGGTTCCTCAAGGGCTTTATGCGCACGTCGAGGTCGAGCGTCACGCGGGCGATGCTCACCGCGAGGTCCGTTATGCGCTCCAGGTCGAGCGCCATCCTGATGCACGCCTCCAGCGCGCGAAGGTCGAACGCCACCGGCTGATACCTCGCTATGAGCTGAAAGCTGACGGTGTTTATCTCAAGAGCCAGCTCGTCCACCGCGTCGTCTCCCTCCAAAACCCCTCGGGCCAAATCCTTGTCATGGTGCGACAGTGCCCAGATAGCGTCCGATAGCGCACGCTCCGTGAGGCTCCCCAGCTCGAATATCCTGGAGAAGAGAGACTCTATCTCCTTGTCCTTGAACCTGTTCATGTCGTCCCTTCCCCGTCATCCGAAACGGCCCGTTATGTAATCCTCCGTCCTCTGGTCGGTTGGAGTGGTGAATATGACGTCGGTCGGTCCGTACTCCACCAGCTCCCCCATGAGAAAGAAGGCTGTCGTGTCAGAGACCCTGGCCGCCTGCTGCATGTTGTGCGTCACTATGGCGACAGTATAGTCTCTTTTAAGCTCTCGTACCAGCTCTTCGACCCGTGCCGTGGCTATCGGGTCGAGCGCCGACGTCGGCTCGTCCATCAGGAGCACCTCCGGCTCCACCGCTATCGCGCGCGCGATACAGAGCCTCTGCTGCTGTCCTCCGGAGAGGGACGTGGCCATGTCGTTCAGCCTGTCCCGGGCCTCCTCCCACAGCCCCGCGCTTCTCAGGCTGTTCTCCACTATCTCGTCGATCACGGATTCGTCCCGCGCGCCTAGGAGCTTCGGCCCGTAGGCCACGTTCTCACGGATCGAGAACGGAAACGGATTCGGCCTCTGAAACACCATGCCCACTCGCCTGCGAAGGTTCGTCACGTCCACCTCGGGCGAGTAGATATCCATCCCGTCGAGCAACACCCTCCCCGTAATCCGCGCGTCCCGCACGAAGTCGTTCATCCTGTTGAGACACCGCAGAAACGTGCTCTTGCCGCACCCGGACGGCCCGATGAACGCCGTCACGGAGTTCGCGCGGATGTCCATCGTCACGTCCTTCAAGGCCGGAGGCGCGTTCCGTGAATACGACATGAAGAGCGACTTGGTCACCATCTTTGCCTCTTCCATCGAGATTTCCTCTCTAAAACCGTGTCCGCCACCCGCACCCAGCGCGAAACCCGTCCCCTTAGCACTTTATATGAGGGTGGTCAAGGGGACTCGAATCCCCTTTCGGGGTTTAGTGCGGAGCTCCAAGGTCCCGTTTTTTCACAGCCTCTTCCTCAGCCTGGCGCGGGCGACTATCCCCACCATCGAGATGCCCAGCACCAGCGCCAGCAGCACCAGTATCGTCCCGTATTGGAGCGGCTCCGTCTTGTCTATCCGCGTTCCGGCGGTCGCGAGCACGTATATATGGTAGGGGAGTGCCATCACCGAGTCGAAGATGCTTCTGGCGAAGCCCGGCGCGAAGAACACGGCCCCCGTGAACATTATGGGCGCGGTCTCGCCGGCGACCCTGCCGACGCAGAGGATGCCCCCGGTTATGATCCCCGGGAACGCCGACGGCAGCACCACCTTGTATATCGTCTGCCACCTGGTGCCGCCAAGCGCGTAGGACGCGTCCCTGAACTCCCGCGGCACGTTCTGGAGCGCTGTCTCGGATGCCGTGATCAACGTTGGCAGCGCCAGACACCCCAGGGTCAGCCCGGCGGACAGGAGCGACGCGCCGAAGCGCAGGAAGACGCAGAAGAAGGCCAGCCCAAAGAGCCCCAGCACCACCGACGGGACGGAGGCCAGGCTTCGCACCGCGAGCCGCAGCGCCTTCGTTAGCGCGCCGCCGCGCGAGTACTCGTTGAAGTACACCGCCGTAGTCACTCCCACCGGGAAGGCGAACGCCATCGACACCAGTATGAGCTGAACGGTGCCGGCTATCGGCGTTACGATCCCCCCCTCGGTCATCCCGGCGCGCGGATGATCGCTGATGAACTCCCACGATATCGCGCCGACGCCCCTGTAGGCAAGGAACGCCAGTATGAGGCCGAGGACGGCGGCGGACAGCGCCATGCACCCGTATAGCGCCGCGGTCGACGCCCTGTCCGCCGCCCTTCTCAGAAGGTAGATGGACATGGGCTATTTCTCCCCTCCGCCGGACTCTATCCGCAGGACGAGGATGTTCAGCGCTATCGTGATGAAGAGCAGGAGGCAGCCCATGAAGAAGAGCGCGTGATAGTGCGGGGAGCCGACCGGCGTCTCGCCCATCTCCGCCGCTATCGTGGATGTGAGAGGGCGGACCGGGTCCGACATAGCCAGCGGTATGATAGCTGCTCCGCCCGCGGCCATCAGCACCACCATCGTCTCGCCGACGGAGCGCATGACGCCCAAGATAGCGGCCTGAGCTATCCCGCGCGACGCGCACTTGAGCACCACCTTGAACATCGTCTCGCACCGCGTCCCGCCGAGAGCGTAGGACGCGTCGCGCATCGCCTGGGGGACGGCGTACAGGCTGTCCTCGGAGAGCGTCGCTATCGTAGGCAGGATCAGTATGCCCAGCAGGAATGACGCGTTGAGCATGTTGAGGCCGGAGAGCAGCTCCAGCTTCATCTGCATGTGCGGCGCGATCACCGCCATACCTATGAAGCCCAGCACCACTGACGGGAGGAAGCCCAGGATTTCGAGCGACACCTTGCAGAACTCGCGCGCCCGCTCAGGACACACATCCGATATGAAGAGCGCGAGAACCACGCCGAACGGTATCGCCATAATGGACGATAGCAGGGTCACCGCCGCGGACCCCGCTATCAGAGGCAACATGCCGTAGGACGGCGGGTTGGAGACGGGATACCATAACTGCCCGAGCGCTATCTCAGTCAAGGAGGTCTCTTTGAGTATCGGCGCCCCCTCCTTGATCAGGAAGAATATTATAAACGCCATCAGCCATATTCCGGAGAGAGCGACCGACGTGACAACTCCCTTAGGTACGATCTCCCCCCATTTGCGCGCGCCGCGCCGGGCGCCTCGCGGTCCGCCGGTCGTTATGACGATCTCCCCCGCTCTCTCCATTACCCTCGTTCTCTCTTCTTTTATTTAAGCGTCACGAAGCCCTCGCGGGCGACGTATCTCTGTCCGTCGTCGCTCGTGAGGAAGTCGAGATATGCCTTGACGTCGCCGGCGGGCGCGCCGTTCGTGTACATGTAGAGCAGCCTGCTGGTCGCTATCGTGCCGTCGCGCGCTGTATCGGGCGTTCCCTTTACGCCGTCTATGCCGAGCGCCTTGACCAGTTTGGGGTCGACGTAGCCAAGGCTGTCATACCCGATGGACAGTGGGTTGCCCGCGACGGTCTGCACGAGCGCGCCGCTCGACGCCACGATGAGGGCCCTCGGTGTGACGGGCGTGCCCTTCATCACCTTCTCCTCCCAGACCTCGTAGGTCCCGGAGCTGGTGTCGCGCCCGACGACCGCTATCCGCTTGTCGGGCCCGCCGACGTCCTTCCAGTTGGTTATGCTGCCTGCGTAGATGTCTCTTATCTGGCTGACCGTCAGGTTGTTGACTGGGTTACTCGGATGCACGATGGGAACTATGCAGTCCACCGCCACCGTGTGCCGCACCGGGTCGATACCCTTCTTCTTCGCATCATTGATCTCGGAGTCCTTCATCGCCCTGCTCATAGACGCTATCTGCACCATCCCGTCGATCAGTGACTTCGCCCCGTTGCCGCTCCCGCCGCCGGAGACGGAGATCCGCACGTCCGGACGCAGCTTCATGAACGCCTCCGCCGTTGACTGAGCGAACGGCAACACGGTTGTGGAGCCGTTGATCGCTATCTCCGACGCCGCTCCCGCCGCGCTCCCCAGCCCGGCGACGGCCACCGCCGCCGCAAAGAACAATACCGCGAAACTTTTCCTCATGTGACAACTACCTCCCTGACTTGAGAATTTTTAAACCGCTTTGGTCAGTTGCGAGGGAATTATATAGGGTCGGCCTGCACGGATGGGTTAACGGAATGTTACAGGAATGTTACAGAGCGAGGCGGGAGCCTGGATAAACGAATCTAGTGGATATATTCCGCCGGCAATTTAAGTTGTATAGCGACAGGCACACTCTCTGGAACAGAAGACAGACTCCGTAAAAAAGTGCCGCCCCGTCGAGGGCGGCACTTTTGGTATTAAACGTCTGCCGAGGCCATCAGCAGTTTTATTCTGTTGAGCTGGTTCACGTTACTCACGCTCGAGTCGTAGTCGAGCGCTAAGATATTGGCGCCCCTGTAGAGCCGCCGCAACTCCTTCATGACCCCCTTGCCCGTGACGTGGTTGGGTAAGCAGGCGAAGGGCTGCACGCATATCACGTTCTTGACCCCGTCCTCTATGAGACGCATCATCTCCGACGCAAGCAGCCACCCCTCACCTGCCTGATTGGCCGGCGATACGAGGCGGCACACACTTTCAGCCATGTCACGTATGTCGTGTATCCTGCCAAACCTCGTCCCAGCCAGGGCGGCACTAATGGCCGCGCGCAGGTGTTCAAGCACCCTTATCCCAACCTCTCCGACGATGCGTGGGAGCAGCGGGCCCGAGAGTTTCTTGTGCGAGTACACAGGATCAAAGAGGCAGTACAGGATGAAGCTGGTGAGGTCGGGTACCACGGCCTCGCCCCCCTCCCGCTCTATGACCTCGACCAGGTGCTCGTTGGCGTTGGCGTGGTATTTGACCAGGATCTCACCCACTATGCCGACGCGAGGGCGAGGGGTCGGATCCGCGGGGATATCCCCGAAGTCCCGGATGAGCTCCGTCACGTCCTGTTTGAACGCGCGCCAGCTCCCCCGGACGACGTTTTTTTTGCACCTGGAGACCCAGGAGTCGTACATCGCGTCGGCATCTCCGTTGCGCAGCTCATAGGGGCGGGTGCGGTGCAGGACGCGCATCAGCACGTCTCCGTACAGCAACCCCAAGACCGAACGCCACACGACGCGAGCCGGCGCCGTGAACCTCTCGGCTCCGCTGTTCGCCTGCGCGTTGGCCGCTAGGATGCGCACACGCGCGAACCCAGCGGCGTCAAGCGCCCCGCGGAGCAGCGGCACGTAATTGCTCGCCCTGCACGCGCCCCCCGTCTGAGCGTACAGGCAATCAGTCGTGTCTGGGTCGTGCTCTCCGCTCATGAGGGCCTTCAGGAATTGCCCCACCACTACCATCGCCGGGTAACACGCGTCGTTGTTGACGTACTTGAGGCCAAGCTCGACGGACTCGCGCCCCCCCTCCGGCAACAGGCGGAAATCCCTCCCGTCGCTTCGCATCGCCGCCTCCAAAAATTGGAAGTGATGGACGGAGAGCGGCGGGCAGAGTATGGTGCGAGCGGCATCGCGCGGCGCACCGCCGGCGCGGTCGGCCTTGGAGGGAAGCCGCGCCGCGCTCGCGCCGCCGGCTCTACTCTTCATGCGAACGGACGAGAGCAGCGACCTTATCCTTATATTTACCGCGCCGTTGTTCTTGCCCTCGTCTACCTTGATGAGGGTGTGGAGTTTTCCGCCGCGCTCCAGAATCGCCGCCGCCTGATCGGCGCTTATGGCGTCGAGCCCGCAGCCGAACGAGTTCAGCTGCACCATCTGAACGTTGGCCAAATCAGGATGCCCCGCTACTGCCGAGGCCGCTCTGTAGAGCCTCGAGTGGTACGTCCACTGGTCCACGACGTAGAGAGGGCCAACGCCGCCCGCCTCGTTCGCGCGATGGCATATGGAGTCCTCGGTGAGGACCGCAACCCCGTAGCCGCATATCAGCTCCGGGATGCCGTGGTGCACCTCGGGGTCGAGGTGATAGGGGTGTCCGGCCAGGACGATGCCCACGCCCCCGCTGGACTTGAGGTACTCCACCACCTCGTCCCCATAGCGCCTGACGTCGGATTTATATGATCTTTGCGCCTCCGCCGCGAGCCTGAGGGCCCGCCTCAGCTCGCGCTTCGCCACCCCGTATCGCTCCAGCCCGCCCAGCAGCGCTTTCAGCATCCCGCCCTGCCCTCCGGAGAGCTCCAGGGGAATCGCCGGGCACATGAAGTCGACGCCGGGTTCGCGCAGCTCGTCAATGTTGAGAAACACCGCGTCGGGGTAGCCGGTGACGATGGGGCAGTTAAAGTCCTGGTGGGCATCGGGAAACTCTCGCGACTCCCTCAGGACGATCGGGTAGAAAATCCTCCTCACGCCCCTTGAGATCAGATCGAGCAGGTGCCGATGGACGATCTTCGCCGGATAGCAGACCGTCTGCGACGGGATGGTGTCGAACCCCAGCGACGGGTCGGGGCGCTCGCCGGACAGCTCCACCCTGAACCCCAGATCGGTGAACAGCGTGAACCAGAACGGATAATTCTCGTACATGTTGAGCACACGCGGTATCCCCATAGCGCCGCGCGGCGCCGTGCCGTCCGGCATCGGCTTGTAGAAATTGAACAGCCGTTCGTACTTGCGTTTGAACATATTGGGCGGGGATGAGGCTTCGCGCCGCGCCGCGCCGTCCGCTCCCCGCTCGCAGCGGTTGCCGGAGACGTACGCGCGCCCGTCGTCGAAGCGGGTCTTGGTGAGAATACACCTGTTGCCGCAGCCGCCGCACCTGGAGGTCCCGGTCTCAGTGCGCAGACCCGCCACCTCCCGCGCCCCGAGCATCGCGCCCGGGGCGTTCGAGTCAGTGTCGCGCGCCGCCAGCGCTACCCCGAAGGCCCCCATCAGCTCGGATATCTCGGGGCGGACGACCTCTCTGCCGGATATCAGCTCGAACGCGCGCAGGATGGCGTCGTTCTTGAAAGCCCCTCCCTGCACCACGATCCTCTCTCCAAGCTCGTCGGCGCTTCGGATTTTGAGCACCTTGTAGAGCGCGTTCCTAACAACGGAGTACACGAGGCCGGCTGAGATGTCGCTGACACTAGCCCCCTCCTTCTGCGCCTGGCGCACCCGGGAGTTCATGAACACCGTGCATCGCGAGCCGAGATCGACGGGCATCATGGACTCCATCGCGGCCTCCGCGAAGTCATCCACCGTCATTTCAAGCGACTCGGCGAACGTCTGGATGAACGAGCCGCAACCCGAGGAGCACGCCTCGTTCAGGAACACCCTCCTGATCACCCCGTCCTTTATGCCGAGGCACTTCATGTCCTGCCCGCCTATGTCTATCACGAACTCAGCCCCGGGTATGACGAAATCGGCCGCCATAGCGTGGGCCACCGTCTCGACCTCGCCCACGTCCATGCCGAACGCGGACTTGACCAGTTTTTCCCCGTATCCCGTGACCCCGCTGCGCTTTATGGTGACGCCGGGCGGCATCTCGCGGTACAGGTCCAACAGAAGCTCGCGCACCGTCTGGATGGGCTCCCCTCCCCCAGTAGGGCGATAGCGCGAGAAGAGCAGCTCGCCGTCCCTGCCGATCAGGACGACCTTCGTAGTCGTCGACCCTACGTCAACGCCGAGGAACGCGTCACCGCTGTATCCTGCCAGTTCGCCCCGCGCCGCCCGCGACGCGGAGTGCCTCTTCTCAAACGAGTCCCTCGCCTCTTTTCCGATGAAGAGGGCCGGGAGCACGTTAACCAAGCGGCCGCCGTCGTTCTTGAGGAACAGCGCGGCCTTGTCGTACAGGCGGGCCATGTCTACGGCTCCGCTCCTTTTGCCCAGGATAGCTGCTCCGATGGCAACGAACAGGTGCGGGTTCTCGGGAAATACGCACTGCTCGTCGCTGAGCCCCAGAGTCTCCGCGAATCGCGCTCTGAGCTCCGAGAGGAAATAGAGCGGCCCGCCCAGAAACGCGACGTTGCCGGAAATTTTCCTGCCGCACGCGAGGCCGCTTATCGTCTGGTTCACGATGGCCTGGAAGATGGACGCCGCTATATCTGAGCGTGACGCGCCGTCGTTCAGCAGGGGCTGGACGTCGGTCTTGGCAAAGACTCCGCAGCGCGACGCTATGGGATAAATGGCGCGGCAGCCTTTGGCCAACTCGTTCAGCCCCGCCGCGTCCGTCCCCAGCAGAGCCGCCATCTGATCCAGAAACGCCCCGGTTCCGCCCGCGCACGTCTCGTTCATCCGCTGGTCGATGCCGCCGTCGTCGAAGAACGTCAGCTTGGCATCCTCGCCGCCCAGCTCGATGCTGACGTCTACGCGCGCGAGATACCTCTCCACGCTGGCCCTGCACGCAACGAGCTCCTGCGCGAATGGGACATGCATCCCCTCCGCGAGGGCGAGCGCCCCGGAACCGGCCATTACGAGCGTCATCATCGAATCGCTGCAACGCTCCCTTATCTCGCACATGATATCGCCCGCGCTCGCCCGTATGTCGGCGAAGTGCCTGCGGTAGCTGCTGTGTATGATGCGATCGTTCTCGTCCAGTACGACCGCTTTAGCCGTAGTGGATCCTATGTCCAATCCAACATGCAACAAGGGTAAGCACCTCCCTTAAATGCCTGTCAAAGGAGGAGCGGATGATTATTGGAAAAATAAAAATCATCCCGCCTCCTGTAATATTTAACTATTTATCAGTTGGAGAAGGATCTGATACTGATCGGGCTATGTATTTATTTCCGCGAGACCATGTTGGATTTAGGGGCCGCCTGGAGCGCGCGGCCGACGAGGGTATGCCAGGCACGGAAGGGGATGTTTCCGTCCGCCGCGTCGATTGCCGATCCATGAGAATAATCTATAGCCGCCGTATCGGCCGCCACCTCCGCGAAGAACGCATCCAAACGCGAACGGGCGAACCGGTTGTCTCCGGCGGTCAGGGTATTGTCGTTGCACGTCTCCATAACTCGGATATATGTGTTGCCTCCGGCGCTGCTGGGCGCGCTGGAAATGTTGTCGGATAGCTTCTGAGGAGACAGGGACGCGATTGCGACCTGCAACAGCAACAGTACCGTCATGAGAAAAGACGCGCAAGTATATTTAGTCAACCCACGCCCCATATTCAAAACGATCACCTCCAATCCGATAACATGATAGCACTAAACGATCGATCAGTCCATGATTAGCCTTTAACCCGATTGGCACTTTAACCTCGAACAAAATCACTTTTCAAAATGTCATGCGCCTGCCAGCTCTTGCCGCTATAGTTTACAAGTTTCCAGTTTGGGAAATCATGGGGCAAATTTCGCCACGCGCAAGCATTCTTTAACGAGTCTGTAAAATAAAGTGTGTGAAACCAGAAAGTCATGAAATCTTAAAGAGGAGGGTATCACACATGAGCAACATGGAGAAAGTGAAAGGATCGCTGAATATTACCGATGAGATGCTGAACGAGCTCACGGAAGGCCTCAGGACGCGGGAAGACGTGTTTGTGAAGGAAGGTTTGTTCCGGCAGCTTCAAAAGACCGTTCTGGAAAAAATGCTCAACAAGGAACTGGATTTTCACCTTTCATCCGAGAAACAGCCGTCAGGGCCTGGCAACTACCGCAATGGCAAAGGGCACAAGACGGTAAAGTCAGAATCCGGCGAAATCCCGCTGTATACTCCCGGGGACAGAGACGGAACCTTCGAGCCGCTGATTATCCCGAAGCGCCAGCACAGGATTGGTATACTGGACAGCGCGATAATGACGCTTTATCGCAAGGGAATGACGACGCGCGGCATCCAGGCGACGGTCAAGGAACTGTATGGCGCAGACGTGTCCCCCACGCTGGTATCTGAAGTCACGCAATC
>JAISZL010000034.1 GCA_031269245.1 Synergistaceae bacterium | reverse complement strand
CGGGCGGGGTTTTCTCTCGGCTTGTTATAGCGTGTGCGGTTTCCGGCAAAATTACATATCATGAGCTAGTTGGATAGCCATATTATTATATGTCGTCTGACACATCTGAAAAAGATTTTCTCGAAGTGGCGCGGGCGTTCTACAGTGACATTGAGACACAGGACAAAGAGTGGTTTTATGACAGTCAACGAAACTTAAAGCATCGAATATAAGTCCGAATGGAAAGACGAATATCTTGCGTGGATTTGCGGTTTTGCCAACGCGCAAGGCGGCAAATTATTCATTAACATAGGCGATGAAGGCAAGATCGTCGGATTGAAAAACGCGCGTAAATTGCTCGTTGATCTTCCGAATAAAATAAGTGACACGACGGGCATAACGGTATGCTATAAGCCACTTTCAAAAAGAAGGCAAGGATTATATCGAGATCGATGTTCCCCCTCTTCCCGTCGCTATCTACTGTAAAGGTTCGTTTTATTACCGAAGCGGTGCGACGAACCAGTTATTCGGCTTTATGGTCGCGTTTCACGTCAACTGCGAAACTCGAGTTAGGAGAGGAACAACGTATGATACCCAAACAGGTCGCAGACCTATTGAATGAGCTGCCGCTCGGTGACAAAGGGAGAGCTGGTTCGCTTCGGCATCTCGCGTTTATCATCGGTGAAAATGTGTATAACGCAGCGAAGTCCGCTACGAAAGAGCAAGTCGTCTTCATATTGAGCGAGTATTACTGCACTCCAAACAGGTTTGAGCAGTTGTGGAACAGCCTGAGTGCTGCCGAACGCAAAATAATCTCGCTGCATATTTGGGGCGCGGAGTCCGAGCCTGTGGATTGCGCTGACGAAGTCGCTGAGGAGTTTAACGTTGCCGAAAAATCAGAGAGAGCCTATTATTATTCTTATGCACGGAATGGGCTTGATCGATTCAAAGAAAGGTATGCCGGAAATGATTCGGCGCTGTGGCTGCTTTTCCCAAGGAGTCAAGACAATCAAATATTTCAAGATAAATTGCGCTATGCAGTCGGTGAGATGAGACGCGTGTATTCAAGGGTTTCAGACAAGCTTACGTTTTCAACGCGCGAAAATAGGGTAACTGATTTTGCGAACATCATCAGATTCTGCAACTCAAACAAGCTGACGGTTACGAAAAACGGGATTCTCAGCAAATCCTCCGCACTGAAGCTGCGGGATTTTTGCGGTTATGAGGAATACGCGGCTGACATAAGCGCCAGGCCTGAGGATATGAGAACTATAGATGGTTTACTTGTGACGCTCCCTTTGACTGTATTCTGCATCGTTGGCGGACTGCTTGCTTCTGCGGAAGGAGTGTGCGTTCCCGGAAGCAGATCGCTCTCTTTAATATGCCTGCCCCACGAGCAGCTGGTAAAAAAGCTGTTTGAGGCGTACCTGAAAAGCAAGAGCTTTGACGAAGTTTCGATCATGAGGGGAATTAAATCAAAGCGAGGACATAACCCGGCCGAGGCGCGGCAAAACCTTGCCGAGGAGCTTAAATACTGCCCGGTTGGACAAGCTGTGTATACTGAAGAGCTTGAACGGCATTTGCGCATCGCTAAAAAAACATTCGCGAGAAGAGATGAAAGATATATTATTGAGACCGGGAACAATTGCAATGATTACGGGGTTGTATGGAAGCAATACGAACATCCGTTAATTACTATTATTTTGTCATTTTTCGGCGCGCTCGGTATAATAGACATCGTGTGGGGCGAGGACACGGGTGTTTACGCCGACAGGGGACGCCGCGCGCCGATCGTTTTCAGAATCAACCAGCTTGGCGCGTATGTGTTCGGATTATCCGACTCATATAGTGCGCCGGATGAACCTAACGCGAAAATCGAAGCCGGGTTTACGGTGCTGCCCGATTATACAATTATCATTCCCAATAGCACGAATAGGCTTAAGCACGAACTTTACTTCGAAAAACTGTTTACCAAGGTATCGGCAACTGAGGAAGCCTCCATTTACAAGCTCGACTTTGAAACGGTGGTTCGCGCTATAGACAACGGCGCGAGTGTCGCCGATTTGCGCAAGTATCTGTCCTCTTCGGATAAGCCGGTATCAGAAAATGTCGCCAGCGCATTGGACGATTGGGAAAAACAGGCCGGGCGTATCAGGCTCAGACAGGTGACAATACTCGAATGTGACAGCGAATCGCTGCTTGAGGAGGTAATTCGCTACAAGGGTATGGGCGAATTGGTTAAGGAAAAAGTCTCCGCTGCCGTTGTGATTGAAGACGGGGCGACGAAGAAAATCAAGAAAGCGATCGAAAAAAATAAGAGGTTCTGCAAAGATGTCATCTAAAACAGGGCAATCAGGATGTATCATAGTCCAAAGCGATTTGACAGTACTGCTTGAGACCGATCATCCATTATACGAGGAAGCCCGTGACGCGCTGTCGGGGTTTGCCGAAATGGTGAAAAGCCCCGAGTACATCCACACTTACAAGCTGACGCGGTTATCACTGTGGAACGCGGCATCGGCTGGACTTAATCCGGAACAGGTTATAGAAGGACTCCGGAGATTCTCCAAGCATGACCCGCCACAGATTGTAGTCAGCCGCATACTTGACTGGGGCAAGCGTTACGGTCGCGTGAAGTTGCTGATTGAAGACGGAAGATTCATTCTTCGCTGCGATGATAAGTATATCGCCGCCGAGCTTGAAAACACCAAGGCGGTCGCCAAATACCTCATGGGCAGGCTTGACGCGGTTACTTTTGAGGTAGACATATCCTATCGAGGACACATCAAGCAGGCGCTGATCCTCGCGGAATACCCCGCCGAGGACTTGGCCGGGTATCGCGAGGCCGCTCCGCTCGCGTTTGATTTGAGGGATATCACGCTGTCTGGGCAGACATTCACCCTACGTCCGTATCAGTCGGAGGCGGCGGATCTGTTTCACGCAAACGGCGAGACTCGCGGCGGACACGGTGTCATTGTGTTACCGTGCGGCGCGGGCAAGACTATAGTCGGTATGTCGGTAATGGCCAAGCTGCGAACAGAAACCCTCATACTCACCACCGCGATTACCGCACTGCGGCAGTGGGTTGCCGAGTTGGTAGACAAAACTTCGCTCACTAGCGACCAAATTGGAGAATATAGCGGCGACAAAAAAGAGGTCAAGCCCGTCACCATTTCAACGTACCAAATCCTTGGAGCGTCCGAAAGGCACCGCGAATTGATAAACAGCCGCGAATGGGGGCTGATTATTTACGACGAGGTGCATACTCTGCCCGCGCCGGTGTTTCGCATGACGGCGGAGCTGCAATCCAAAAGACGGCTCGGGCTCACGGCGACCCTGATCCGCGAGGATGGCCTGCAAAGCGACGTGTTTACGCTAATCGGCCCCAAACGGTACGAGGTGCCGTGGAAGGTTCTTGAAAAGAGCGGCTATATCGCGAAAGCTGAATGTTTTGAAGTGCGGGTACCACTCGCGGAAGGCGCGCGCATGGATTATGCCGTTGCCGATAAGCGTCAAAAGTTTCGCATAGCCGCTGAGAATATGAACAAGCTTCAGTCTTTACAGCGGTTATTGGAAGAACATTCAGGACGGCATATTCTGGTTATCGGCTTGTACATCAGTCAGCTCACGCTTATAGCGGAGATGCTGAACGCGCCAATTATCACGGGCAAAACTAAAAGCGACAAGCGCGACGAATTGTATCAGCGGTTCAGAGACGGTGAATTTCCGGTTATAATCGTGTCCAAAGTCGCAAACTACGCTATAGATTTGCCGGATGCGAATGTGGCCATAGAAATAAGCGGCACATTCGGTTCGCGGCAGGAAGAAGCGCAGCGGCTCGGACGCATACTCCGCCCCAAACCCGGAGAGAACCGCGCGTGGTTCTATACGCTGGTAACGTCGGATACGGTGGAGGAGAGATTCGCGGCGCACAGACAACTATTCCTTGCCGAACAGGGGTATCCGTATAGTGTCGTAAACTGAACACACAAAAAACAACCGCCGCGAGAGGACAGCAGAGCGCAAAAGGATATCGTTCCGGGCATTACGAGCGCAGCCTGTCAACGACATCCGGGGATGTGCGCCTTAAAGCCCCGAGGCTCAAGGGCATGGCGTTCGAGACGGCGATCATCGAGAGATATCGGAGGTGTGAGAGTTCAGCGGAAGAAGCGATAGTTGAGATGTATCTTTATGATGCCACAATCAACGGCGGGACGCTCTCTACAGCGGGTGATATAATGATCGGAACGTTTGGGGGGGTTGAAGATGCCTGAAAGGACATTGGCGGAGATATGCGAGGCATTGGGAGCCGAGGTTCACGTCGTGGGGGATGCGTCGAGATCGGCGGGCAGGGTCACAGCGGGGGACCTTCTCAGTTTCGTCATGGGCGGCGACTCAGACGGCGCCGTGTGGGTCACGATACAGACCCATCTCAACGTCGCGGCCGTAGCCGTGCTGAAGGACATGCCCATGATAATCATCGCGTCGGGGAGAACCCCGGCGCCGGATCTCGCGTTGAGGTGCGGGAAGGAGAACATAGCCCTCGTCACGTCAGGGCTCTCGATCTTCGGCACATGCGCGGCTCTGAGCTCTCTTGGGCTCTCGGGGTGACGGCTTGGGCGGGGGACTCGGGCACTTCTGGGTCGACCTTCATGTACACACCGCGCTCTCACCGTGCGGAGAGCTTGAGATGGGCGCGCGCGGCATAGTTGCCCGCGCGCGGGAGTCCCGCATCGACGTCATAGCCATATCCGACCACAACACATGCGAGAACTATCCCGCCATAGCGTCGCTCGCGGATGGAAACCCGGTCGTGCTTCCGGCGATGGAGGTTCAGACCTCGGAGGACATACACGTTCTTGCCGTGTTTCCCGACTACTACGCGGCCGCCGGTTGCAAGGAGTGGCTCTGGCGGAGGATGCCGCCCACGCCGAACGACCCCGACGTCTTCGGGTATCAGGTGATCGTGGATTCGAACGACGACATAGTCAGGATGGAGGAGACCCTCCTCATCCAGGGAGCGGGCTATGACGTGGACACGGTGGTGTCTCGCTTACGCGCGTGCGGAGCCGTCTCCCTCCTGGCCCACGTGGACAGGCCATCGTTCGCGTATCCAGCCGTGCTGGGGCCGTTCCCGGACGATTACCCGGTAGACGCGTTCGAATTGTCGTGCGGGCTCAACTCCGACGAGGCCGATGAGTGGCGGAAAAAATATCCGCGCAGGACGTTCATAAGGTCGTCCGACTCCCACTCCCTGGATACTCTGAGCAGGGATAACTGCACCCGGATGCTGCTCGGGGCCCCTACACTGGAGGAGATAAGGCTCGCACTGCGCGGCGAGGGGGGGCGGAGGGTGTCGTGGCCGTGGGGATAGGAAGCGCGTAAGGTGCCCAGGGCGGCGAAAAAAAACACGATCCGATACAGGTGCTCGGAGTGCGGATACGTCAGCATGTCCATGGTCGGCAGGTGCCCGGGCTGCGGCTCGTGGGGGACGATGTCCGAGGAGGAGACGGCGGCCGGCGGCGCGGCCAGGGTCTCCTCGGCCGCGGCCTCACCCATTTCGAGCGTGAGCGTGGTGCCCGAGGAGCGGATACCCTCCGGCATAGACGAGCTGGACAGGGTGCTGGGGGGAGGGTGGATAAGGGGTGGTGTAGTCCTGCTGGGCGGGGAACCCGGGGTCGGGAAGTCCACCCTCCTGCTTCAGGCGTGCGCGTCCATGGCGTCGGCGGGCAGGAGGGTGCTCTACATATCCGGCGAGGAGTCCGCCGGGCAGCTGGCTCTCAGGGCGCGAAGGCTCGGGATACCCACCGACAACGTCGATCTGCTCTGCGAGACCGATCTGCCCGTGATGCTGGCCGCGGCCTCCGGCTACGAATTCCTTGTGATAGACTCTGTCCAATCGTTCCGGCTCGACGACGAGAGCGGGTGGGCCGGGTCCGCCAGCCAAGTCAGAAACGTGGCGTCGATGTCGGCGGAGCTCTCGAAGCGGGAGGGCATCCCGACTGTCATGGTGGGGCACATAACGAAGCAGGGCCAGATCGCCGGCCCGAAGATACTGGAGCACATGGTCGACGTGGTGCTGCTCTTCTCGGGCGAGAGATCGTCGTCCCACAGGCTGCTCCGCGCCGAGAAAAACCGCTACGGCGCCACGGACGAGCTCGGGATATTCGAGATGTCGGAGCGAGGCCTGGTACCCGTCGTCGACCCGAGCCGCCTCTACTGGAACGCATCCTTCCAGGCGATAGCGGGGGTGGCTATAGGCATCTCTATGGAGGGCTCCCGCCCGCTGGCGGCGGAGATACAGGCGCTCTCGTGCGCCACTCCCTTCCCGTATCCGAAGCGCACCGCGAGGGGGATAGAGGTCAACAGACTTCAGCTTCTGCTTGCCGTCCTGGAGCGAAGATGTGGTATATTTTCCAGGAGCTGTGACGTATACGTGAATGTCGCCGGCGGGCTGTCGCTTCAGGATCCGGCCGCCGATCTTTCGATCTGCGCGGCGCTCGCGTCGTCCCTCAAGGACACTCCTCTGGCCGGGGACACCTGTTTCATCGGGGAGATAGGGTTGGCTGGCGAGGTCAGGCCCGCCTCCAGGACCCATCTGAGGCTGCGCGAGGCATCTCGGCTCGGCTTCAGGAACGCGGTCGTCAGCGGGCGCGAGGCGATCGATGCCAAAAGTTCGCGTGACTTCTCCATAATAAAGGTAAGCTCAATATTTCAGATGCTTGAGAGGTTGATGAAATGAGTACGAAGATGAAGAGCCCGACGGGTTTGAGGCACATGGTTTTCCTATCGTCCGCCCTCCTGTTGTTTCTCGCTGCCGCTTTGGGCTTGGCCGGGCTCGTTTTTTGCGGCCCGTCCCCCTCGAGCGCCGCTGGCTCGGGTCATGTCGTGTACATCGCCCCCCTCGACGGCGTCGTTGGCGTACCGATGGAGGAGTTCACGGATGGGGTGTTCGACAGCATAGGCGACGGCCAAGGCTCCGTTTTGATCTTCAGGATGGACACGCCTGGCGGTCTGGTCGATTCCATGTCCCGGATAATGTCGAGGATAGCCGACTCGAACTTCCCCGTAGTTGTGTGGGTCGGTCCCGGAGGGGCGAGGGCCGCGTCGGCGGGCGCGTTCATCGCCATGTCGGCCCACGTGACCGCGATGGCGCCTGAGACCAACATAGGCGCGGCGCACCCAGTGACCGGCAGCGGCGGCGACATTGAGGAATCGGAGATGAGCCGCAAGGTCATGAACGATCTCACGGCCAAGATGAGGGCCTTCGCGCGGGAGCGGAACCGCAACGCGTCGGTGACTGAGAGTATGGTCACCGACAGCGTGTCCCTGACGGCGCAGGAGGCGTTCGACCAGTACGTGGTGGAACTCCTGGCCGCGGACGAGGAGGAGCTCCTGGCCGCGTTGGACGGCATGGAGGTGGATGTCAAGGGTAGCGCGGCCGTCATCTCGACGGGCGGCCGGGAGATCGTCCGCATCGAGATGCCGTTCAGGCTCCGCGCGCTGGAAGTTTTCTCGAGGCCCGACATAGCGTACCTGGCACTCGTCGCCGGGGTGCTGCTCATAATTCTGGAGATGAGGGCGCCGGGCGGGTTCGTCGCCGGGATATTCGGGGGGGTGCTGCTTATCGTGGCGGCCTATGGACTCAGGATGCTGCCCGTGAACTTCGCCGGGGCGGCCCTTTTGATCGGCGGCGTAATAGTCGTCGTGGCGGACATAGCGATAGGGGGCGTGGGGATCATGGCGGTGCCTGGCATCATCGCCATGCTGTTCGGCGGACTCATACTTTACAAGGCGCCCGGAGGGGAATTGCTCCGCATGTCGTATGGTTTCGTGGTTGGGGTGACCGCCGCGGCCGGAGCCGTGTTTCTGCTCGTCCTGCGCCTCGTATACAAGGCGCTGAGGCGCAAGCCGGCCTCGGGCTTCGACGCGATGATAGGCGCCAGGGTCAAAGTCCTGGCTTCCGGCGCGGAGAGCGGCGGGACGTGCATGGCGCTGGTGCATGGCGAATACTGGAGCGTATCCGCCGACGAGGCGGAGGGTGAACTGTCGCCCGGCGACGAGGTCGAGGTGACCGGCGTTCGGAGCATGACTCTGCTGGTGAGGAGGGTAGACAGGGAGTATCCGCGAGAGGAGATATAAACGGCACAGCGCGCCGTGCCGCGAGGTCCCGTGGTTGTGTTGAAAACGCTGTTTTTAAAAAAATTCCAAGGAGGCAGTGATATGAACGCTCTTTTTGATTTGTTGTTCAGCTTTGGCTCGTCCATAGGCGGTATATTTATTCTGATACTGCTGGTCTCGTCGGTGTTTCGCATCGTCCCCGAGTATCAGCGGCTCGTGGTCTTCCGGCTGGGCCGTCTGTGGGGCTCGAAGGGGCCGGGCATCGTGTTCGTCATCCCGTGGATCGACCGCGTGCTTCGCGTAGACCTTCGCGTCGTGACGCTCGACGTCCCGGTGCAGGAGGTCATAACGAAGGACAACGTGCCGATTAAGGTGAACGCCGTCGTGTACTTCCGCGTGCTGGAGCCGTCAAGGTCGATGGTCGAGGTCGAGGACTACATACTCGCGACGAGCCAGCTCTCGCAGACCACCCTTCGTTCGGTGATAGGCCGCGCTGAGCTCGACGACGTGCTGTCGGCCAGGGACAAGATCAACGTCGAGCTGCAGCAGATAATCGACGAGAGGACGGACCCGTGGGGCATCAAGGTCAGCGCCGTCGAGGTGAAGGAGCTGGAGCTCCCCGAGGGGATGAAGCGCGCGATGGCCCGCCAGGCTGAGGCGGAGCGCGAGCGCAGGGCCAAGATCATAGCCGCCGAGGGCGAGCTTCAGGCCGCCGAGAAGCTGACGCAGGCGTCCGAGACGATGGAGCGCTCGCCGATGACGTTACAGCTCCGGTACCTGCAGACGCTGCGCGAGATATCCGTGGACAAGAACTCCACGACGATATTTCCCCTGCCGATCGACCTGCTCAAGCCGTTTCTGCAGCGCGGGGACGGAGGGAAGGGAGGGAAGGGCTCCTGAGATCGGGCTGTTCTATATAAATTGAAGAGGGTCGGCAATCCGTCATCTCCGGCGCGTTTTTTTAAGAATTTGTGCCAGTGAGCCGATATGGTATATTAGAGGAGCGCTAAAAGGAGGTGATGCCCATGATGGAGCTGGTCAGCGGCGTAAGTGAGGCTCGCACGGCCGCGATAGGCGCTGAGATTGGGGCCGCGGTAACCGCGAAGGTCCTCAAGACGACGGCGAATCTGCAGGCGGATTTACTGGGACAGCTGTTGGAAAAATCGGGCATCGGACAAAATCTCAATATCGTGGCTTGAAGCACTCCCAACCACAAAAACCCCGGGGGACGTCCCCGGGGTTTTTTGTCGGCGCACCGCCGTCATTAACGCTTCGCCCTTTAGGTCTTTGACTTCAAATTGATATCAGTCGAGCCAGCGATCGAGCGAGGAGCGGAACATCGCCAGAAGCCTTTTCGCCATCGGGCCAGGGCGTCCGCCGCCGATTAACGCATCGCCAACTTTCACCACTGGCATGACCTCCTTCCACGAGCTTGTTAAAAACGCCTCGTCCGAGGAGCGCAGCTCGGAGACGCCCGGGCTGCGCTCCTCTACGGCTATACCGGCTTCGCGCGCGAGTTCGAGGACGATGTTTCTCGTCACCCCTCCAAGGACTTCGCCGACCGGAGACGTCACGAGCCGTCCGCCGATGCACAGGAAGAACGAGCTGCGGAGCGTCTCGGTGATCTTACCCCCAGGGCAGTACAGGCACTCCATGACGTCATGACGCTCGGCAGCCTCCATGAGCCCGACGAGGTAGTTGATGCTCTTGACCCTGGGGAACGGCCGGCCCTCGGCGGTGGGGTGGAGCGAGACGCCGCGCTCGTACTCCTCCTCGACGATCTCCGGGCCCGACTCGAAAATCACGAAGCTCCGCGGCTCCGGGAACCGCCCGCAGTCGTTGACGTCCCCTCCAGTGATGTAGGTCTTGCATATGCAGTCCCCGTCGTCCGGGCAGTCGTCTCTCTTGGCCCCGGACCTCACCGCGTCCCGTATCCGATCTATCATCCCGCCGATCGCGATGCCCGCGGTGACCGCGCTCTCCCTGAGCCGCTCCATGTGAGGCTCCAGCGCGAACGCCCTCTTTTTGTAAATTCTGATGCTGTCGAAAACGCCAACGCCCCTCTGTATCGCAAGGTCTGTCACCGGCAGACGGCATTCGCCCGTCGGACGGAACTCGCCCTCAAAAAAACATATTGACATTACAAAATCCTCCTAATTGTAATAAAATATAAGAATGTCCGGCGAATGGTCCATCTTGGAGAGCCGCGCCGAGACAGACCGAAACAGGGAATCCGCCGATTTTTTCTCAGCTGAGCCTGTTTCGGGCGATCGCCGTTTCAAACAGGTCAAAGTATACGGCAAATTGTGCGGTTTGGGTTAATGAAAAAGCGATAAACTTTTTCGGCTTGCGCGCGTAACATGAAAAAACGCTGATTTACCGTCATCGGACATCCAATCAGCGCTTCCGTAAATTTCTTGGAGGGAACGACATGTCTTTTAGGATTCTGTCCCTGCATCCGCACAGTGTTTCTACAAAGATAGCGCTCTACGAGGATAGTGATGAAATCGCGCGGGAGGAGATACATCACGACCCGTATGAGCTCTCGCAAATTTCGGACATATCCGTCCAGCGCACGTACAGGCTGCGCGCGCTGAAGGAGGTTGCGGCCTCGTGGACTAAGTCCGGGGACCGGCTGGCGGATGCCGTCATAGGGATGGCGTATATGCCGGTGCCGACGCCCGTTGGGGTGTACCTCATCGACGGCGAGTTCCTGAGGCGCATCTGGAGGATCAAGTCGGACAGAAAGCAGCACAACCTCGGGGCGTTGCTCGCGGCGTCGCTGACTAAGCCTCGGGAGTCAGCCGCCTACGCCTTGCTCACGTTCTCCAGCGACGAGTTCGACGGTGTGGCGAGGATGTCGGGGATCCCCTCCTTCCACTTCGGCAAGATGACCCACGCCATCTACATCAAAGGCGCGGCGCGCAGGGCCTCGCGCGACCTGGGGATACCGTTCGGCGAGGTATCGCTTGTAGTAGCCCACCTCGGCAGGGGTTTTTCGATATGCGCTCACAGCGAGGGAAGGATCCGGGACATGACCATCACCTTCGAGCGCGGCCCGTTCTCTCAGGCGCGCAGCGGCGGGCTGCCCTCCGCTGGGATAGTGCGCATGGCATACAGCGGAATGTGGTCGAAAAACGACCTGTTGGAGAGGCTGCACGTATGCGGCGGGCTGATGAGCTATATGGAGACCGATGACTTGTCGGAGGTCATGAGCCGAATGGCCGAGGGGGACGAGTACGCCGCCATGATCATGCGCGGCATGATTTATCAGACCGCCTCCGAGATAGCCGCCATGGCGGTGACCCTCGGCGGTTCCGTTGACGCGATAGTGCTGGAGGGGAGTTGCACGTTGGACGACGCGTTCGTGGAGATGCTGAAGGGGCGAATTTCCTGGATAACGGACAAAATATTGGTGTACCGGGAGGACGACGAGCTGATAGTGTTGGCCAGAGCGGCTCTGAAGGCATTGAGGGGCGAGGATCAGGTCTTCAGGTACACGTGCGCCGCGGTGAAATAGGCGAAATCAATGTATACTGATACCATAGAATTTGGGAGGTATTTTGCGCATGGATATCGGAAGCAAGGGTTATAAAAATCTTCTGGCGCGCCGGCCGCTCAACGTGCAGGCGCGGTTTGGGAGCGAGCCGCTGGCGCTTGCGAGCGGGCGCGACATAGCTGCCGCGGCGAAGGAGAGCGGCAGCATCGTCCTGGCCGGCAACGCCCGCAACGCTCTTGTGATAAAGGGCTTGCTCCAGGCGGCCCGCGAGCTTGACGCCCCCGTCCTCATCGAGCTCGCCAAGTCGGAGAGCTCCTACTGCGGCGCCACATACGACAATATACCGGACTACGCCCTGAAGTACTCGGCAGAGCTCGGGCACGGGGTGATCTTCGCGCTGCACGTCGATCATTACGCCATAAAGGGGATCGACGACTTGAAGAAGGGCGTTGGCCATCTCACCAAGATCATCGCCAACGGGTTCACATCGGTGGCGATCGACGCCTCCCACCTGGACGACTACGCCAATCTTTGCGCGACGCGCGATCTTGGCACGTGGATACCGTCCCCGATAGGCCTGGAGGTCGAGGTGGGGGAGATCAAGGGCGCCGGCGAGCTCTCCACTGTCGAGGAGGCGCTGTACTTCATCGGCGGCCTCAACGCGAGGGGCGTGTTCCCCGACTACCTGGCCATATCGAACGGCAGCCTCCACGGTACCTACGACGCGTCGGCCGGTGTCACCGAGGGGATAGACCTGACCAGGACGAAGGAGATAGCGGACGCGATAGCGCCTTACGGAGTGTCGATAGCCCAGCACGGCATCTCCGGCACCCCGTTCGACAAGGTCTCACAGTTCTCGAAGTACGGCATCAACAAGGGAAATGTGGCGACGTTGTTTCAGAACGTCGTGTTTGGAATAAAGATGGACCCCGATACCGGCAACGCCGTCACCGAGGGGGGGACTTACGTCAAGGAGAGCGGCCGCGGGATCTCCGACGCCCTCTGGCGGGAGATGGCGTCCTCCGCTGACGCCCAGGGCATGAGCAGGAAGAGCGGCGACTACAAGAAGCTGAACCTGCCGTTCCACGAAAAGATACTGGCGGAGCCGGACCACATAACAGGCCGCATCGTCGATGAGGTGTCGGAGTGGGCAAAGCGCTTCATCAGGGCGTTTGGAGGAGAGGGGACCGCCGAACGCGTCATCGAGGCGGCATCCCGCAGGGCAGACTACAACTCGTCGCCGGAGCGCGTCATCCGCGGCCCGCGCGTGAAATTCGGCCCCGAGTCCGCGCCGGACAGAACAGGCGCGAAACAGAGCGGCAGCTTCGACGACTGAGGGTAAGACCATAGGACTCCGTCCCCGCACCCCGCCAGAGGAGCTAAACCCATTATATGCGAGGTCCAGGAGGAGCTTCCTCCTGGCGGGTGTGGGCGGAGCCCGCGGTCTTGCGTTATCTTATCCCCGTGCTGCCGAATCCCCCAGTGGAGCGGGTGGAGTCAGACAGTTCGTCCGTCTCGGACATTGCGGCTTGCGCGACCGGGGCGAAGACGATCTGCGCGATCCTGTCCCCGGGTTCTATCGCGAATATTTCATTCCCCAGGTTTATCAGTATGGGCCGCACCTCTCCCCGATAGTCGGAGTCAATGGTGCCGGGAGAGTTGAGTAGCGTCACGCCGTGTTTCAGGGCTAGTCCGCTCCTGGGACGCACCTGTCCCTCGTATCCGTGAGGTATCTCGATGCAGATCCCTGTCCCAACCGACGCGCGTTCTCCCGGAGCAATCTCCGCTCGTTCGGACGCGCGCAGGTCCATGCCCGCGGAGCCGGGCGTCGCGTATTCTGGAAGAGGGATGCCGCTTGCGGCATCCCTCTTGATTTTAATGGTCAGGCTCATTATCTCGGGCGTCTGTCGGGTCTGTCCGAGCGATCGGGGCGGTGATATCCCCCGCGCGGGCGGTCTGAGCGGTCCCCGCCGGGCCTGGAGTCGCGCGGCCTGAATGGCTCGCCCTTAGGCAGCGCCGCGTATCGCTCGTCGCGAGCGGCTTCGGCCGGCAGCAGCGCCGCCAGCTCCGGGTCGGCCTGTAGAGCGGCGCTCTGCTCCAGCGCGCGCCTGCGCGAGAGGTTTATGCGGTTCATGTCGTCGATCTCCTTGACGATGACCAGCACCTCGTCTCCGACGTTGAACGCGTCCTCTATCCGGGGGATGTGGTTCGTGCTGATCTCGCTGACGTGAAGCAGCCCCTCCTTGCCGGGCAGGACCTCCACGAACGCTCCGAAGTTTATCATCCTCGTCACCCGGCCCTTGAACATCTCCCCTGCCTTGATCTCGCGAGTCAGGTCGAGGATTATCTTCCGTGCCCTCTCAGCGGCCTCGGACTCCATTGCCGAGATGTAGACCCTGCCGTCGTCCTCGACGTCTATCTTCGCGCCGGTGGCGGCCACGATGGAGCGGATCATCTTCCCGCCGGGGCCGATGATCTCGCGGATTTTCTCTGGATCCACTGAGAACGTAAGTATGCGGGGCGCGTTGGGTGATAGCTCCGGTCTGGCGCGGTCCAATGCGCGGTTCATGATGTCCAGTATCCGCATACGGCCGTCGCGTGCCTGGCCGAGCGCCTGTTCGAGAATAGCGCGCGTTATGCCTCCGGCCTTGTTGTCCATCTGGAGCGCGGTCACGCCCTCCCTGGTGCCCGCGACCTTGAAGTCCATGTCGCCGTAGTGGTCCTCGAGGCCCTGTATGTCGGTCAAGATGCCGAACTTGCCGCCGTCCGCGATGAGCCCCATCGCCACCCCAGCGACGGCTTTTTTGACCGGGACGCCCGCGTCCATCATCGAGAGGCTTCCCCCGCAGACGCTCGCCATCGAACTGGAGCCGTTGCTCTCCAATATGTCGGAGACCATGCGGACGACGTAGGGGAACTCGTCCTCAGATGGCATCATGGCCCGAAGCGCTTTCTCCGCGAGCGCGCCGTGCCCTATCTCGCGCCTGCCGGGCCCGCGCATCGGGCGGACCTCGCCGACCGAATAGGGGGGGAAATTGTAGTGGAGTATGAAGCGCTTGGCCGGCTCGTCCCACTTCAGGCCGTCCAGCATCTGATCGTCGGAGCCCACCATGCCCAGCGTGGTGACGGCCATTGCCTGCGTCTCGCCCCTCGTGAAAAGAGCCGAGCCGTGAGTGCGAGGGAGGACACCGACCTCGCACGAGATGGGGCGCAGCTCGTCCATCCCGCGCCCGTCCACCCGGCGTTTTTCGCCGAGTATGAGCCTGCGCACCCCGCTTTTGACAAGCCCGTCGACCAGCGCGGCGATGTAGGGTTTGGAGTCTGGGCGGCTCTCCGCGAAATGATCAACCGCCCGCCGCGTTATCTCGTTCAGTGCCGAGGCGCGCTCACGTTTCGCGTGTATCTGGATGGCGGAGTCGATATCGGCGCTCAGTTCCGACCTCGCCCAGGAGTCTATTTCGTCGATGCGCTCAGGCTCCGGGACAGCGAACTTCTCCCTGCCGACGTGCGACCGCATGTCCAGGATAAAGTCGACGATCCTGTTTATCTCGCGCTGCGCGAGTTCGAGCGCGTCGATCAGCAGTTCCTCTGAGACCTCGTCGGCCCCCGCCTCGACCATCGTCACGCCGTCTCTGTGCCCGGCGACGATGAGGTCGAGGCGGCTCGCTGGCAGTTCGGCCTCCGTCGGGTTGACGACGAACTTCCCGTCGATGTGCCCGATCCTGACGGCCGCTATCGGGCCGTCCCACGGTATCTCGGATATGGCGAGTGCAGCGGATGCCGCGTTGATGGCCAGGATATTGGGAGCGTTGACCTGGTCCACTGACAGAACGGTGCTGACCACGTGAACGTCGTTGCGCATGTGCTCGGGGAAGAGAGACCTGATAGAGCGGTCGATGACCCGCGCTGAGAGCACCGCCGACTCAGACGGGCGTCCCTCGCGCTTTATGAAGCCGCCCGGTATTTTCCCCGCGGAGTAATAGCGCTCCTCGTAGTCGACGAGAAGCGGAAAGAAGTCCAGCCCCGCGCGCGGCGTCTCCGACATCACTGAGGTGACCAGAACCATCGTTTCGCCGCACTGGGCCAGTATGGACGCGTTCGCCTGCCGCGCGACGCGGCCTGTTTCGAAGGAGATGTTCCGTCCCCCCACCTCCAGGCTAAAGACATCAGCCATTTTTTTTCCTCCTCATACTATTATTGGTGACTGTGGAATAATAGCACATAGAGAGGAATAAATCTTGCGCTGGATGGGGATACGGTGACAATATCCCTAGTTTAACAGTCCTGAGCTTAACCGTTAAACTCGGGCGGCGCTGTATGTCGGGCCCTTATGTGTTAATATATACCTTCGTGAAAGATATATGACTTTTGTCATGGAGGGAGGGGACAGCATGGAGAGTATAAAAGCCCCCAGGGGGACGCGGGACATACTCGGGGACGAGTCGTGGAAGTGGGCGCGCGTGCTGGAGGTCAGCAGGGGCGTCGCTGCGGATTTCGGATACAGGGAGGTGATGCTCCCCATATTCGAGCACACCGAGCTGTTCAGCAGGGGGATCGGGGATACGACGGACGTGGTCGAGAAGGAGATGTACACCTTCACCGACAAGGGCGGCAGGAGTATAACGCTGCGCCCGGAGCTGACCGCGTCGATGATGCGCTCGTACCTTGAGCATGACATGAACCGGGCCGCTCAGCCGGCGAAACTCTGGAGCTGGGGGCCGATGTTCCGCTACGAGCGTCCGCAGAAGGGGCGCTATCGCCAGTTCTCCCAGATAGACTTCGAGACGCTGGGCTCGCCCAGCCCCCTCGCGGACGTCGAGACCATCGACGCGTCGATGGAGCTCTTCAGGAGGCTCGGGCTATCCAACCTCCAGGTTCTCATAAACTCCGTCGGCTGCCCAGAGTGCCGTCCCGTCTACCGCGAGACATTGAAGAAATTCTTCTCGGACCGCATAAACGACCTCTGCGAGACGTGCCAGGGGCGCTTCGAGCGCAACCCACTGCGCATACTCGACTGCAAGAAGCCGGGGTGCAGGGATCTGACCGGTCTTGCGCCGTCCGTGACGGACTCGCTCTGCGGCGAGTGCGGGGCGCACTTCGACGCGGTCACGTCGGGGCTCTCTCGCATAGGAGTGAGCGTGAGCGTCGACAACAGGCTCGTCAGGGGTCTTGATTACTACACCAAGACCGCCTACGAGATACTGGCCGGCGAGCTGGGCTCGCAGAACGCGGTCTGCGGCGGGGGGAGATACGACAACCTGGCCGAGGCTATAGGAGGCCCGCACGTCCCGGGCGTCGGATTTGCCTCCGGCATAGACAGGATAATCATTACTATGGAGGGCCAGGGCGCTTGCGTGGGTGACGAGCCCAAGACCGACATATTCGTCATAGCGGCCGCGCCCGACGCAGAGATCGACGCGGCCGCCCTCGCGCACGAACTTCGCGCGTCCGGGCTGTCGGCTGACATGGACTTCATGGGGCGGTCGCTGAAGGCGAGGATGAAACAAGCATCTCAGTGCGGAGCGCTCTACGCGTGCATAATCGGGCCGGATGAAAAGTCCTCCGGCTCCGTTGCGATAAAGGATATGAGGAGCGGCGAGCAGGAGACGCTGCCCATGAGCTCCGCTGCCGCGAGATTGTCCCTCGCGATAGGAGAGCGAGCCAGATGATTGCCGGACTGTACACGAACGAGTGGAAACGAACCCTCCGCTGCGGCGAGCCGAGAGCCTCCCAGGCCGGGACGTCCGCGGTGCTCAACGGGTGGCTTAGGGCCAGACGGGACCTTGGAGGGATAATATTCATAGAGCTGTGGGACCACACCGGGGTGACCCAGATAGTGTTCAGCCCCGAGGATGCGCCCGAGGTGCACTCGCGCGCCAAGGACCTGCGCAGCGAGTACGTACTGGCGGTTCGCGGGACCCTGCGCCTCCGCCCGGAGGGCACGGAGAACCCCGCCATATCGACCGGCATGGTGGAGCTGGCGGCGGAGGACTTCGTCCTCCTCTCACAGTCTGGCCTTCCTCCGTTCGACCCGGACAACGCGGAGTCCGTGTCGGAGGACCTGCGGATGAAGTACCGCTACATCGATCTCAGAAGGGAGGGGATGCAGCGCAACCTGCGCCTGCGCCACAAGGCCGTCCAGTACACCCGCAACTACTTCGACGCGCGCGGTTTCCTGGAGGTCGAGACCCCTATCTTCACGAAGTCGACGCCCGAGGGCGCGAGGGACTACCTCGTGCCGAGCAGGGTGAACCCCGGCGAGTTCTACGCTCTGCCGCAGTCCCCCCAGCTCTACAAGCAGATACTCATGCTGAGCGGGGTCGATAGGTACATCCAGATAGCGAGGTGCTTCCGCGACGAGGACCTGCGGGCCGACAGACAGCCCGAGTTCACCCAGATAGACGTGGAGATGAGCTTCATCGACGAGGAGGACGTGATGGTCCTCGTGGAGCCGTTCCTCATAGGGCTGTTCAAGGAGACGGCGGGGTGCGATGTCGAGGCACCCTTCCCGCGCATGACGTGGAGGGAGGCGATGGAGCGCTACGGCAGCGACAAGCCGGATCTGAGGATCGACATGAGCATCGTCGACCTGTCCGAGGCGTTCATCGGGGGAGAGAACCCCTTCGCGCCCATCATAGCTGAGGGCGGGGCGGTGAAGGGTCTCAGGCTTCCCGGAGGAGCGGGCATGTCGCGCAAGGAGCTGTCCGACCTGGAGGGCAGGGCGAAGGAGCTCGGCGGCGCCGGCATGGCGAACTTCCAGATAAAGGACGGCACACTCAAGGGGCCCCTCGTGAAATTCCTGTCGGACGAGGCCTCGTCCAGGCTGACGGAGATATCTGGCCTCACCCCCGACGATGTCCTCTTCGTGATGGCCGGCAAGAGATGGGCTGAAGCGTGCGAGATACTGGGGCAGATTCGCCTGGAGCTGGCCCGCGGCCGAGGCTTGGTGAGAGAGGGCTGGAAGTTCCTCTGGGTGACGGAGTTTCCTCTCTTCGAGTGGGACGACGCGGAGATGCGCTGGTTCGCCGTCCACCACCCCTTTACGGCGCCGATGGACCGTGACGCGGAGCGCCTCAAGTCGGACCCGGGCAGCGTGCGCTCGCGCGCGTATGACATAGTCTTGAACGGCACGGAGCTCGGGGGAGGCTCGATAAGGATACATAACTCGGAGTTGCAGAACGCCGCGTTCGATGCCCTGGGCATCTCCCCGGAGGTAGCTAGGAGCCGCTTCGGATTCCTGCTTGACGCCCTGTCGTTCGGCACGCCGCCTCACGGCGGGATCGCCCTCGGCCTCGACAGGCTCGTCATGCTGATCTGCGGCGCGAAGTCCATCAGGGAGGTGATGGCGTTCCCCAAGAACCAGAAGGCCCAGTGCCCGCTGACCGGCGCCCCCTCCCGCGTCGATCCCTCCCAGCTCGAACAGCTCTATATCCTGTCGACAGCGCCTCAGGAGGAGTAGCCCTTCAAGGCGTAACATGGCGAAACCGCCGCTCCTTGGACCCCTGTCGTCGTCGGGGGTTCGGGGGAGCGGTTTTTAAAGAAGCTCGAAGTGATTTTTGCGGAATCTCAGGATGCCTTCGTCGCGCATCTTGCACAGCTCGTTCGACATGGCGCTCCTGTCGGCGGAGATGTAGTCCGCCAGCTCCTGGCGGTTGAACGGGATGACGAACGATCCGCTCCCAGCCGCGCGCGCCTGGGACGAGAGATAGGCCATCAGCTTCTCCCTCGTGCCGTGCCTCGTCACGTGCTCCAGGTGCTGGGTCAGCATGACGTTCTTGCCCGCTATCGTAGTGAGCAGGTTTCTTATCAGGCGTGAGTGGAACCCGCAGGCCGTAGTGCACGTCTTTATTATCCGCCCGCAATCGACTCGCATGACTGTGGACCGCTCGGAGGCCACCGCGCTTACCGGGTATACGGTTTCCTCCGCGCACGCGAACGCCTCGCCGAATATTCCGCCGCGCGGCACGTGCGTCACAATGGAGCGGTTGCCCCAGAAGTCCTCCTGGACGACGTGGACGCCCCCGCTCAAGACGACCCCCATCGACGCGGCAGGGTCGCCCGCCATGAACACGAAGCTGTTCTTCTCGAAACTCGAAGCCCTGGCCCCAAGGCACTTGAGCATCGAGCTTATGTCGGACTCGTTCATCCCGGCGAACAGCGTGCATTCCCTAAAAACAGGCAGATATTCGTCCATCGCGTCATCCCCGTTGTAATTACAACAGATTATGGCTATCTAGGATAGTATCATTGGCATAGAAAATCAATAGGGGGGATTCACGATGCTGCGCGGGATAATCAAGATAGACGGGGACAAGTGCGACGGGTGCGGGCTGTGCGCCGATGTGTGCCATGAGGGGGCTATAGCGGTGCTGGACGGCAAAGCCGCGTTGATCCGCGGCGGCGGCTGCGATGGGCTGGGCGACTGTCTCCCCGCGTGTCCGGCCGGAGCCATCTCCTTCGAGGAGCGGGATGCCGAGGAATCCGACGCGGGAGCGGCCAAGGCGGCGCCCGCTGGGGGCTGCCCCGGCAGTGCGGTTCTCGAATCGAGCCGGGAGGCGATCAGTGCGGAGGCACATCTAAGCGCGAGCCTCAGCGGACTGAGCCAGTGGCCGGTGCAGATAGGGCTGATCTCCGCGAACGCGCCCTGCTTCGACGGAGCGCGCCTGCTCATATCGGCCGACTGCGCGGCCTACGCGCGCGCCGGTTTTCACGGCGAGTTCATGGCCCGGCGCGTCACGCTTATAGGGTGTCCCAAACTCGACGGTGTTGACTACAGCCTGAAGCTGGCCGAGATCATAGGCGGGAACGAGATCAAATCGGTGACGGTCGTCCGCATGGAGGTACCCTGCTGCGGCGGCATCGAACACGCAGCCGTCTCCGCGCTTAAAAACTCCGGTAAGATGATACCGTGGCGCGTCGTCACCCTTTCCGTAAAAGGTGAGATACTGGAGGATTGACGATTAGGCGGTTCTTCGCGCGGATTGCATCGGCCGGCGTCAGTACTTCAGGCCAAATATCGGATGGAAGAAGCGCTCGTCGTGGAGATACGCCGCCTGCTTTTCGAGCGCGTCGCGGGCCGGCTCGCCCAGGTGGACCACCAGCGACGACGTGAGAAGATGAACCAGGAATATCGGGCCTATTATGCTGCTGCCGAACGTCGGGCTGGAGGCTGAGACGAAGAAGGACAGGTCCGCGTGGCGGCAGACGGGCGCGGCGGGGCTGTCCGTGATCGACACGAGCTTGATGCCCTTCTCGCGCCCCTCCTCGACGGCCTCGGTGACCCCGATGGCGTAGCTCGGCATCTCGCACACGACGATCAAGCTGTCGGGGCGAAGAGTGCGCACCTGCTCCACAAGCGAGAGGCTCCCCCTCCTGCAGAGGATCGCCGGGAGGCCCATGACACAGAACCTCATATAAGCCAGCTCCATTACGAGCGCGCTGATGCCCCATCCGATGAACGCCACAGAGCCGGCGGCCTCGACCATGCGGCAGAACTTGCCCACCTTATCCATATCGATCTGAGCCCAAGTGTCCTCAATGTTCGCGTGCTCCACGTGCAGTATGTTCTCCGGCAGCTCGTCCTTCATATCGACCGCCTTGGTCAGCATGGCGGCTGGGTTGATCTGCTCCAGGATCACCTTCTGCAGGCACTCCTTCAGCTCGGAGTAGCCGCTGAAGCCGAGGACCCTGGCCACGCGCACCAACTGCGCCTTCGAAACCTCGAGTTCGTCGGCGACCTCGCCTATAGACTTGAAGGCGGCCTTTCTCATGTTGGAGAGCAAATAGGCCGTAACACGGCGCGCCTTGTTCGGCATGCTCGAGATTTTTTGCAGCATCATATTTTGAAGATCGGCACTATCCATTTGCAACACCCCTTTTCCTTTCAATAAAACTATTACTCAATAAATGGAATATAATTTTATCCCCTCAACTACGTCAAGTCAATGTAAAAGAAAATACCCGAATCTCCAATAATAAGATGAGAGAGGAAAGCAATAAAGGACCCGCAGGCCTGTTGAGGCAACAGGCGCTAAGCTATGTTTGAGAAAATAAAAATTTTCACCAGCGGGGTGAGTATATTATGACCTTCAAAGCGACAAATTTTCAGATCAAAATTGACGATGGAAAGGAATTTTCTCCGATAGGCGGAGCCCTCCTCATATCCGCTTTTTTCGACAAATTCAGGCTTCGGGAAGTAATAGACGAGAATATCGGGGCAAGCCCTGACAACGGGCGCGTACAAATATACCGACAGCTCACCGGTACATAGCGGCAATACGCGTGTTCCTCACGGCGGCGCTCGACATCCCGGCGGAGGAGTACGAAGACTTGGAGATCATCGACCCCCACCTGGAGCGGGACTCGCCGGACGACAAGCTGGGCATACTGGACGTGCGCGTCCAGCTCAAAAGCAAGAAGCTGATATCGGTCGAGGTGCAAATCCGCAAAACCCCGTTCATGGCGGAGAGGGTGGCGTTCTCCACGGACCGCAACATGGCTAGGCAGATAGGCCCCGGACAGGGCTACGCCGCGATAGGGCGCGTGGTGACGATAGTGATAGCCGACTACGACATGATCGACGCCGATAAATCTTACCGCCACGTGTTCAGGCTGTACGACAAAGATAACGGTGTTCTCCTGACGGACGTGATGGAAATTCACACGCTGGAACTGAGGAAACTTCCCGAGACCGCCGGGGAGGACGGGAAAGAGGGCTAGCTTCTGGACTGGCTCCGGCTGATAAGGTCGGAGAGCGAGGAGGAGATAGAGATGCTAGCGACCAAAACGGAAGAGATGAAGATGACGGTTGGCCGCCTGAAGCGGCTCAGCGAAGACGAACGGGCGAGGATGCTCTTCGAGGCGAGGGAATTATATCTGATGGACGAAGCGGCGCGCCGTGACGCGGCAGTGGCCGAAGGCGAGGCAAGAGGCAGGGCGGAGGGAGAAGCAAGGGGCAAGTTTGAATTAGCGCGCACAATGCTCGCGGACGGCCTCCCTACCGAGACTATCAAAAAATACACCGGTTTAGACGAAAGCGCCATACTTTCATTGCGGTAAGCGTATCGGCGGTCTTTATGCAGGCGGCGTCTTTGAACACGTTCATGAGTTCGGGCATATTGTAGAACTTGGAAATATTCGCCGACGGCCGTTTACTTTTTCCCTTTTCAGTGGTAGAATCCACTGGCTGAATAGAATGGCCCTATGAATGTCTATGGGGCGTATATTATATTTATATTACGCAAAGGAGTGTCGTCATGGCAACCAGAAGAGAGCCGAGGTTCAAGCTCTGCCGTCGGCTGGGAGTGAACGTCTACAACCATCCCAAGGCGCTGAAGAGGGTGAGCGCACAGGCGCAGAAGGGCGGGCGCGCGGGGAAGAAGACCTCCGAGTACGGCCTGCAGCTGATGGAGAAGCAGAAGATCAAGGCGTACTACGGAGTGCTGGAGCGCCAGTTCGTCCGCTATTACAAGAGGGGACAGAAGAGCTCCGAGGCCACTGGCGCGGCGATGCTGAAGGGGCTCGAGTGCCGGTTGGACAACCTGGTCTACCGGATAGGTTTCGGGCGTTCGATCAGGCAGTCCCGCCAGATCGTGAACCACGGGCATGTTCTGGTAAACGGCCGCAAGCTCGACATCCCTTCCTACGCGTGCAGGGCCGGTGACGTCATATCGCTGCGGGAGAAGTCGCGCGACAACGAGGAAATCCGCTCCAACTTCCAGGATTTGCGCGGCTTCGACCTCCCATACATAGAGAAGAACCTGGAGCAGTTCAGCGGGACTCTCACCCGCGAGCCCATGAGGGACGAGATACCCATCGACGCCAACGAGATCCTCGTGGTCGAGCTCTTCTCCAAATAACAGCCCCAACCGGGCGGAACAGACGAAGCGGCCCTCTTGCTCGAGGGCCGCTTCGTCTTTGCCCGGTTGCGGGTCAACTATTGTCCTTGGGACGCGCCCGCGTGGGTGACGGACTTCAGCCCCTCTATTTCGTCGACCGGCAGGGCGATGACTATCCCCTGCGCGTCCGTGCTGAAACCGCACGCCTGGGTGAGCGAGCGCATTATCTCGCTCTTCTTCTCGTGCGTGGTGAGTATGGCCACTATATCCTTCTCCCGTTGGGGGGATATGCCGAAGAACTTCGCGTCCTCCTCCACGCCTATCTTCTTCCCGTGGAGGACCGTCCCCCCGCTGGCGCCGGCCAACTTCGCCGCGGTCATCAGCTTGTCCAGGTGTCCCTGGTTTATAATCGACAGTATCATGTCGTACTTTGGCGCGGGCTTGCACGTCTCCAATTTATCCTCATCCCCTCTCGTATCGACGTCCTTGGTTATCAACCGGAGGACGGTGTTGTTGACCGCCGAGATCGGCGTCGTGAACGCGATGCCTCGTCCCGGCTTGTTCAGTTGGGTTTTCTCTGATATATGCCGCAGCAGCGAGTATGCGCCCTGCTCCGGCACAAGGCAGCAGATCAGCGACTTGTCTATCGAGTTCAAGCCCAGCAGGGCCAGTATGTCCGAGCCCGCCGTTCCCTCCCCCAAGGTTATGAAGTGGAAACGGATCTGCTCCTCCCGCAGAACGTCCGTCACCTTGTTCGTATGAGCCCTGTCCACTATGACTCCCAGCAGCTTGAGGGCCAACGGTTTATTCTCGCTCATCTCCGGACCCCTCCTCGTAGTCGATGATTTCGTCCTCCATCGGTATGGAAATCGTGTCCGCCGCCTCTATGACCTTGGCGACCCTTGCCTGCCTCGCGTAAACGAGGCCCAGCAGCTGTATTGTTATCAGCGGGGTCATGGCAACCATAGCCACGACTCCGAACGCGTCCGTCAGCACATTTCCCCCCAGGCTCTCGCAGGCCCCGATCGCCAAGGGTATGAGGAACGTGGACGTCATGGGACCGCTGGCGACCCCTCCCGAATCGAACGCTATGCCCGTGAATATCTTTGGTACGTAGAAGGAGAGAATGATCGCTATGACGTATCCGGGTATGAGGAGCCAGAAGATAGATATGCCGGTCAGTATCCTCAGCATCGACAGTGCTAGCGACGTCGCCACGCCCAGGGAGAGGGAGAGCTTCATGGCCTTCTGGGAGACTATGCCGCCGGATATCTCCTCGACCTGCTTATTCAGCACGTAGACGGCTGGTTCCGCGACGACTATGTAGTATCCTATCGCCATGCCCAGCGGGATGAGCGCCCATTTGTACTCGCTGAGCGCTATCTGTGAACCCAGCAGGTGTCCCACCGGGATGAAGCCGACGTTGACCCCCGTCAAAAAGAGCACCAGCCCGATTAGAGTATAGGCGAACCCGACTCCGACGGTCATGAGCTGCTTTTTCGAGAATCGGCGGGATATCGCCTGGAATATCAAAAAGAATATCCCGATCGGTATTATCGCGTATGCGACCTCCTTCAGGTAGCGGGGTAGCTCCAGCCCGTACTGCGCGGCCACGTCCCTGGTGGTGACGATGTCCATCAGCTCGACCGGCGTGTACGTGGCGTCGGACGGGTTGTAGCAGATGCCGAGTATCAGCACCGCCAGTATCGGCCCTATGCTGCATATCGCCACCAGGCCGAAGCTGTCGTCCTGCGAGTCCTTGTCCGCCCGCGCCGCCGACAGGCCCACCCCGAGCGCCATTATGAACGGCACCGTGATGGGGCCGGTGGTGACTCCTCCCGAGTCGAAGGCCACCGCCAGGAAGTCGCGCGGGGCGAAGGCCGACACAGCGAAGAGCAGAATGTAGAACCCCATCAGGATATGCCTCAGCTTTATCTTGAAGAGGATGCGCAGCATGGCCACGGCAAGAAACATGCCAACGCCGACGGCCACTGTGGATATGAGCGCCATGTCGGGGATCGACGGCACCTGATTGGCCAGAACCTGGAGGTCCGGCTCAGCCGCCGTCACGATGAAACCGATCAGAAAACTCACCGACACCACCGCCAGGATGCTCTGTGTCTTCGTGAAATGTCCCCCTACCGCCTCGCCCATCGGCATCATCGCTATGTCCGCCCCCAGCGAGAAGAATCCCATGCCGACTATGAGCAGCGACGCCCCCACCAGAAACATTATCGTGGTCCCTATCGGTATGGGAACCGCGTACATGCTCAGGATGAAGACGATCGCAGTGATCGGGACCACGGAGGACAGCGCCTCGAGTATTTTTTCCTTAAGCTTCTTGTTCATCCACTCACCTCGCAATGTTAGCGGCTGTTTGATGTTCGCGCGGCACCGCCCCATCATTATAACTTATTGCGCGCTGTTTCCTCCTCCGGCGGGCGGCGCAGCACGATCTGCGGCAGGGGGATGTCTATGCCCTCCGCGTCGAACCGATCCTTTATTATTTTCCGCAGGTTCCGCTCCACGCCCCACTGCTCCCCCGGGAGCGTCTTGACGAGCGTCCGCAGCTGCACGTCGTTGTCGCGGAACGCCACTATCCCCAGCACCTTCGGGTCCTCCAGCGCGACGCCGGGGGACATCCCGGCGGCATCTCTCGCGCAGTGGTCCAGGATCTCCATCACGCTCTGGATATCTGAGCTGTAAGCAACGCCAACGTCGACGATCGCCACGGCGAAGTCCTTAGTGCTGTTCACCACCTCGCTGATGCCGCTGTTCGGTATTATTATGAGCCGTCCATCGGCGGCGCGCAGGCGCGTCACCCTCATCGTGAAGCTCTCGACCGTGCCGGAGTGACTGCCTATTGTGACAAAGTCTCCAACGTTGAACTGATCCTCGGCGATTATGAATATCCCGTTGATGAAGTCCCGCAGGATGTTCTGCGCGGCCAGGGACAGGCCCAGCCCTACGACGCCGATGCCAGCCAATAGAGGCTTAGGGTCGATTTTGAAGTGATCGAGCAGTATGAACAGGAAGAATATGGCGTTCAGGATCCGTATGCCCTGCAGCAGTAGCCCCCGTAAGGTCTTGACCCTCTGCTTTATCATCTGGCGCTTGGCTGGGTCGGACGCCTGCCTCGAAAAAATTCTCTCGATGAACTTGCTCTTCTCGTGCAGCTTTATCAATATCCGGTCGAGCGCGTACCACATGATGACGGTCAGCAACGGGCCGGATATGAATTTCAATATCTGCGCCGTGTCTATTTTGACGTTGAATTGACTGAAGTCCATGTCACCGCCTCCTAACGTCTATCAAGAACCTCCACCTCGACGTCGGGTATCATCTCGTCGAGCATGTCCATCACCGCTCCCTCCTGGTCCTTGGAGAAGAGCACCTTCCAGCCCGTAGCGTCAACCTCAAAAAACGCCATCATCTTGTCGCCGCGAAACGCCAGCGACACGTACCGCACATCGCTCCACGGCAGCACCCGGCGGAGCGCCCTGCCCCAGCTGCGCGTCTCGCGCACCACTCCCTCGCGCGAGATATACAGCCTGCGGCTTATACCGGCGCCGTAAACGCACACGAGCCCCAGCGCCATGTTAGCCAAGGCCCCGTAGTCGAGCCCTGCCGCGATAAACCCCCGCAGGGCCTTGTACCCCAGGAAACACCCCAGCGCAGCCGCGGAGACGGACATCCACCGAGGCATCGGACGGCTGGTCACGGAGTTGACTATGAGACAGTTTCCGTTTCTATCCTCCAACTCTCGAACAACCCCTCGATAATTTCAACATTAGCTTCAGGCGTAACGCTTCAGTATGGGCGCGTCGTCATTGATGTCCGGGCCGAAGAACTTGAAGATAATCAGGTCATTGTCCCCGGTGTTCGTGACCTGAACACCGCTCATAGCCCTGCCGCTTGTCACCATTATCTCGTCCTCCCCCGGGGAGCGTCCTTTTATGTGAAGTCCGCCGAAGGTCCCCTTCCCGCTCCACGCGAGAATGTTGTAAGCTCCCCTGTCCACGCAGTTGACGGCGCATCCGGGGCGGACGATGAGCTTCGTCCCGCTGTACCTCGTGGTGTTGTAGAATATCCACCACTCCTCGCTTGACGCCGTTTTGCCGCCGTCGAGCGGAACGGGCGGGGTGTGGTGGTTCTCGTAGAAATACGGGTCTCCGTTCGCCTCCCAGTCGAGCCGGTCCACGAACGCCATCATGCCGTTCTCCTCCAGCTCCTCCGGTGGGACGTCCCCGGTCAGGACGCTCTTGTCGAGCAGCCGGTCCCCCAGCTGCCCCTGAAATATCGAGCGCGAGTCCGAGTCCTCCTGAAGCCCGATCGTGAGCGCGCTGCCGGGGGCGTGCAGGATGCCGGACGACAGGTGGAAGCCGTCGTCCGGCACGCTGGCGTAGGCCCTCGAAAGCGCGAGGAACCTGTCCGTGCGCTCCCAATCGTCGAGACAGCGGGCTATGATGTCCTTTCGGCGCTCCCTCACTATGAACGGGTGCAGGCCGAAGAACGTCTCGGGGTGAGGTCCCATTGGGGCGAGCGGCGGGAAGTAATACGACGCCTCCCCGGCCTCGGCGTTGTGCGCGAGGAACGGCAGCCTGCCGTCGTTGTCGAGTATCTTTGCCAGACGCCCCAGCCCCTTGCGGCGCTTCGCGTAGTCCGCGCCCATGATGAGCTCCGGCGCGGCCTCCACCGCGTCGCGCAGGGTTATCTCCTCTCCGCCGGGCGCGTAGATGAGGCTCAAACCCTCGTTCGGCGTCTCGATGGGGTTTTTTGCCTCGGTCACAGATCCCAGCCACCGCTCGGTGATATATCCCCTCTCCCCAACGTCATAGGCATCGTCCGGCAGGCCGAGCCGCTTCCCCGGCGGCATGAAGACCCTGGAGACCCACGCGGGCTTGAGCCTCAGCAACCCCTCTGAATCCTCCATCAGCCTGGAGACCGTTTCTCTTATATCCATCCGCTACATCCCTCCACTTAATATAAATATAAAAAATTCGGCTTCCCGGCGAGTTATCGCGATTTCAAGCGCCGCGTCCCTCCCAATTATAATACCAACGCCCCGGCGTATAAGATCATTATCGGACGTTATACGCGCTGCCGCCATATCCTGAGCGTAAATGAAGGGATAAGGCGTCGCTGAGGGTTGTCACTGTCCTCCAAACCATCGGCGGTATCAATTCGCGGCGGGCCATCGCGATACCGCCGATGGTTTGGTATAAATGTCCCCATATAGCCGCAAACCATGCTAAAATAACTGCTGGAGCGAATGGAGTGGTGGCGCGCATGGCGAAAAGAGGTATGAAACCGAAGGGTATCCAGGTTGTTGAAACCCTGGACGGAACGCCCAAAATTCCAAATGGCGGACAAACGAGAAGGGGCCTGCTGCCGCTCAAGAATGACCTGGTCTTTAAGTTAGTCTTCGGCGATCACCGGTATATAGCGATAATACGCGCGTTTCTTATAGCGGCGCTCGACATCCCCGCGGAGGAGTACGAGGACCTGGAGATCATCGACCCCCACCTGAGGAGATAGAGATGCTTGCGGCTAAGACGGAAGAGATGAAGATGACAGTGGGCCGCCTGAAGGTTCTCAGCGCGGACGAACGGACGAGGATGCTATATGAGGCGAGGCAGCTTTACCTGATGGACGAGGCGGCGCGGCGCAAGGCGGCAGTTGCCGAGGGTGAGGCAAAGGGCAGGGCTGAGGGCAAATTGGAGATGATTCATCAGATGCTGCGGAGCGGGTTTGACATTGAAGTAATCTCTCAGGTTTCCGGCATATCGGCAGAGGAAATAAAAAACCTGAAATGACCAAGGGATAAAGGCGTCTTTAGGCTTATAAACGAGTATTGAGGGCACGCATTAAAAATGCCTGTCAGGATGTCCGTACATACATAACAAGGCAATCAACGGGGGGGGGAGATATGACCGACTGTTTTCGGGAGCCTGCGCCCCTGTTTTCTGATACCCAGCCGCTTGTTTTGTCCTGATGTCTGAAAGATCATCGGCCTTCTTCGATATCGCGGAACTTCACGCCAACGACATATTTTGCAACAATGTTTCACCTTATGTTCCCTGTGTCGTATCCTCTTGCAATAGATTTTTTATTCGTATACATTATACCCGCGTTATCCCAAGACAAGTTTGCATTCCAGTTTTTAGTTTCTGTCGATATTTACGGCGGCTTCATCCGGGGCTAGTTAGAGGCGGTTTCCTCGCAGGATCGGCCGCGCATCCGGCGAGCGGGCACACTCTGGGATTTAGGGCGAATTTTTGAAGGGAGTGTTTTTAAGTGGCTGAGAGGAAACGGTACCACGTCAAGAGGATCAGCATCAACGAGGTCCCGAAGAGGATAGTGGCGGATCCCGAGACCACCCTGCTCGAGGTGATACGCGAGCAGCGGCACATGACCGGGACAAAGCGCGGGTGCAACTGCGGCCAGTGCGGCGTCTGCAACGTCATATTGAACGGCAGGGCAGTGCGCTCCTGCGTAACGCGCTGGAAGAACGTGCCCGAGGACTCCAGCCTGTTCACGATAGAGGGAGTCGGCACGGTCACCGCTCCCCACGCCCTCCAGGCCGCGTTCATCGTGAACGGCGCTATCCAGTGCGGCTTCTGCACGCCGGGCTTCATCATGGTGGCCAAGGACCTGCTCGACCACAACCCGAACCCGACTCGCGAGGAGGTACGCGCCGCGTTTCAGAAGAACTTCATGACCTGCCGCTGCACCGGTTATATTCAGATAACAGACGCGGTCATGGAGGCCGCTGACGTGCTGAACGGGAAGAAGAGCCTGCAGGACCTGGTGCGCCGCATGGAGCCGGGGCGCCAGGTCTGGAACACGAGCTATCCTCGCCCGAGCGCTATCTACAAGGCAACCGGGACGTTCGACTACGGAGACGACGAGTACCTCAAGATGCCCGAGGGGACGCTCTTCGCGGTCCCGGTGGTCACGCAGTACCGCCACGCGATAGTGAAGAAGATAGACTTCACCGAGGCGGAAAGGATGCCGGGGGTCTTCAAGGTAGTCACGGCCAAGACGCTGACAGACAACAGGGGGACGAACAGGATCCGAGGCCAGGTCGGAAGCCCGACGACGACGACGGACGGATGGGAGCGCCGCATGATCGTGCCGGAGGGCGACAAGATACGCCAGTGGGGCGAGTGCGTGGCGATAGTCTGCGCCGATACGGAGCGCCAGGCGCGCGCGGCGGCGGCGGCGGTCAAGGTCGACGTCGAGCCGTTGAGGGAGATGACGGACATCCATCAGGCCATGGCGCCCGACGCCATACCGGTGTACGACGAGATAGAGGGCATCGACGGGATCCGCAACGCGTTCAACAGGCGGCCGTTCCAGAAAGGCTGTGACCCGAAGAGCCTCATAGATAACGCGCCCCATAAGGTGGAGGACACCTTCTACAGCTCGCGCCAACCCCACTTGACGCTCGAAACCGACTGCGGCTACGGCTACTATGACGAGGAGGGCAGGCTCTGCCTGCACACGAAGAGCATCTGCGTCTACAGGCACCAGCTCATGATCGCGCGCGGCATAGGCGTGCCGCCATCGGGCATCCGCGTCATTCAGAACAACATGGGCGCGACGTTCGGCTACAAGGTGGGCCCGACGAACGAATATCTCCTCGCGGCCTGCGTCATGGCCTGCAAGGACCGTCCGGTCTACATGCGGCTCGACATGAAGGAGCACATCACCCGCACCCCCAAACGCAGCCCGTTCCTCATGAATATCCGCATAGGCGCTGACAGCGACGGCAAGCTGGTGGGCGGCGAGCACATCTGGCACGTAGACCACGGCCCGTATTCCGAGTCGAGCCAGGACCTCATGAACAAGGGCATTCAGTTCTTCCTCGCGCCTTACCACGTCGACAACCTGAAAGGCGTCGGCTACACGGTATTCACCAACCACCGCTGGTCGGCGGCGTTCCGCGCCTACGGCGGCCCGCAGACTCACTGGGGCAGCGAGACGGCGATGGACATGCTGGCATACGAATGCGGCATCGACCCGTTCGAGTTCCGTGCGCGCAACATCATGAAGGACGGCGGATTCTCGCCCAGCGGACAGAAGTTCGAGGTATATCCCTTCCCCGCGATGATCGAGAAGGCCCGTCCGATATACGAGGAATTCAAGCTGGACGCCGAGAAGAAAAACAAGGCCGGCGACGGCAAAATCAAGTACGGCGCGGGTGTGTCGTTCGCGATTTACAACTCCAACGACGACGGCGCCGACGAGGCCGGCAACGCGGTGGAGCTGACCAAAGACGGCGTGATAATCTACAACACATGGGAGGATCACGGCCAAGGCGCGGACATGGGCACGCTCGGCACAGCGCATGAGGCGCTGAGGCCGCTCGGGCTTTCCCCGAAACAAATCAGGCATATTTCGAGCGATACGGCCAAGACGCCCAACAGCGGCGCGGCCGCCGCGAGCCGCTGCCAGAACATGGTCGGCAACGCGATAATAATGAGCTGTAACATGCTGCTAGACGCGATGCGCAAGGAAGACGGCACGTACCGCACATACGACGAGATGGCCGCCGAGGGCAAGGAACTCTATTACGAAGCCACATACAAGACCCAGGTCGTCGACAACGACGGCAACCTGGTCGAATGCAGCGGCAACGACCCCGAGACGGGTATGGGGTATCCCTTCATGGCCCACATGTTCGCGATAAACATAGCGCAGGTGTCGGTCGACACGGCGACCGGCAAGGTCGGGACGGAACGTTTCGCGCTGGTCGGCGATGTCGGCGTGATATGCAACTTCCTGGTGGTCGACGGACAGCAGTACGGCGGGATCGCGCAAGGCATCGGATTGGCGCTTACCGAGGATTTCCTCGATGAGAAGAAGTACAACAACCTCATCACCTGCGGCCTGCCCTACCCCAAGGATGTCCCAGACGACCTGAGGCTGGTTCACGTTGAGACCCCGCGTCCGTACGGTCCGTTCGGCGCGTCCGGCACCGGCGAGATGCCTCTCGCCGCCCCGCACGTCGCGATAGGCAACGCGATATTCGCCGCCTGCGGAGCGCGGATAAAAGAACTCCCGGCGACGCCCGACAAGATCAAAGCAGCCCTGAAACGCTGAAAAACCCCAACAAATAAAGGCCGCGTTTCACAAGGCTGAATATCCAAAAAAATCAGGGAGGTTTGCCGTCTCCCTGATTTTTTTTGGACGCGTTTCCGCGTAAA
>JAISZL010000091.1 GCA_031269245.1 Synergistaceae bacterium | reverse complement strand
GCGAATTAATAGTGGAATTGCCGGCCGCATATTCCACAGCGACTGTGGGAGTCAGTACACGTCGGAGGCGGTAAAACAGCTTCTCTCGCGCCTCGGGTTCAGGCAGAGTTTCTCTCGTGTAGGTAAACCCGGAGACAATGCCTGGAGCGAGAGTTTCTTCACCAACCTGAAAAAAGAGGCGGTACACTGGGCACATTTCAAGACCAGAGAGCAGGCCCGCCAAGCTATGGCGGCCTACATCAACGGTTTTTACAACACCCCGCGAGCCCAAAAACGCCTGGGCTATCTTAGCCCGCTGGAGTGGTTGAAACATTGGTATCGTAGTAGTACAAATCTGGCTGCTTAACTTTCTGCCCGAAAAAGTGTTGACGACCCGTATCAAAGCTCGCACAATAACTTACAAACAACTTATTGCAACAGAAACAACTGAGACAATTTGATAGTCATGTTTTCATTTGATTTTTTTAATAGGCCAAAGTATAATTGCCTCAATACAGACTCGCAGTCAGAGTTTTTTTGAAGCGGAGAAAGGCAGGGCGTGCGTCGATGAGGTTGAAAGTTATCGCGTGCAAGGTGTTATTCAGGGAGATATCGCTGATTGCCGCCAACTGCGAAAACTACCTGGACGTCACGTATATCCGCCAGGGGTTGCACAACACGCCGGAGCTGCTCCAAAAAACGCTTCGGGCGGAGCTGGAGAAGATAGACGCCGGGAATGACGTGTACACTTACAAATCTCGCTGCGACTACAAGGAGCGCGACTTCGACGCGATACTCCTCGCTTATGGGCTGTGCTCTAACGGCCTTGTGGGCCTCTGCTCGAAAAAGTACCCCCTCGTGGCTCCCAGGGCGCACGACTGCATAACCCTCTTCCTCGGCTCCCAAGAGGCTTACCAAAATTCCTTGAACTCTCAAGGCGGCACGTTCTGGTACAACGCATCCTGGATAGAGAATTCGTCGTTCATGCCATCGAAGGAGTCCGTAGAGGCGCTGTCCGTCATCTACACGGAGCGCTACGGCGAGGAGAGCGCGAAATACCTGATTGAGCAGGAGTGGCCGGAGAGCTACAAGAGGTGCGCCTATATAAAGTGGGACGAGCTGGACTTCCCCCAGTACGAGAAATACACGGAGGACGCGGCGGCCTACCTGGGGGCATCCTTCGACGTCGTGCGCGGAGACAGCGGGATGCTGAGGGACTTCATCGAGGGCAGATGGGACGACGAGAGGTTCCTGGTGACGAAGCCCGGACAAAAGATCGCGGCCGACTACTCGGACGCACGCCGCATCATCACCGCCGAATAGTGGGGCGCTGAGGGGGTTTGTACTTAGTCGAAGGACGCGGCGGCCTCCCGATCACATCAAACACCGCTTGCAATAACATTGTGTTTTCAGTATGAGCACCGCCCTTCTTTTTTGTATTATATCAATCATTTTGCAATCTTGTCACGAAGTCACGGCATTTGTGAATAGATTCCAAGTGTCGGTAAATCGGCCAGAGGGGGCTGGAGAGGGCTGGGTCAATGAGGGATATCGGGAAGCTAAGACTGACGGCGATGGTTTTGTGAGCTTCACTTTTGACCATGCTTCGGGCTGGTTCGTTGGCGCGGAAAATCAGGAGGACAGCTCCACAGCAGAATATGGGGGCGGCGTCATGTTCAATGTCGCCCCCAAAGGCGGCAGCGATGGCGGCGACAGCGGCGGAGGAAGCGGCTGCAACGCCGGATTTGGCTCATCTCCCCTGATGGGTCTGCCGCTCCTCTTAGCTTCTTTTTTGGGGAGGAAACGCGGATAGAGATTAAGAAAACTGGGGAAGCGCCGATTGAATTGAAATTTTCAATTAGCGCTTCCTAAGGCAGATCAAGGCGAAATACCATTAAAAACAGCCTGCTGGCCGCGAAGCGGTATTATATACCCGCGAGGTCCGACAAGCTGAATATGGGCAGGAGCACCGCCATCACGACGAATCCCACGAACGTGCCGAGCACGATTATGATCAACGGCTCGGCGAGCGTCGACCACTTCTCCATGGACGCCTGCGCGAACTCCCACGAGTTCGTCGCTATCCTGTCCAGGCAGTCGGGGAGATTGCCTCCGACCTCCCCTATACGGACTATGGAAACCACGTCCTCGCTGAAGGAGCCGTGGCGCTCCAGACTCTGCGAAAATCGATAGCCCTTCCGCACCTCGTCGGCCAGGAACTTCACCCTCCCAGGCATGGGATCGAGCGTACCGGACATCTCCAGCGCCTGCACTAGAGGGACACCCGACTTTATCAGGGTGGAGAGCTGGGAGAAGAGCAGGGATATGGTGAGAAGGTTTCTCGTCTCGCTGAAGAGCGGGAGGGAAATCCTCCTGCCCTTCCTCTTCATGCGGACATACGCGAAAAGCAGCGCGATCAGCACCGGAATCCCGCCGACCTTGACGGCGGACGAGAGAGCCAGAAGCATCCTGGTGGCGAGAGGGAGCGCCTGGCCCGACTGGGTTACGATGCCGGTGAGTTGCGGTACGACGTAAACGAGCAGAAACGCCGCGACGAAACACCCCACCACCATCATCAGCAGCGGGTAGGTCAGGGCCGTTTGAATGCGCCGCCTGAGGGCTATCTCCCCGTGGAGCAGTGCCGAGGCCTTGTCGAGCACTCCGGGGAGCGACGACGAGCGCTCGCCCGCCTCCACCATGCCCACCAGCGAGTCCCTGAAGACCCCCTGCTGTGACATGGACTGAGCGAGGGACCTGCCGGACTCCACCGACTCGCGCAGCTCCGAGAAGATCGGCTGAAGCCGCTTGTCGCGCGTCTGCCTCTGAAGAAGCCTCAAGACCTCCGTCATGGACAGCCCGCTCTGTAAAAACGCCGACAGCATCGTGCAGAACAGGTGCTGGTCGGCGAGCCTCAGCGTCTTGGGCGCCCTGTCGGGGGATTTTTTCGCCTTTTCGGCCTCGACCGAGATCGGCACGTAACCCTCCAGCGACAGAGCGCGCAGCAACTCCTCCTCGGTGGAGGAATCCTTGCGCAGGCTCTTCAGATCGCCCTTTGAGTCGTAGGCCTTGACCTTGAAGATGGGCATTTAAATCTCACCTACCACCCTAAGCATCTCCTCCGGGGTGGTGCCGCCCGATGCGACGGCGGCTATCCCGAGCTCCAGGAGCGTCCTCATGCCGCTTTCCCTGGCGAGCTGTCTGAGCGCGGCGAGCGTCGCGCCGGACGAGATAGCTTCCGACGCCTCCGGCGTTATGTCGAACTGCTCGTACAGGCCGAACCTGCCGCGATATCCCGTCCTGCCGCACCGTTCGCACCCCTCCCCTCGAAACGCGGAGGCGAGGCCGTATTTTTTCATGGTGGCGGGCGGATCGACGCGCCTCTTGCAGCTCGGGCATATCCTGCGCACGAGCCTCTGCGCCACGACGCCAAGGAGCGAGCCCGCTATGAGATACGGCTCGATTCCCATGTCTAGCAACCGCGACACGGCGCTCACAGAGTCGTTCGTGTGAAGGGTCGAGAGGACGAGGTGCCCCGTGAGCGAGGATTGAATGCCTATGTGAGCCGTGTCGAAGTCCCTCATCTCGCCGATCATTATGATATCGGGGTCCTGCCGCAGTATGGAGCGGAGCGCGCTCGAGAACGTGACGCCCGCCTTCTCGTTCACCTGCACCTGCCCCACGCCGGGAAGGTCGTACTCTATCGGATCCTCGACCGTGATTATGTTCACCTCGGGGCGGGCCAGGGCCTGGAGTATCGCGTAGAGCGATGTGCTCTTGCCGGAGCCGGTGGGGCCGGTGAGGAGTATCATGCCGTGCGGACTGCGGATGAGCGAGTCCAGCTTCAGCCTCTCCTCCTCGGCCATGCCCAGGTCCTCTAACGTGAGAAGGCCTCGTGCCTTGTCCAGCAGTCTCATTACTATCCGCTCGCCGTGCTGAGTCGGGAGCGAGCTCACCCTTATGTCGACGGCCCTGTCGCCAAGCGCTATGCCGATCCTTCCGTCCTGCGGGATGAAACGCTCCGCTATGTCCATCTTCGCCATGACCTTTATGCGGCTCGTGACCGGCGACTGGTGCCCCTTCGTCAGCTCGTAGCGGTCGTTCAGCACGCCGTCGATCCGATAGCGCACCAGAAGTTTGTCCTCGAACGGCTCCAGGTGTATGTCGGTCGCCCGCTCCTTGACGGCCTCCAGGAGAACTCCGTTGACCAGTTTGATGACAGGGGCATCCACAGTGTCGCTCAATACCTCCTGGCGCGCCAACTGCGACAGGTCGTCGACGGACTCTATCGCGTTCAGCGTGTCCTGGGCCACGCCGCTCTTCAGGTCGTAGAGCGTCCTGATCAGGACCGCGATCTGCTCCTCCGGGTATATCTCCAACAGGGCGGTCCTGCCCGAGGACATGGCGAGTATCTGCGCGTCCGGCATCGACGAAACCGACGACGACGCCACCACCAGTGCCGAACCGCGCACATCTATGGGGATTATCCCCTTCTCCCGCAACGCGTCCACGCTCACGCCACCCGGTATGAGCTCCAGCACCCGCTCCGGCGCCGGAAGTTTTTTTGGCGCGCTCCTCTCGTTCGCCGCAGATGATTCGCTCATGATGTTTTTACTTCGTTCCGCCGGTCTCTGCGCTGTCATCCGAAGCCGGAGCGGTTAAGCGCATGGTGTTCTGGCTGACGCCGCCCTCCCTGTTCGACCTCATGAACTCCTCGTAGTAGTTCATGATGGTCTTGGTCTCTCCGATGCTGAGGCCGTCGCCGCCGGTGGTGACCTCTATGGTCGCGTCTGTGGCCTGCTGGGGCGTCTCGATTATCTTCGGGGTGAGAAAGACCATGAGATCCACCTTCTCGCGCTGACGCTCGCTCGACGTGAAGAGGTTCCCGACGATCGGCACGTACGATATGCCTGGCACCCGGTTCTTGAGCGTCTTCTCCACCTCGCGGATCAGCCCCCCGAGGATGATGGTCTCGTCGTTCGCCACCAGGACGTTCGTCTTGATGAGGCGCTTCGACGTCACCGGCGTCGTGGAACCCGACGTGCTCAATACCTCCTCTATTGTCTGCTCTATGTCGAGTGCCACGAGGTTGCCGCTCCTGATGTGCGGCGTCACCTTGAGGATGAGGCCGGTGTCCTTGTACTCGAAGCTGTTCTGCACGGCCGACGGGTTGCTTATGTCTGACGTCTGCCCCCTGAGCTGCGGTATGACCTGCCCGACCTGAAGGGCGCTCTCCATGTTGTCCGTGCACATCAGGCGGGGCATCGACAGTACGTTGATGGCGTTGAAGTTGTTCAGCATCTTGATGTACGCGTAGACGAGCCCCATCCCCTTGATGTTTCGCGTCGTCACGGCGTTCCCGTTTTCGTCGTAGTTAACCTTCTCGGTCCTGGTCATCTCGGTGAACCACTGCATGAACTGCGCGGGCACCGACGTCGCGCCCAACTGGACGTTCCCGCCTATCAGGAGGTCGGTGGCCGCGTCGCCGCCCCAGGCCGACCAGTCGATACCGGCGCTGTTGAGCTTGGTGAGGTTCACCTCCGCTATGAGGCCGCGCAGGAGGACCTGCTTCGGCTGAACGTCGAGCTCCTCCAGGATGTCCTTTATGGCGCCGTACTGCTCCTGTGTGGCGGTCAGTATGATGCTGTTCGTCGGAAGGTCCGGGACCACGCTCGTCGGCATCGCCTGAGCCCCTCCTTCGCCGCCCCTCTGTGCCGGCTGCAGCCTCGCGGCCACGGAGATGATCTGGCTGAGCTGCTCGGCGACGGTCTTGGCGTCGGCGTTTTGCAGCTTGTACACGTGGAAGTTGGTGACGGTGGCGGGCACGTCGAGGTCGATCATAAGCCTCTCGGCCTCCAGCGTGGCATCCCGTGCCCCGACCAGTATCACCTTACCGCTGCGCTCGTCCCCTATCGCGATGAGGCCGGCGAGCCTCGATGTCGAGTCCTTCGCTATGGCGTTGACGTGACCCTCTACGAGCTTCGCCGACGTGTACTTCAGCGCGACCGTTTTTATCCCGCGCACGCTGTCCGGGACATCCAGCGCCTTTATGATGTTGACCGCCCTATTCAGAAGAACGGCCTTTCCGGAGAGGAGAACGGCGGTCCCGCCGGATATGGGGGCTATGTTCAAACCCTGGACTCCCAATTTGAGGGGGTCGACGACGAAGCCGGACTTGACGTACCGCAGGGGCACTATCTGCACCGTGAGCTGTTCGCTAGGGGTCACGCCCTCGGAGCCCCTGAACACGTCCTGATTCGTCGACGGGCCGGCGTTGATCGGCATCACCTTGGAGTAGCCGCCCATGCCCTGAAGCGAGAGCCCGTTCATCTCCAGCACCGAGAGCATCACGAGGCGCGCCTCCGATATCGAGATCACCTTGGGAGAGACGACCGATACGGTCCCCTTCACGCCGGGGTTGACCACTATGTTCTCCCCCAGCAGCTCCGACATGAATCGAATGAACTGAATCATCTCGAGGTCCTTGAAGTTGAGCTGAACCTTCCCCGTGGACCTCATGGACTTAGCGGCCGTTATCAGGTTCCGCTCGCTCTGCTCGGGGTCGGGGGCCGCGGCGGGCTCGGCCGCGAACGACGCGGACGGGGGTAACGCCGCGGCCGTGAAAATAACAAAAAGAAAAAGCGCTGATGAAATTGCCTTCCTTGCGATCATTCGGTTCACTCCTTCAATCTGCGGCGCCGCGATTTGGCTGTACCAATTCGATTTCAATGGTGCGTTGACGATGTGTCCAGGGGCGTATAAACACTGTCATTAAAATTAACTTCAGGCACCCGACCCGCAAATTGGTATGACAGGCCGCGGCCCCATTCATTGCGCGTCGCTCGACGCCGGCTGGGAGGGCATCTCCGACGCGGGTGGCAAAAAGAGAGTCAGAGTCCTGCCGTTTCTCGTGAGATCGAGCTCCCTCCACTTCTGCTCCCTACCCTTAAGCAGGGCGAGATCGCGCGACATGTTCTGCCCAAAAGCCAGTGCCCTTATGTCTATCGCCTCGTCGATCCAGAGCGGGCTGGACATCTCGTGCACACTCCACGCGACATCCCGGCTCACGCCGAATATGTTGAGCGGGTCGGAGGCTATCTCGATCTGAAGTTTGCCGGCGGCGTTCAGCATGGCCTCCTTCTCCCTGACCTCGGCAAGCCCCCTCTGGGAGAGGGCCACCAGCTTCAGCGATGCCGTGACGACCAGGGCCAGCACCAGCAGGGACACCAGCGTCTCTATAAGCGTAAATCCTCTCATTTCACCGCGTAGCCCAACTGCCCCTGACTACCGTCCCTCGTCGCCTGAAAATCGAGCCTGGCTCCGGTCAGGAGGGAGCTTATGACGTTGGCGAAGTTGCCGACGTCGGTGATGGCGATCCCATTGATGCCGGTGATGACGTCGCCCCTCTTCATGCCCAGTTTGGCGAACATGGCATCCGAACGGATGGCGGCTATCCTCATGCCCGATTCGGTCGGGATGAGCCGCATCTTCGACAGCTCGGCGTATGGGTTCATCAGAAGGTCGTTGAGCAACTCCCTCGTGACGGTCCCGTCGTCGCCGTTGAAGGTCGCCAGCATCACCCCTTCCCGCCCTGCCTGACCGGCCTGGGGAGACGGCGCCGCTTCTTTCGGCTGCGCGCCGCGCTGTGCCGGCTGCGCGGCGGCCGGTTTCGCGGACGCGGCGGAATACACCATGTAGAGCGGGAATATCTCGCCGTCCCTCGTGAAGATGACCATCTGCGGCTCGACGCTCTCCAACGCGTATCCGTTGAACTCCTGCCGTCTCAGGACGAACTCCGTGGCTTTATCCGAGGCCACCCAGGCTCCGACGGACGGCAGCGTCCCCACGAGCCTGAACGACTTTATCGGCTTCGGCGGCGCATCGGGCTCGGGCTCCTCTGTTTTATCGGCCTCATCCGCGGGGTTCTTATCGGGCACGTTGAACGAGTCGAACTTCATAGTCGCAGACTTTGAGCTCCGTGCCCCTCCGGCGTAAAGTATGCTGGGCTGACGGCGTGCCGCGGCGGCGGCGAGCTCCTCCTGCAGGGCCATCGCCCGAGAGGAGAGGATGCCCTCCGCGAACGAGCAGAGGAGAAACGAACACGCCAGCATCGACGCGATCACCAATGGGAACCGCGACCTCCCGAACGACGCGAGCGGGCTCAAGAATCCCGCCCCGCTGATTCTCAGGCGGCTCAAGTTCTTAAGGCCGATTTTGAGACGCATTGCTTTTTATCCTCCATTCTCCGGGGTTTGCGGACTCCAGGTAACGGCTCAGCAGGGGGTTGCCCAGCAGCGCGTTTATGTGGGGGGGGGCTTTGATAGCGATCGTGCTGTACGTGACCCTCCTTTGAGCGATGTCGTAGACGATATCGCCTGTTGCCGATATCTCTCCCTCTATGTCAGCCCCCGAGACCGATATCGCGTCGCCGGCCGCGGAGATATCGGCCTCTCCTCTTTGCAGGTTCACTCTGTTGTTCGGGATTACGAGTATGTCCGTTCCGCCAAATTCCGCCGCGAAGGACGCCCTCCCCGACAGCAGGCTCGCGAGGAACCGCGTCTTGACCTTCACGTCCGAGACGGTCATTTTTGATACGGGACTCTCTATGTCCACGCTGTCTATGCGATAAACCGGGAATATCGTCCCCTCCGCCCTCATGCCGCCGTAAGATATGTATACGCCCCTCTTGGCCGCTTCGAGCCTTATGGAGTCGAGGACGTACATTCCTCCCATGTCCCACGGCGCGAAAAAAAACACCCCGGCGACAAGGGCCGCCATCGCCGCCGCGGCGTAGGCGAAAAACTTCAGGTATCTCATCGACTCTGCTCCAGCGTGAACGTCGCGCTCAAGACCCTTCCTCCGCCGGAGGGAAGGGCCCTTATCTCCGCGGTCCTTATCTGAAGCCCCCTGCTCTCGACCGTGGACAGGAACTCCCGCAGCTCCTGCCCATAGAGGCGCTCCAGCTGGATGAGCACGCCCGAGGCGTTCGACTGGAGTTGCTGCATCCTGTCCTTAAGCGAAAGTGCGTCGACTATCTGCGTCAACGCGCCGAGAGGATCCTCGACCTTCCTCGCGGTCTGTGCCTGCTCGGTTCTGGGGTAGGCTCTGTACCGCATCCCGGAGTCGACAATCCGTCCGCTCGCGCTGACCGCCGCGGCGAGGCTTCTGCTGACCGCCGTTATCCTGACGGCAACGGCGAAGCACGCTATCCATATCGCGGCGGCGAGCGCCAGCATGCGCATCGCCCTGCGAGATTCCGGGGCCTCCATGATCTCGTTCAGGCTCATCATCAGTCGGGCCCTCCCCTCGATATGCTCATGTTAAAGCGCATGTCTCCCCCGGGGACCGTCTGGATATTGGCCATCCTGGGCGAGTATCCGTGTTCCTCCAGTAGGGAGCGCATCCGCTGTATGGCCTCGTTGCTCTTCGCCGTGCCCAGGATGTTCGTGGCCTCGGACCCGTAGCTCAGGGTCTCTATCGTTATGTCGGGGGATGTCCCCAGTTTGTCCCAAACTTCGGTTACATCCTTCATTATGGCGTTGAGGGAGTTGTCTGCCTCGCTCAACCTGACGGTGCGGAGTTTCGCCTGAGCGGAGCTCAGCGGCTGCATCGACCGCTCGCCGAAGGACGCTTCGTAAACCGACTCCGCGTTCGAGGCGCTGGATGAGAGCTGCGAGGAGTGATAAAAAAGCACCCCGCACGAGACGGCAAGGAAGAAGAGCCCCGAGGCTATGGCGGCTTTCGCCGCGCGCGACATGGCCCCGATGACTCGCTCCCTGCGCTCCAGCAGGTTCGTTCCCTTGCTCGACAGATCTAGGGAGACATACGCGCCGCACGACGCGAGGGTATACGCGCCGCATCTCTGAACGTCGTCGCCGGTCACATCCCTGTCATCCAGCAACAGGACGCGCTCGACCCGGCCGCCGTTCTGCCCGATGTATTCCAGGGCGCCCCGCTTCTCGTCCTCGACGCTGCTCCCGTTCCTGTCCGCGCTCTTGTAGAACTTGGGCGTCCAATCCTCGAGCCACATGGCGGCGATGGTCTCGTCGTCCGACCATATTATCAAACCGTCGCCGTCCACCTCCGCGGCAAACGCCATCTGCACGGGCCAGACGAGATAATCTCCCCCCACGCGGGACATGGCCTCGTCTATGGCGGCCATCTCGTCGCCAAAGAGCAGATATACGCAACCTGACGACATTTTCTTTTCGCTGCGGACTAAGAGCGGGATGATGGCTATATTTGAAGCCGCGTCCCCCAGCAGAGGTTTGAACTTAATCCTCAGCGCCTCCCTCACCCGAGACATCCCGGAGAAGGGGAACGAGAACGGGTGGACAGAGATATTCCTGAACGAGTGAAGCAATACCTTACTGCCGGCGCAAGATGCGATGAGTCCGTCATCTCCGGCCAGGCGTATGAATTTATGCGACTCTGATTTTTTTTTCATCGCTCGCGTTTACTCTCTCCAATAAACGATCTGACATTTGCCATCGCCACGCGTCAGCATGACGTCGAAGTTGCGCTCCCTCATGTCCAGCTGAACCTTCAGGTGAACCATGAAATAACCGCTCTTGTAGCCTATCACATTATTGAGCCTTGCGGTGACGGCCTGCGGGAACCCCGGTATTTTCGCCAAATCCTTAGCGCTCTTTATGTCGTTCTCCATGCGATGCTCAGCGATCGACTCGGCTATGTCGGCCCCCAAATCCGGATCCAGGACCGCCAGGACCGCCACAGGCGCCAGATTTATGTTGATTTTTCCGCCGCCGTACACCGTGAAAAAAGTATCGGCCCTCGCGCCGTCCGCACCCCTGCCGTATAACATGTCCGACGTCATCTCGGGGAGGCGCCTCAACTCGCTGAGGTCGCTGATCCTGCGATTTGGGAAGTAGTACTCCTCCCTGCCTCCGGGACGGGGGATCGCGTCCTTGTCGAGATAGTCCTGAAGCAGCACGGCGGTCTCGTCGCTGGCCAGCGCCCTCCATATCCGCTGCCACGGGTAAGCGTACTCGTTTTTTATAGTGACGCCATCCGGCAAAAATATATCGTTGATGGAGATGCGGTCATCCTGCGGATCAATCTTGACGCTCACCAGCCAATCCCCGTAAAACATCTCCAGCGGAAAATTCGGGGCGTAAAGCAACTCGTGCCTGGAGTCGTATTCGTTCTTGTCGCCGGCGATCCACTGTGACACCTCCTGGCACGCTATCATCGCCAAACCGCGCGACGCCATGAGAAACTCCTCCTCAGAGGCCCTCCTCATCTCCCGCCTCGCGTAGAGCGCATACGAGACGGCCGCTCCCAGAAAGATCGTCGAGATCATCATGACCGTGACGAGAATGAACCCGCCCCTAGAAGTTCGGCAGCAAATCCTCATAAGAGACGTCCCCATCCTCGTATTGAAACGTCACCCGGAGCGCCCTCGGCAGAGAGCCGTTGTAACTGTCCGTCCACGAGGAGCCGCTCAGGGCGTGGAACGAAACGCCTTTAACTCCGCCGAGCAGAAGCCGGGCGGTCTCGGGTTCCAGATCCTCGTCGCCGAGAGAACCGGGGACCGTGTCGTCGGACAGAACCCACCTGTAAACGCCCTCCTCGAAATCGCCGCCCAAAACCGTACTCCGCGGTACCCCATAAACAACGCTCCCCATCGACGCGCCGGCGTAGGCCGGCGCGATGGTCCACACCATCAGCATATTGTCCGAGCCCCCCTCAAGGCTGTCGCGGCGCGCGATGAAAACGGGGGACTGCACGTTGAGTCCCACGGACTCCCTGACGTCCTGAAATATCCTGTTCACTGCCGCGCGTTCCCTGTTTGCCGAAGCGAAATTCGCGCGCGTCTGCGATATCGTCCTCGCCGTGAACATAAGCGGGGCGATGCCCAGCGCCAGTATCATGCCTCCGATGCCCAGCGCGAGCATTATCTCGACTAGCGTGAAGGCCCGTTTTTTATTTGGACGCGGCTTCATCCGGCGGCTCTCTGACACTCAGCGAGTCCGGGTGCAGGTATACCGCGGCTCTCTGCAATATTTGCATATCATTCAGCTTCCTCGCGTGATCTATCACCTCAAACAGCAGTTTGGCGGTGGGACGCCTGCTGAACGCCACGTACAGGTCGTTCAATCCCTTCGAATACGCCTTCATGTCCCGCTGCTGCGACCCGATCGCGATATTGAGCTCGGCCATCTGCTCGCGGGCGTCGTCGCGGGACATGAGATAGCGCTCCGCACTGTTCAGAAGATGGAACTTTGTCTGCACACCGCTCGGCAGCACTAAAGCCCTGTATATCATCTTGTCCCCCGCCATGCCGCCGCCGATGAAGACGAAACCGGCCACCGCCGCGACAGCCACTAGGCCTCCGAAGCACCTATAAAGGAACTCGCTGTCTATGTCTGCCCACTTCGTCCTGCCGGGCAGTACATGCCTGTTGGCCAGCGCAAACGCCAAGGCCATCCACACGGAGTTCTCTATCCTGTGAAACGGCCTGCTGAATATGGCATCGAACCACAGCAGGAAGAGCATGGAGCACCCCCACAACGCCTCGGGGGGAAGACGTTTTCGCCTGACAAGCGCGCTCGAAAATTCATAAAGCCACCACAGTGCCATCAGGAGGAGCATGATCGCGCCTATCAGCCCCGTTTCGCACAGCCACTGCAGATATTCGCTGTGCGCCCAGTACGTGTACTGCCAGTTGTATCCGGGGTCGCCCGCCAGCTCGGGGTGATTTTTGTAAAGCAGCCTCTGCCCGTCAAGGAAGTGCCACTTGTACTGCCCAAGGCCAACGCCGGTCAGAGGCTCCTTGCGGTAAACTTCCATGCTGGTCCTCCAGATGCTTATCCTCCCGCCGAAGGTCCCTGTGTTCTGCAGCATATCCGCGACCTTGCTTATCAGCGACGCGGCCCTTCCAACCCCAAAGAGCGCACTGGCGCCCAGGACAACGACGAGGAGCACGGCAACCACCCCGGAGAGGATCAGCGAATGCCTGAGCTCCAACTTCTCACCGTTTCTCCAGAAACATACTATCAGTACCGCTATCGCGACCAAAAGCGACAGTATGGCGCCCCTGGTGGTAGAATTCCACAATCCCCATGCGTTCACAGAGAGAAGGAACAAATTCGCGAACAGAAGCAACCGCGAAGCGACCCCGCCAAAACGACTGGACGCCGTCATCCGGCCCAGGTCCGGCTCAGGGTTTTCGTTGGAGGCGCTCCTCCATTCCCCGGCGTAGTGGATGTGCAGGAAGAACGAGTTCAATATGGCCATTGCCATCCAAAGCCCAAACATCTCCTGCTGCGCGGTATTGCCTATGTAATTCCCGGGGACGTCCATGATGAAGGGGACTCCGCCGTTGCTGCCTCTGATAAGTATTTCAGCGAACAGCACGTTGACCGCGGCGTTTACGCTGCTCCCCCACAGGAGAACCCTGTGAAACCTGCCGTCGCGCCACAGATTGTAGGCGAGGATGTAGACCGCGAAGAGCGCGGCGAAGTAAAACCACTCCTTGGCGTATGTCGAGATGGACGACAACCCGATAAAAAGCGGCTGCACCGTCACCAGCAGGAGCAACAGCAACCAGAGAGCGCCGAAGGGGTCGAGTTTGAAATTCATGCGCTTCGCGCCGAACACCGCCGCGCATGTCCCTGCGAAAAGCGCGAGCGCTCCCACCGGAACCATTGTCACGAACCATTTCATCAGATGCAGGGTGTCGAACCAATACTTGCCGGAGAAGACCAAGTTCGGCAACGAAAATGAGATAAAGAACGCGACGTACAAAACCCATCTTTGAACAAAAAAAACATTCTCTTCAAACGTTTTTTTTACATATCCAGATCTCTTATACCTTCCCGCCTTTTTATTCCTTCTATCGCCTGAAAACGCCGGTGTCATGCGGTAGCTTCCTCCGCAGCCGCAGTCCCTTCGCCGGTCAGGTCAACAATTATTTCGACGACAAGCGAGTCCTGGTTCATCCGCTTTACCTTCCACTGGGCGGAAACGCCCCGATTTTTGTGCCTGTTCACCACTGAAGCTATGTCGCCAAGGAGTTCATCCGCCGGGCCATCCTGGGAATTTTTCTTGGCCTTGGTTCGCTGAGCTCGCTCACGGTTGTTCCAATTTTCGACCAACTGTTCGAGAGCCCTTGTGCTCAGCTCCTCGTCAATCGCCCTCTGCGCCAGCTGTTTCTGCTCCTCGGCGGAGAGGCTCAGAAGGGACCTCGCCTGCCGCTCCCCCAGCTTTCCCGATATCACCAGATCTTGAACCGACGAGTCCAGCCTCAAAAGCCTGAGTTTGTTCGCTATGGAGGCCTGGCTGCGCCCCATGCGCGACGACAGCTCCGTCTGGCTCCACCCCGTCTTGGATAGTATATCGTTGAGGCACGCCGCCTCCTCTATGGCGGACAGGTTCTTTCTCTGTATATTCTCCACCAGCGCGATGATCTGCTGAGCGACCGGCTCCGTCTCGACCACCATAGCCGGTATTTCGGACAATCCGGCCAAGGATGCGGCCCTCAGCCTGCGCTCGCCCGCTATCAGCTCGTAACCGCCGGCCACGCTTTTGACGAGTATGGGCTGCAGTACCCCGAACTCCCTGACTGACTGAGCCAGCTCTTGGAGCTCCGCCTCGCCCATCGTCCTCCGCGGCTGGAAGGGGTTCGGCCTCACCGATGATATCGCCGCGACGATCAGCCTGCCTCCATTCGATTCTCCGGTCTCTTCGAGATGCGGGGCAACGGCCGGCGCCGCTACGGATTCCAAAACGTCATCGGCCTCAACGGCGGTTCTAACACGCGGACCGCTCTCCTTCGCTTCAGCGTTCACCTCAGCGTCGGCGCGCGCGGCCTCTTCAGAAGGCCGGACATCCGCCTCAGCCGGGACACGCTCCTCGGGCTTGACGGGAACGTCATCCTCCGCTGAGTCAGGAACGTCGCCCCCTTGTGTCAAAAAATCGCCGTCACCCGTACCGGAGCTCGATTCACCGGCGGCCTCCCGCTTGCTCAAAACCTTATCGATAGCCAAAACCGCCCGCTCCAGAGCGCCGGCGAGCTGTTCATTTATCTGGCGCTTCTCGGCATCAGCGCTTGGATTCGAACTGCTGTCCTTTAGGTTATCTCCCTCGGGGTTTTTCAAAAAACGAAGAATGTCCCACATCTTGTCGGCCACGACAACGCCTCCCAGCTCTTACTTTAGGTCATTTTTTGCGAGTAAGCAGTGTATATATATACAAGACCGCAAAAAAATATAACACACCCGGCTTATAATTACATCTTATAAACGAATGCTGTTCTCAAACCTCGAGAACTCCCTGTAGAAAACCAGCTGAACCTTGCCGGTGGGGCCGTTTCTGTGTTTCTGTATGGAGAGCTCGGCGGTGTTGTCGCTGGAGTCGTTGTCCTGCTGATAATAGGCGGCTCTGTACAGGAACGCCACCACGTCGGCATCCTGCTCGATCGCCCCGCTGTCCCTGAGATCCGAGAGCATGGGACGCTTGCTGGTCCCTCGCTTCTCCACCTCTCGCGACAGCTGGGAAAGAGCGATGACCGGCACCTCGAACTCCCTTGCCGCGCCCTTGAGGGACCTGGATATGTCGGCCACCTCCTGTTGCCTGTTCTCCATCCTCTTCGCGGCGGCCGACATGAGCTGAAGGTAGTCGATGATGACGAGACCTCTTTTATCCACATGCTTGCTCATAAATCGGCGGCAGCGGGAGCGAAGCTCAAATGTGGAGAGGGTAGAGCTGTCGTCTATGAATATGGGGGAGCCGCTGAGCTGGGCCACTGCGTCGGTCAGTGAGTTCCACTGCTCGTTGCTGAACCTTCCGGCCAGCTGGAGCTCTTTGGTGTTCACCCTCGCGAGCGAGCTCAGCATTCTTCCCGCTATCTGTTCCGCGGACATCTCCAGGCTGAATATGAGCGTCGGTATTCGTTCAAACACCGCCGCGTGAGTGGCGACATTGAGCGCGAACGCGGTCTTCCCGACGGACGGGCGAGCGGCGATTATATTGAGGCTCCCCGGCTGGAACCCCCCCGTGATGGCGTCGAGGTCGCTGAATCCAGACGGCGCGGCGTTGGCCGACACACCCTCCTGGATGCTTCTTTCTATCTGATCGAAGGCACCGACCACCACGGCCGATATATCCTTTATGGAGGATTTTGAGCCGTGGCGCGCCACCTCGAATATTTTTCGCTCGGCCTCGGCGAGGGCGTCCTGCGACTCCACATCCTCCGAGTAGCCGACGCGGGTTATCTCGGCCCCCGCCCTTATCAGCGCTCTGTGAACCGACTTGTCGCGCACTATGGCGCAGTAATGGTCGACGTTGGCCGTAGTCGTGACGGCGTCAACGAGCATGGCGGCAAAGGACTGCCCTCCAAGGCGCTCCCACAGGTCACGGCGCGACAGCTCCTCCTGGAAAGTCAGCAGGTCAACGGACTTGTCCTTCCCCGCCATGTCCGCTATGATCTCGAACGCCATCACGTGTTTGGGATCGTAGAAATCGGAGGACCTCAACGTCTCCACAACTGTCATGAGTGCATCCCTGCCCAGGATGGCCGCGCCCAGCACGGCTCGCTCCGCGTCGAGGTTGTTCGGGGGGATTCGATCCATCAGCCCGTGATCGGCCAAAGTTATTCCGCCTTCACTTCAAGGGTGAGATCGGCCTCGACTCCGGCGTACAGCTTTATCCTGAAGGGGTACATTCCAAGCTGTTTCACCTGCTCATCGAGCTTTATATCCTTCTTGTCCACGGATACCTCATGCTGAGCCCTCAAAGCCTCGGTTATCTGATGCGACGTCACGCTGCCAAAGAGCCTGCCCTCCTCGCCGGCGTTCATCACCACAGTGACCTTTTTCCCGCCTATCTTTTTCTTCACCTCGATGGCCGTCCTTTCGAGCTTGGCCTCACGATTTTTTTGGGACCTCTGGGACTCCTCCCACTCCCTCAGACGGCCTCCCGTGCCCTCGACCGCAAAACCCTTCTTGAAGAGAAAATTTATGGCGAAACCGTCGGAGACCTCCACGAGATCCCCCTTCACCCCGACCTTGTTTACGTCCTGCGTCAATATGACTTTCACTTCTCGAGTCCCCTCGCTCTCTTTCTGAAATCAAATATAATATCCAGCAACCCGAAGACAGCGCAGATATCCCCTAAAATAGACACCAACGGCGCCAGCGCTATCATAACAGCTCTTAGAAATTTAGGAAAACCCCTGCGCTCCATAAAAAAACAAGCCATTGAGAGGCCCTGCAAGATAAAGAGCGTCCTCGTCAAGGCATTCAGGTTGATCCCAACCTGATGGAACACGTAATAGCGCCCCTCTTCGGGCGCGCTCGCGCATAAGAATCCGACGACCAGCGCCAGCAGGATGTTTTTGGGGAAACGCCACGACCCGAACGGCGGCAGCGAAAAAAAACCGCCGCCGCCGCGCCTGCTGTGCGCGTGCGAAGCGAGGAAGAGGCAGATCAATGCCTCGACCGATGAGAAGAGTATCATGTTGAACGGTATCAGGAGAATTATATAGCTGACGATCGACGATATTTCAGAGCGCATCCGCTCCGCATCCATGCCTGAGAGGGCAAATGCCCCCGACTCGACCAACGATAAAATCGCCTTCTCGATCTCCGCCGCGTCGGGGGCCATGAGATTGACGCCGGACGCCGCGAAGACGACGAACGCGGACAGTAGCTTGCACGCCAGAGCCGCGACAACGGCTGCGAGAAGGAGTTCCGCCGACGCGCGGATCCTTCGGGCCAAGGTCCCTATTATGACGCCGGACAAGCCGAACATGATGAAATAAATCAATGAGAAAACCGGCGGCAGAAATAGGACCATCGCCGTCGAAGCGAATACCGCACTCAGCGCGGACGGCACCAAGCCCCTTTCATATGATAGAGACGCCGACGGGAAAGGATAGATCAACATCAATGGCAACGCCAAGGCAGGAGCCTTCAATCCGAGCGCAAACAGCATAATGCTCATCGCGGTGCATATCAACCAGTCTCTCGTAATAGATGAGCGATACATTTCAGTCCTCCGGCATGAGCGGATAAAAATTAAAAAAGGGAGAGCGATAGCCCTCCCCTCTGCGTTTTACGTTTCGCTTAATCGGAAGTGAAAGGCAGAAGGGCCAGGAAACGCGCCCTCTTGATAGCCAGGGTAAGCTGTCTCTGGTGTTTCGCGCAGGTTCCAGTGACCCTTCTGGGAACGATCTTGCCCCTGTCCGTTATATACCTGCGCAGTTTCTCCGATTCCTTGTAGTCAACGCGCGTGACCTTATCGACGCAGTAGTGACATACTTTTGGGCGACGCTTGCGACGCTTCCTGAATTGATTGTCCATCTTAATTTCAACTCCCCAGTATTGTTCAAAAAAACCTAGAACGGAACCTCGACATCATGGCTCCCATCCGACGAATCGCCGAGATCAGAGAAATCCAGAGGGAAGTCCTCCTCGAAATCTATCTCGTCCCGAAGACTCCCGACGTCTCCGCTGCCGGAAGACACCGGCACGTCATGAGAGGCTCTCTCCGGAGACTGATGCTGAGGCCTCGGAGCTGGAATGTCGCCATACGACTCATCGTCCCTGCGTCCGGACGGCAAGAGCGTCAGGTTTTCCGCCACTACCTCCGTTGCCCATTTGCGGCCTCCGCCCCTCGGATCCTCGTACTCGCGAACCTGCATGCGCCCTTCCACCAGAACTGGTTTCCCCTTGCGCAGGTACCTGTCACATATGTCAGCCAGAAACGACCAAGCTACTACGGGAATAAAATCAGTCTGCGACTGGAGCTCCCCCGTAAGCTTGTTCTTCCACTGGCGCCCTATCGCAACGGTTATCCTCGCCACCTTCTGTTTGCTCGGCGTATGCCTGATGTCGGGATCGCGCGCGAGATTGCCCATCAGGATCACTCTGTTGAATCCTCTAGACATGCCTCAGCTCCTATTCAGAGTCCACTGTTACAACCAGATGGCGCAGTACCAAGTCGCGCAGACTGAGAACCCTGTCGAGCTCCTTGATCTGATCCGGCGCCATTTTCATGGTGATGAGCGCGTAGAAACCCTCTTGCTGTTTCTTAATCGAGTAAGCGAAACGCCTTTTGCCCCATAGATCAATACGGTCCACCTCGCCGCCCAATCCGCGCACGACATCCGCTATTTCCTCGGCCGCCGCTTTGTGGTCCTCCAATTCGGCGACGAAGATGACTGTCAATTCGTAAAGCCGCACGTACCTCACCTCCTCCCCCTGGTCTTTTGAGCCATTTCGGCTCCTGCGGCCTCTTATCGCTAAGAGGCAGGGATAACAATTTTATATTTTATATCCTGGTCAATCTTTATGCAAGATGTCGCTTGAAACTATTTCTATTCGATATATTTTCTCGCCCGACTTCACCAGGTTGAACTCCTCCCTCGCTAGGAAAGCTATTCCGGACGGAGTGGCGTAATAGCTTATCCTCTCCTGAAGCTCCTGATTCTTCCTCGTGATCTCGACTAGCTCCTCCATCCTGCTCTCCAGCACAGCGGAGAGGCGCTTGATCCTGCCAGCCTCCTTGAAAAACGTGACAACCGTGACCGCAAGGATAAAGGCCGCTATCGCGTAAACCAGAACCCATCGCAGTTTTGGCATCTTACATCTTCTCGGGGGCGGTTATGCCGAGCAGTTTCAAGGCGCAGGCTATGGTTATCCTGGACGCCTCCGAGAGAAGGAGCCGCGCGCGCATCGTCTCGCCGCTCTCGCCCAACACCTTGACGGTGTTGTAGAACGAGTGGAACGCCTCGGCCAGTTCCGTGGCGTAGAAGGCTATTCTGTGCGGTTCGAGGTTCCGCGCGGCCTTCATAACCTCCTCGGGGAACCGAGAGATCTCCTTCACCAAGCGTGTTTCGCACGGTTCGCCGATGATGCCGAGGTCGGCGTCGGACACATCCGGGACGGATACGCCGCGAGACTCTGCCTCTCTCAGTATGCTGCAAATTCTGGCATGAGCGTATTGAACATAATACACCGGGTTCTCGGACGACGTCTGTTTCGCTACCTCGAGGTCAAAATCGAGGTGCGAGTCGCACTTCCTGTTAACGAAGGAAAACCGGGTGGCGTCCCTCCCGACCTCGTCCATGACGTCACGCAGGGTGACAAAAGTGCCCGCGCGTTTAGACATGGAGACAGGGACACCGTTCCTGAGCAGGCTGACGAACTGTATCAGCATGAACTCGAGACTGTCATTCGACGCGCCGAGCGCCTCGTTCACCGAGCGTATCCTCGGGACATAGCCGTGATGGTCAGCTCCCCACACATATATGAGAAAATCGAACTTGCGTTCGTATTTATTCAGCAGATATGCCGTGTCAGAGGTGAAGTACGTGGGTACCCCGTTGTTCCGTATCATGACGCGATCCTTGTCGTCCCCGAACGCGGTCGCCTTGAACCACACGGCCCCGTCCTTGTCATAGGCGCAGTCGTGCGACTTGAGGAGCTCTATCGTCCTCTGCACCAGGTCGTCTTCGTAAAGCGACCTCTCGGAGAACCACACGTCGAAATTCACCCCAAAGTCGGAGAGGTCCGCGCGTATCATCTCAAGTACACGCTCGCAGGTCTCATCCCTGAAGAAGCTCACGGTCTCGTCGAGCGGGCGCGTTATGAAGGCATCCCCTCGCTCGCGGACGATGTCACGCGCTATGTCGTCGATGTAGCCGCCGGGATAGCCGTCCTCCGGGAACGGCGCCATATCCTCGTGACCCAATAGGGCGAAGTACCTCGACTGCGTCGAACGCCCAAGGTTTTCCATCTGCAAGCCGGCATCGTTGATATAATACTCCCGCTCCACCTCCCACCCGGAAAACGCGAGTATCGATGACATCACGTCGCCAACCGCCGCTCCTCTCCCGTGCCCCAGATGTATCGGGCCAGTCGGGTTGGCGCTGACAAATTCGACCTGCACCCTGCGTCCCTCGCCGCAGCTGTTGCGGCCGTAGTCCTCCCCGCTGGAGAGTACGTTTTTGACCGTATCGGCGATCCAGTTATTCGTCAGCGTGAAGTTCATAAAACCTGGGTGCGCCGCCTCAATCGACTCGACCAGATCCCCACGCTCGACCTTTTTCGATATATCCAGAGCAAGCTCCATCGGAGAAACTGAGAATACCTTGGACAACCTCATCGCTGTGCTCGTCGCCCAATCGCCCTGCCCGGCCCGCTTCGGCCTCTCCAGCTGCACAGAAAAATTTTCCGGCAGGGTGACCCCGCGCTCCGAGGCGGCCGTTTCCACGGCGCGTTTGATTATTCGCGCTAACTGATCTTTCTTGTTCTCCATAGCAATAAGGACCTCCGAGATTCCATATTATCTTGTTCGTACGCGTTTATTTGCGCAGCGGCACCGTCAGCTCGGACCACCTTGCAACGATATCCACCTGCTGGCTCACGCGCCCCGCCAGATATTCGTCTATGTCAGAAGCTCTCACCGTCCATCGGCTTACGGCCTCAGCCTGTCCCCTCTTCGTCCAATGCGTCACCGATTCGTCGAGCATGGCCTTCGAATCCCCGTTCTGGATCTTGCCGGGAAGCGAAAGCACCCTGTAGTTCTTTGGAGTGGATATGACGGAATTTTGCTCGAACACGAAAGGAAACTTGAAGGAGTATTTCGTCCCGTCAATGGGTATGTCCATGAAACAACCGGGCACTCCCCCCGGTATCCTGAAGAGCATGTCGTTCCCCGCGGCGATGCCCAACGCGGCCCTGACGCTGAAATTGACCCTGTAGCCGGAACTGAGCGTCTTCAGCGACGCGGGTTCAATGCTGAGACCGGGCATGTTGAAACGCATATTGCCAAGCAACGCGCGGCCAACGCTCTCAGCCGTGGGCTCCCCGCCCAACGAGAACGCGTCGAGCCATGCACCTGTGGCGGTGAGATCGAGTGTCCCTGTGGCCACCCCCATCTCGTCCAGCGACAGCCTCCACATCTGTGAGAGCTGATGATCCGACGCGGAGCCCCTGGGCAGCGTCATTCTCTCCAAGCTGGTTCCGTTCGACCTGTAGACAGTCGCTCCGTATAGCGATGGAGGCAATTTCTTGGCATCGGTCCCCATCGGCGATTTGAAAAAAATCTCGCCTCCCCTGCCATCGGCAACCCTGAGAACCGGCTCGCGCCACAGAGAGCTCGACGTAGGCCCCTCGGAGCTCACTGGCAGCTGGGGCACCCAAAAGAGGCGCGCGTCAAAACCCATGGCCGCCATCCACTTCGAGGCGATCAACACCTGCTCCCAGGCGGTCCACGGGCCGTCAGGCGTTACGAAGCCGCTCTCCCTGACTCTGTTCCGCCCGCCCGCGTCCAAGGCCATGAGCCTGGCGGACATGTGCTTCGCCACGCTGGCGGCGGCCCTGTTCACATTGCCCTTGGACGAGGATACAGCCGAGGGCAGGTGTGGAGCGCGGAAAGACATCTCCATATCCCTCAAATTTTTCAGATGGATCATCAGCCCGCGCTGAAGGCTGAATATCATGGCGGGGCGCCTTTCGTCCACCACGCCCAAATTCCGCCAGACTGGCTGATTCATCACGGTCCAGGTTACGCGCTCGGAGCCCAGTCCCTTCTCCCGTTCGGGCTCCATCACGCCAAAGCCCTCCCAATACAGATTCATCCCCTCCGGTATCTCCACGGCTATCCGCTGCTCCCAAACGGGGAGATCGCCGGCAAGCGTCAGCGCGTCGTCCATGTAGTACCTCCCGGGGACGGAGACCGACGTCTCTATCGCCGCCACCTTGCCTGCGGCGGAGCGGGGGAAGAGCACGGTCTCGCCCTCGATCCCATCGCCGCCGTAACTCTCGCGCACAAGGTCCGCGATGCGTTCCCCCGTGGACGGATCGCGCAGGGACGCCTCCTTTACATTCACGGCGCTCCCCCTCGCCTCAGGGAATGGTATCCTATAGGACATCACCCCGTCAGGCGAGGCATCTCCTATCAGCAGCAGGTATTTATGAACCACGTTCTTGGCGCCGTCAGCGCCAAGGGAATAATCGCGGGAGTCCATCCACACAACCCCTCCGACGCCCGGGAAAGCCGCCAGAGAGGGCGCTTCCCTGTAGAGCCTCCTTATCTCCGCCGGTATGTCCCAATCACCGGCTTTACCCGCCGCGTACGCGTAAAGGGGAGAGATGAATAAAGAGCAGAGCGACAACATAACAAGCGCGACCGCCTCTCTTCGTCCCATGATGGCCTCCGTCCGAAAAATTATTTTTTTGACGCATCGACATTCAGCGCTCCTGCCGCGGCGAGCCTTCCGACCTGCCGCAACAGTGCTTGTACTTCTTCCCGCTGCCGCATGGGCATGGGTCGTTTCTTCCTATTTTCGGGCCGCGATGCACCGGCTGCGTGCGCCGTTCACCAGCGTCCTCTCCAGAGGCGGCGCGAGACCCCGGCAGCAGCATGTCTCGCCCCTCGCGCGCCCCTCGCCTTTGCGACACCTCTCCATCCCTGGACACGACGGCCACCCTCAACGCATACTCCGTGACCTTCTCCCTCACCCCCTGGAGTGTTTGCTGAAAGAGGTTATACGACTCGAATTGATATTCGAGGAGAGGGTCCTTCTGCCCTATGGCGCGCAAACCAATGCCTCGGCGCATCTCGTCCATGCTCAGAAGGTGCTCCCTCCAGCTCGCGTCCAGAACCTGAAGAAGGACGAAGCGAAATAGACGGGACGCTGTCTCCTCTCCAAGCTCCACTACCTTTCTTTCGAAACGCGCCCCCAATTCCGCGCGCATCTTCTCAAGAGCCGCTGGAACATCCTCCTGCATCTCGACGCCGTCCATACATCTCTCCAGCCCCGGCCAGAAGAGCGCCTTGAGGCGGGTTTTCGCGGCGTGGATCTCCGGCTCCTGGGAATTTGCGAACGCGCCCTCCGCAACAGAGGCAAGGGTGTCGTCCATTATGCCGCGCGTGCGCTCTATAATGCCGGGATCGCCGAGTATCGCCGCCCTCTCCTTGTAGACGGCCTCGCGCTGCTGATTCATGACGTTGTCATAGGATAGGAGCTGTTTTCTTATGTCGAAGTGCATCGCCTCGACCTTCTTCTGCGCGCCCTCAATGGTTTTAGTGAGCAGGGAGTGCTCTATCGACTCCCCCTCCTCCATGCCCAGCTTGGTCATTATGCTCTGGACGCGCTCGCCGCCGAACAGTCTCAGCAGGTCGTCCTCCAAGGCCACGTAGAAGCGGCTCTCTCCGGGATCTCCCTGTCTGCCGGAGCGGCCCCTCAACTGGTTGTCTATCCTCCGCGATTCGTGCCGCTCGACCCCGACTATCCTGAGTCCACCGAGTTCGACCACGCGCTCGTGTTCGGCGGAGCACTGCGCCTTGAAGCCCCCCAGCAACGCACCGTACTCCGGCGACCCGTGCTCCATGCCGCGCTTGGACGACTCCTCGCGCGCCATAAACTCGGCGTTGCCTCCCAGCACTATGTCAGTGCCTCGCCCGGCCATATTGGTTGCCACGGTGACGGCGCCGTATCGGCCCGCCTGCGCCACGATCGCGGCCTCCTTGTCGTGCACCTTGGCGTTCAGCACGTTGTGCGGTACCCGCTTTGCCTTGAGCAACCGGCTCATCTTCTCCGAATTCTCTATCGACGACGTGCCGACCAGGACTGGCTGGCCCCTCTTATGGCTTTCCTCGACCTCGCCGGCCGCAGCCGCGAACTTCTCCTGCTTCGTGCGGTATATTACGTCGGCGTGGTCTACCCTTATCATGGGAAGATGGGTGGGTATCGTCAGCACATCGAGCCCGTAAATCTCCTTGAACTCCTCGGCCTCGGTCAGCGCAGTGCCAGTCATGCCCGACAGTTTTTTGTACATCCTGAAATAATTCTGAAGCGTTATGGTCGCCAAGGTCTGATTTTCGCGGCCTATTTGAACGCGCTCCTTCGCCTCTATGGCCTGGTGCAACCCCTCGGAGTAGCGGCGGCCTATCATGAGGCGCCCCGTGAACTCGTCTACTATCACTATCTCACCCTCCTTCACGACGTAGTGTATATCGCGCTGGAAGAGGTTATGGGCCTTGAGGCTCTGAGTTATCTTGTGGGCAAGCTCGGTGTTCGCGTAATCGGTGAAGAGCTCCGGCAGGTTCAAGAGGCGCTCGCAGTGCGCGATCCCCTCCTCAGTCAGGGCCACGTTGCGTTCCTTCTCGTCTATCTCGTAATCCGTCCCCTTGCGCAGGGAGCGAGCCACGGAGTCCGCCCGCTTGTACGGCTCTATGTTGTCCTCGGACGGCCCGGATATGATGAGGGGGGTTCTCGCTTCGTCGATCAAGATGGAGTCCACCTCGTCAACGATGCAGAAGTTGTGCCCGCGCTGAACCTGCGACGCAAGTGAGTGCGCCATGTTGTCGCGCAGATAGTCAAAGCCGAACTCGCTGTTCGTCCCGTATGTTATGTCCGCCCTGTAGGCGAGAGCCCTTTCGGCTTGATCCATGAAGGGCGAGATCACTCCGACGGAGAGGCCTATGCCGTCATATATCGGCCCCATCCACTCGGCGTCGCGGCGGGCCAGGTAGTCGTTGACCGTTATGACGTGCACGCCCAAACCATCCATGGCGTTCAGAGCCACAGCGAGCGTCGCAACGAGAGTCTTTCCCTCGCCGGTCTTCATCTCCGCTATCTTGCGCTCGTGCAGCGCCACGCCGCCTATTATCTGCTCGTCAAAGTGCCGCAGGCCCAGCGTGCGGGTCGAAACCTCCCTCACCCTGGCGAAAACCTCCGGCAGTATGTCATCAAGCGACTCCCCCTCCGCAAGTCTGCCATTGAAAAGATCCGATGACTTCTTAAGTTCCTCGTCCGAGAGTCGCTGAACCTCTTTCTCCAAAAGGCCTATGTCGGATGCGGTATTCCTGTACCTCGAGACAATTCTATCGTTGGGGTCCAGCCCCAAGGCCTTGAGCACGCCTTTGAACATCTATCTATCATCCTCCGTCGCGGCCTGGAAATTCGACCGCGATTATTCTATCATAATTTATCGTGCCCTTCGCGCCTCCGTGGCACTCAGCGTATTTATCGCGGTCAAGCACATGCGCCCGCCGTTCATCCGTCGCCCCGATGCATTCGGGAGGCCAGAGCCGCGAGGAAATTTTTCCGGACAGCCATCGCTCCGGTCGGGCACATCTCATGGCAGCACAGACAGCGAACGCACTTTTTCCCGTCTATCCGAGGGTAGCGGCCGTCCGACGAGATCGCGTCGACCGGGCATACCTTCTTGCATATCCAGCAACCAACGCACCCCGTCTCCGACAACTTTGGGGTTATCAAAACGAGCTTGTGCACCGCTCCCCGCAGGAAGGCCGGCAACGCCCGCACGAATCCGCCGGATTTTTTGAAGCCCTTCACCGGCAGTTCGTCCCACCCGGCGCCGTTGAGCGTTATGTCGCTTCTCCTTCCCGGGCCAATCCCGCGCTCGATCGCCGCCGCGATGAGAGGGATGTCCGCGGGATTCGAGTAGCCCATGATCGCGGAGGCGGCCCAGTCAACGGCCAGAGCGTTGCGCCCGGCCACTATGAAACCGATTTTCGCCGGCACCCCATGCGAAGGCCCGTCGCCCTCCATCCCTACGACGGCGTCGAGAATATTGAACTCCGGCGGCCTTATGGAGAACAGATCCACTATGGCTTCCGCAAGCCGTTTGCGCGACACCGACGCGTGCGCGCTCTTCCTCGTGCCGGTGTCGGCGGTCCCGAAAATGTTTTTTATGCAGCCGGTCATCTCGGTCTCGACGTGAGTCTTGAGCTTCGGCGCGTTGATGCAGTACCCCGCGTCGAGATAGCGCGACGCTATCCGCGCGTCCTTGAGCGCCCTGAATGACTCCCCCGACACGCCGCGCAAACCCAGGTCCGAGAGAATCCCCACGCTCACCCCGTCCATCTCGGCCAGGGACGACATCCCCGTCTTCCTCATAAGAGCGCCCGCGTCGGCGAATACATACCCGGGATTGTCCGCGACGCGCACCCCGACGCCGCCCAGCTCCCCGATTATCGCGCGCAGGACCTCGGGATGCGTGGTGACTGCCTTTTCAGGCTCGGAGGGCGACAGCAGGTTGGCCTTGACCAGCACCTCCGGAGAGCTGATCGGAGGAAGACCCCCGGCTCGCTCGACGGCCAGGCGCAGAACCGCGCGCACCTCATCCCTCTCGTACGTCCCGCACCTCGCGATGCCTACGACGAACTCGCCCATTTACGCCGCCAGCCCCAGGCAATATCTGCAGATATCCGGCAGCGTGCAGAGAGAGCACCTCGGGGAGCGAGCGCGGCATGTATGTCTGCCGTGCTCTATCATGTTCAAGTGCCCGCCCTTGCATCGCTCCGCAGGCACGGCGGACTCCAGAAAGAGCTGTATTTTCTCCGGCGAGTCATGCTCCGAGGCGAAGCCCAGCCTGCGCGACACGCGGGCCACGTGCGTATCGACGGGGAACGCGGGCAATCCGAGGTCGAAGAGCATGACGCATGCGACCGTCTTGGGCCCTATCCCCGGAAGTCCGGAGAGGTACGAGCGAACTTCCCTCGCGCACCAGCTCTTCATCGAAACCAGCGTACAGCCGCCGAAATCCGAATTTATCTTGTCGAGTATCGTCTTCATCCTGGAGGCCTTGGTGCCGCCGAGCCCCGCCGATCTTATGAGCCCCGCCAGTTCGGTGTGCGAGGCGCGGGCCGCTTGGCCCCATGTCGGGAGGTGCGAGCGCAGCGACTCGTAGGCCATGTCCCTGTTCCTGTCGTTGGTGTTCTGGGACAGAAGTGTCAGCATCAGCCCGTCGAGAGGCTCTCCGGTCGAGAGCGAGTCAGGCGGGACGGAGTCGTACCCGTAGATCAGATCGAGCCTGTCCAGCGCAAGCAGGATATGGTCTATCGAGCCGTACTCCGGTTTGTCCTTTGGGCTTACTTCGGAGATTGCTCCGCGCGTTGGCGAGCCGGCCCCGCTAGACGAGCGAGGCGCCTGTTTCGTCGTCATCCGGCTCATTTTTTTTCTCCCCGTCGTCCTCTGATTTGCCAGACAGCTCGCGCTTCAGCTTGGCCGAACGCTCCAGCCATCCGCGAAGGCAGGATTTCGTGCGCCCGTGGATGCTGTCGGACGGATAAGTCCCGTCATCGCGCATGGACCCCGCCCTGATCCCTGTCAATACCTCGATGCCCTCGTCTATCGAGGATACGGCCCAGATGTTGAAGAACCCCTCTTTCACGGCGTCCAGCACGTCGTGGTGCAGCATCAGGTTGCGGATGTTGCTCGCCGGTATCATGACGCCCTGAGTTCCGGTCAACCCGCGAACCTTGCAGTACGCGAAGAAGCCCTCGATCTTCTCGTTCACCCCGCCGATCGGCTGGACTCCCCCGAATTGATCGACCGAGCCGGTAACCGCGACGTCCTGGCGCAGCGGGACGCCCGAGAGTGCGGACAGAAGGCAGTAGAGCTCAGTGGACGAGGCGCTGTCTCCCTCGATGCCTCCATACGTCTGCTCGAAGGCGATGCGGGCCGATACCGATATGGGCATGTCCTGCGCGTACATGCGGCCAAGGTAGCTGGACAGGGTGAGGAGGCCCTTGTTATGTATCGGCCCCGTCATCTTGACCTCCCTCTCTATGTTGACGACGCCTTCGGCCCCCATGAAGACGTTCGCGCTTATGCGGACGGGATGCCCGAACGTGTGGTCGACGAGAGAGATGACCGTGAGTCCGTTTATCTGCCCCACCGCCTCGCCCGACGTGTCTATTCTCACTATACCGTTTTCAAACGAGCGGCGATAGCGCTCCTCGATAAGGTTGGACCTGTTCGTCTGCTCGTTGAACGCCTTCACGACATGCTCGAAGTCCACCTTGTCGGCGCCGTCCATCTCAGCCCACACCGTCGCCTCGGTCAGAAGCTCCGAAATCTTGTTGAACTGGGTGGACATGCGGTCCTGATCGTCAACCAGCCGCGACGCCCATTCTATGACCTCCGCCACGGCGCCGGCGGTGAATGGGATGTGCCCGTCGCTGCTGACGAACTGCGATATGACGCACGCCATCTTGTACTCCATCTCGCAGCAGCGGGGCATGTCCGACTCGAAATCGGCCTTTATCTTGAATATTTTCTGAAACTCCGGGTCGTAGATGTTGAGCAGATAATAGAGGTAGTAGGTGCCGACTACGACCACCTTGACGTTGACCGGCACGGGCTGCGGCCGCAGAGACGCGACCGGAATGTAGCCAAGGTGCTCCCCTAGGTTCTCCACTGTCAGCTCGCCGGACGCCAGGACTCGCTTCAGCGCCTCCCATGACATGAACTGCTTCAGCAAGTTCTCGGCTTCGAGGAGAAGATATCCCCCGCACGCCTTCTGCAGCGCGCCGGCCTTTATCCGATGGAAGTCGGTGTACAGATACCCCTGCCTGCTCTCGTACTCGATCTTGCCCACGAGGTTGTAATAGGTGGGATTGGTCTCCCTTATGACAGGTGCACCCTGCTCAGGATCATTCGAGACGAACACGTTGACCGTGTACCTGCTGAAATCGACGTCGGCGTTCTCATCCCTCGTAGCCGCCACGAACATGCCAAAATTCTCTATGATGTCGTCAGCAAGGCCGTCCATCCAGCCGGCGAGCTTTTCATTGTCCGGGAAATCCTCCCTCAGCTCCGAGAGGACCGGTTGGATCTCATGCCGGCATATCTCCCCGTCCAACTCCTTTATCCTCTCCTTGAGCTCCTTCTCCCTCTCCCTCATGATCCTGAGCGTCTCAAGAGTCCTCTGCGCTATCTCCTCGGATTTTTTCTGTATATGGTTCTGATCGTCCTCGGAGAGCTTTTCGAACTCGTCGGGCTGCATCTCCCGGGTTACGGTCTTCGGCTCGCGTGCCTCGCCGGCGTCGGGTTCGTCCGCGGGCTCGTCGTCCTGCTTCTCCGCCTCCACCTTCACCAGCGGCAGGTTGACGAAACCCTGGGGTGTCCTCTTTATAGAAAAATTCTGCTCCAGGGCGTACTGTCTCAGCCCCTCCATGAGCTCCCCTACACCCTCCTGAAACGCCTTCACCAGAGATGCCTTGTTGTCCTCGTACTCGCTGTTGTCGAACGCCTTGCCCAGATTGACCTTCAGGTCCTCGACGAGGTCGTCCATGGCGAGCGCGAGTTTTTTCCCGCACCCAGCGGGCAGGTTTATGGCCAGAGGCTCTCCGGGCTCGTCGAAGTTGTAGACGTATATCCAGTCGTCAGGCGCCTTTATCTTTGCCGCCTTCTCCCTCATCTCCTTCAGAGCGTACGTCGTCCTTCCGCTGCCGGGGTTTCCGACCACAAAGAGGTTGTAGCCCTTTTTGTCCACCTGAAGGGCGTAGGAGATGGCGTTAACGGCCCTGGTCTGGCCTATGAGCTGATCTATGCATGCCAGTTCGTCAGTGGTCTTGAAGCCAAGCGACCCAATGTCGGTGCGTCGTCGCAATCTCTCCGCCGGAACTCTCATAGATTCTAATAGTGACATATCCCTTCCTCCATGATATTAAAAAAAGGAGACGATCCTAAATCGCCTCCTGTGTCGTCACTAATTATTGAATGCACTAAGCGAAGTGCCGCTCAATCGATAGTGATTTTCTATAAAAAAACCAACGCTGCCACAGTAAAACTAGATTTTTACAACGTCCGAAGCCTGCGGCCCCTTAGTACCCTGCGTGATTTCGAAGGAGACCTTCTGCCCCTCGTCAAGTGTTTTAAAACCCTCTCCCTGGATAGCGCTGAAGTGGACGAAAACGTCGCTTCCCTCATCGGTCGTAATGAAACCGTAGCCCTTAGTTGCGTTGAACCATTTTACCGTGCCATTGCTTTTCAAATCATGTTGCCTCCCAACAAGATATTATCGTCGACGGCGCCAACCGACAATTGCACAATAATTTAAATCACCCGATCTGTCAAGCATGGAAAAGATATTATCTTCAATCCTTATTAAAAAAATTTTACCAGTTTTTACCAATTATTCACCCCAATCAAATATTATTATTAAAAAATTAATGATAAGTGCGAATATTCGACAGTGTTTTCAAATGTCAAAAAACAATAACGCGATGATTTTGAAAAATAGTGGAGAATAAAACCCAGAATCCGGGCAGGGCATCGCTAAAGGGGCTGTACAAAACATAACCTATATTATATGATCTTAATTGATTTTATCACATATACAATAATGGTTAATAATAATCAATAATTTTTAGAGGAGGGAACTACTTTGGACACAAACAAAATGACCGAGAGGACGAGAGCGGCCCTGGTCGAGGCGCAAAACCTCGCGATTTCGCACGGACATCAGGGTGTCGAAGGCCTGCACATGGCGCTGTCCCTGCTCACGCAGGAGGATGGGCTCATCCCGCGGGTTCTGGATTGCATGGGAATTGACGCGCAATCCCTCTCAAAGAGCGTATCCGCCGAACTCGACAGGAGGCCCCGAGTGTCCGGCGGAGGCTACGAGCCGGAGAAAATTTTGATATCGCAGGGCCTGGCGTCGGTCATGATCGAGGCCGAAAACTACGCCAAACGCATGAAGGACGAATACATATCCGTGGAGCACGTGTTCATGCGGTTGATCGACTCCCCTCAGGTATCGAAGATATTCAGGGCGCACGGCGTCACGGGCGATCGTTTTTTGGCCGCCCTTACGTCCATTAGGGGGAATCAGAGGGTGACCAGCGCTAACCCCGAGGAATCGTACGAGGCTCTTCTAAAATATGGCCGGGACCTCGTCAGCGAGGCGCGGAACAAAAAACTGGATCCAGTGATCGGCAGGGACGAGGAGATCAGGAGGCTCATCAGGATATTGAGCCGCAAGACCAAGAACAACCCCGTCCTGATAGGAGAGCCGGGTGTGGGGAAGACGGCGGTGGTGGAGGGCCTGGCGATGAGGATAGAACGGGGTGACGTGCCGGATGGCTTGAAGGACAGAGAGCTCTTCGCCCTCGACATGGGGTCCCTCGTCGCAGGGGCTAAATACCGGGGAGAGTTCGAGGAGCGCCTCAAGGCCGTGCTCACGGAGATAGAAAAGAGCAACGGCAGGATAATCCTCTTCATCGACGAGCTGCACACGATAGTTGGGGCCGGGAAGACTGAGGGTGCCCTCGACGCGGGGAACATGCTGAAGCCGATGCTGGCGCGGGGCGAGCTCCACTGCATCGGGGCCACCACTCTGGAGGAATATCGCCTGCACATCGAGCGGGACGCGGCCTTGGAGCGCCGCTTTCAGCCCATACTTATAGAGCCGCCGGACATAGACGACACGATATCCATCCTGCGAGGCCTCAAGGAGCGCTTTCAGGTTCACCACGGCGTCAAAATACAGGACAACGCGCTCGTGGCTGCGACCGTGCTGTCCAACAGATACATAGCGGACAGGTTTTTGCCCGACAAAGCAATAGACCTCGTGGACGAGGCGTGTGCCATGATCAGGACTGACATAGATTCCATGCCCGCTGAGCTTGACTCGGCCTCCCGCAGGATAATGCAGCTGGAGATAGAGGAGGCAGCGCTCAAACATGAGAGTGACAGGGCAAGCTCGGAGCGGCTGGAGGCTCTCTCCAGGGAGCTTGGCAACCTTCGGGAGGAGTACGACGCGCTCAAGGCTCAGTACGAATCGGAGAGGGCATCGATCGCCGCGGTGAGGAGCATATTGGAGGAGATTGAGAAAACCAAGGCCGACATCGAGAGAGCGGAGCGCGAGTACGACCTGAACAGGGCGGCGGAGCTCCGCCACGGCAAACTCCCGGAGCTGACCAAAAAACTGAAAGAGGCCGAGGACCTCGACAGGGACGGCAGGGGGCATGGAGGGCACAAGCTGCTACGCGAGGAGGTCACCGAGGACGAGATAGCGTCCATAGTCTCCAAATGGACGGGCATCCCGGTAACCAAGCTCGTCGAGGGCGAGCGGGACAAACTCATGCGGCTGCCGGATATCCTGCACGAGCGCGTTGTCGGGCAGGACGAGGCGGTTCAGATGGTTTCCGACGCCGTCCTGAGGGCCCGTTCGGGCATAAACGACCCCAAACGCCCCATAGGGAGCTTTATCTTTCTCGGACCCACTGGCGTTGGCAAGACGGAGCTCGCCCGCACGCTAGCCGAGTCGCTCTTCGACTCCGAGGACAACATGATCCGGATAGACATGTCCGAGTACATGGAGCGGTACGCGACGTCGAGGCTGATCGGGGCCCCCCCAGGCTACGTGGGCTACGACGAGGGCGGTCAGCTGACGGAGGCAGTCAGAAGACGCCCTTACTCCGTGATCCTGTTTGACGAGATAGAGAAGGCCCACCCCGACGTGTTCAATATCCTGCTGCAGATACTGGACGACGGGCGAGTGACGGACAGCCACGGTCTCACCGTCAGCTTCAAGAACACGGTGATAATAATGACGAGCAACATAGGAGCAGCTTTGATCGCGAACGGGCTGACGCAGGACGGCGAAATAAGCCCCGAAGCCGAGTCCAACGTCATGAACGAGCTCAAGAAACATTTCCGCCCGGAGTTTCTCAACAGGGTGGACGACGTTATACTCTTCAAGCCGCTGAAGCTCGCGGAGATCGAGAAAATTGTCTCCATCATCATAGACGGCATACGCCGCCGCCTCGCGGACCGAAAAATATCCATAGAGGTGACGCGCGGGGCGCTGTCGGCCATCGCGAAAAACTCCTACGACCCTGTCTACGGCGCGAGACCTCTGAAGAGATACATACAGAAACGCCTGGAGACGGCCATCGCAAGAGAGCTGATCGGCGGAGAGATATCCGACGGAGGGAAAATCGTCGTGGAAAACCAGGGCAATGACATCGTGCTGCGAGCGTGATTCCGATCTCAAGACAAAGGCACCTCTATTTCGCCTGATACCAATTCGCGATCAACAGGCTGTTTTCGATGCGACTCTCGCGCTTGTTCAAACCTGTTTTAACGCTTCACCCTTTGGGCCTTTGACTTCAAATTGATATGAAATCGGAATCGGCGGCGCGCGATTTGTGCATACCGGCCCATGGTGATAACATTACGCATTGAACATCTCATCAAGCCGCAAGCGGAGTTTAGGAGGCTCGTTTCATGCCATCGGAGAAGAAACCAAACAACTACTAGGGAGGCGATATGATGGACGTGTGGTTCGACTCCGGGTGCAGCCACAGGGGTGTTCCGGAGAACCCTGACACCTGGCCGGAGCTCGGCTTCCCGGCCGGCATGTACCTGGAGGGGCAGCGTGGTTCCGGACATTCCGGCTGACGGGGCGGAT
>JAISZL010000071.1 GCA_031269245.1 Synergistaceae bacterium | reverse complement strand
TGATGAACGAGCTCGCGATGATATTTGACCTGATGGGGATATCCACGTATGACGTGCTCAAAGCGGCCAGGACCAAGTGGAACTTCCTGCCCTTCAGCCCTGGGCTCGTGGGAGGTCATTGCATAGGTGTGGATCCGTATTATTTGACTTACAAGTCCGAGGAGCTGGGATATATTCCGCAGGTCATACTGGCGGGCAGAAAAATCAACGATGGCATGGGGAAATTCATAGCGCAAAAGACCATAAAACTGCTCTGCCGAAGTTGCGCGCAAATCAGAGGGGCGCGAGTTGGCATACTGGGTTTGACGTTCAAGGAGAATGTTTCGGATCTCCGCAACAGCAAGATACCTGACATCCTCCGAGAACTAAGGGAGTTCGGGGTGGAGGTTTTGGTTCACGATCCCATGGGGAGTCCGGAACAGGCGATGAAGGAGTACGGCATCGAGATACGCCCAAGGGAGAGCCTGCGCGACCTGGACGTGGTAATACTCGCCGTGGCTCACGACGAGTACAAAATGGACGGCGCGGAGTCGATCATTCGGAGCCTCAGGGGAGGAAAAGGTGTCTTCGTGGATGTGAAGTCGATCTTCAGGGATCATGAATATCCTGAGGGGGTCTCCTACTGGAGTTTGTAGCAACAGATAAAATGAACGATTCCCACTTTTCGCATACAGCGTCAGGGTCATATCGCAGCGCACTGTTTGACTTCGCGTTCCGGCCCAGGCGTTCGGCTAGCTCATCGTCGCTCAACACTTTGAGCATCTCTTCTGCCAAAGCCGAAGCGTCACCAACAGGGACGACAAGCCCGTTTACATTGTTGTCGACGCACTCGCACCCTCCGCCGGCAAATGCGGTCGTAACACACGGCAACCCCACCGCCAGTGCTTCAAGCAGAGCGTTCGGTGTCCCCTCGAAGTCGGACGACAGGACGAACAGCCGCGATTCCCGCAGTTTTCGCTCTATATTGGACACGTTGCCGGCGAACACCACCCTGTCCGCAATGTCGAGTTCCCTAGCCAAGCGGCGCAGACCATCCAGATTTCCATTTTCATCTCCGCCATAAATTGTGAAGCTGCCGTCATATCTGTCGGCTATCATCGAGAACGCTTTGATCGCTACGTCCCATCGCTTTTGCCTTGACAGTCTGCCAACACCAATTATCCCGCTTCTCTCCGGCGCGGGCGAGGTGTGAAAAAATCTCCTGTCCATAATATTTTCGATAACTTTCGATCTATCGCGCATCTTTTTGGGGAACCACTCCAGCGCCTGCTTCGTCTGGAACACGCAGCCGTCGGCCAACGAGTGTATAAAGCGCGCGCCGAACCTGGTTACGACGTTTCTAAAAGTGGCGGACGGATCGTTCCGCACTGAATCAATCAGCGTGGTTTTCAAAAACCTCGTGGCAAGCGCGGCCGTGACCACGGGATACGGTAAAAACGCTATTACAGCGTCCGGCTTTTCCCGCTTTATCACCCGGCGCAGGGCGGCGGCTCGTTTGAAAACGCAAATCAATTTATGCGGCGTCGACTCTCGGTGCTTAATTTTCATGTCATAAAGCCGCACCCCGCGCTCCAGCGCGTAGTCGCTTTCCGTGGTAAACGCAACGACAAACGCGACTGAATGCCCTCGTCCCGACATTTCGTTCGCTAGGTTCGTCATCACGCGCTCCGCGCCGCCGTTATTGTTCCGCGTGATATAAAACAGCAGTTTCATATGTTTTTTCATCTCCGGAACGGGAACATCGCTCTGATCTCCTCTAAAACCTGGCTCTGCTCAGGATCTTTTTTCATAGCTTCGATATAGTCCGACCATATCGCCCACAGCATCCCCAGACACAGCCCCGCCAGAGTCGCAACCGCGACGATCTTCGCCCTTTTAGGCTTGAACTTGTAATCCGGCGGCATGGCGGAATCGACGACCTGCACGACCATTGCCTCCCTCGACTCGTCGATCTTGGCGACCTCGAACTGCTTCAGCATTATCTCGTACATCGTCGCGGCGAACTTCACATCTCTCAACCTACGCTGGTACTCCAGCCCCAACCGCGGGGCCTCGCGCAGGGAGGACGGAGCGCTCCCCTCCGATGCCTTCTGCTCCCGTTCCAGTTTAGCCAACTCGGCCCGCAGGGCGGACAGCTCGGACTCCGCGCGTCTCAGGTCGGGGTTGCCGCCCCGCGCGTAGGTCCTCAGCGCCGACAATTCCACCTCTTTAGCCGCCGCCTGCGCCCGCAGCGCCGCCATCGAGCTCAGCATCGCCTCCACCTGCGGCTCCATCGCGACCAGGCCGTTCTTCTCCTGGTACCTTTTCAGCTCGTCCTCCGCGTCACCCATTGTCTTCTGCGCCGCGATCATCTGCTGCTCGAAAAACAGCCGGCGCTGCGCCGCCTCGCCAATGGCCAAGGAGCGCAGGACCTTTTTCAGCTCTTCGACAAAAGCGTTAGCCATCCGCGCGGCGCGCTCCGGATCCTCGCCCAGCACCGCCACGGTGACGATTCCGCTTTTCACGTCCTCTTCGGCGAGCAATATGCCGGACGTGACTTTTTCGCGCATCTTGAGGCGAGATTCCTGCTTATACACATTCATCAGGTCAAATTGGTCAATAATACCGTCGACTACAGTCTGACCGAGCAAAATCCCGCACAGCAATTCCCCCGTTGTCGAGCCGCTAGGCAACCCGGCAAGTCCTACCAGTTGAGACAGTATTGACGACGAGGCACTTCCCCCGTGAAGAACCGGCAAGATGCGGCATTCCGCCTTGTATATTTTGGGAAGTAGACAAGCGTACAGCAAAGAAGCGATCAGCAAGAACAGAGCGCAACCCGCGATTTTTTTCGCGTTTTTTGCGAATATATACATATAATCAATTAAAGTAACATCCTTGCTCATGAAATCATCCCTTCTTTTTTATGAACCACTGATTTAATGAACGATTCCCACTTTTCGCATACAGCGTCAGGGTCATATCGCAGCGCACTGCTTGACTTCGCGTTCCGGCCCAGGCGTTCGGCTAGTTCATCGTCGCTCAGCACCTCGATCATCGCTTCTGCCAAAACCGAAGCGTCGCCAACCGGGACGACAAGCCCGTTTGCATTGTTGTCGACGAACTCGCACTCTCCTCCCGCAAATGCGGTCGTAACACACGGCAACCCCACCGCCAGCGCTTCAAGCAACGCGTTCGGCATCCCCTCAGATTCGGACGACAGGACGAACAGCCGCGACTCCCGCAGTTTTCGCTCTATATTGAACACGCTGCCGGCGAACACCACCCTGTCCGCAAGGTTGAGTTCCCGGGCCAAGCGGCGCAGGCCGTCCAGATTTCCATTTTCATCCCTGCCGTAAATTGTGAAGCTACCGTCATATCTGTCGGCTACCATTGAGAACGCTTTGATCGCGACGTCCCATCTCTTTTCCTTTGACAGTCTGCCAACGCCAATTATTCCGCTTCTCTCAGGCGTGAGCGAGGTGTGAAAAAATCTTCTGTCTATAAGATTTCCGATGACCTTCGATCTATCGCGCATCTTTTTGGGGAACCACTCCAGCGCTTGTTTCGTCTGGAACACGCAACCATCGGCCAACGAGTATATAAAGCGCGCGCCGAACCTGGTTACGGCGTTTTTATTAAAACTAATGGACGGATCGCACCGTACTGAACCTATCAGCGTGGTTTTCAAAAACCTCGTGGCAAGCGCGGCCGTGACCACGGAATACGGTAAAAACGTTATTACAGCGTCCGGCTCTTCCCTCTTTATCACCCGGCGCAGAGCAACTGTTCGCTTGAAAGCGCAAATCAATTTTTGCGGCGTCGAGCCTCGGTGATTAATTTTCATATCATACAACCGCACCCCGCGCTCCAGCGCGTAGTCGCTTTCCGTGGTAAACGCAACGACAAACGCGACGGAATGCCCCCGCCTTGCCATTTCGTTCGCGAGGTTCGTCATCACGCGCTCCGCGCCGCCGTTATTGTTCCGCGTGATATAAAACAGCAATTTCATATGTTTATCACTACCCCCTTGCAATTTGGATCACTCCCACAAAAAAGTCCGATATACAGGGGCCAGCAGTGTATCAGCTTTAGCCGCAAAGTAATAAATATGAGCCGCGGTGAAAATAACGGCCAGGGCAGCGAGAATAATCACCTGGCTCTTTTTCCCAATCGACTTCACTACATACGGAATCAGCAGCAGCATGCCAATATAGTAGTAAAGAACGGTTCTGGCAAAAACATACGATCGCAGGGACATCGCTTGTAAAACAAGAGAGCCCGTGCACAATACATATAAACAATCAGCGTTGGGATACTTTTGCAGGACGGGTCTCCTGAAAAACAAACAAAGCCCAAAAACGCCCGCGCGATATAAAGCCCTTAACACTGTTGTCTCAACCCACGCGACGTTACCCTGATAAGAACTCATCATATAATGCGAATAACGAGTAAGAACGACTAGCCCCTCAACGACACCCCATGCATTCGTCAGAACAAGTCCAGCGACGGCAAAAACCAAAGCGGTCTTTACGTTGAATTTGCTCTTCGCCAGGAAAAACGCCGGGAGAAAAACCCAAGCGGAAGGGTGAATCAACGAAGCGGCCCAGACTGTCAGCGCGAATGGCATAAAACGGTCTTCAAGAATATACTTATAGGAAAAAAACACGATGAGAATCGCGAGACCCTGTCTGCTTTGATTGAACGACATATAATAGTAGCCGTCGCATAAATATATGAACAAACTCAGCAACGGCATTTTGCTGTTCTCAAAAATTGCCATATATAGAAAAATAATGGAGAGCGCGGCAAGAACAGCGTGATACCACAGAAAGTTTTCCCCGAAAAACAACGCTATCAATTTGCAGAAATACACAAATCCATTACCCAGCCACGCCGTATAACCCTGAACCGACTCAAAGAAACCATAGCGCGAAATAGCCGCATAAGCGTTGCTGTAACCAATATAATCCATCCCCACCTGATAACGCAACGCCAGGAGCATGAAGAGCGGCAGCGCTGAAAAAAACAGTAAATGCTTGCGCCATCGCGATTCAGCCTCGACACCGCCGCTCAAGTTTCGCGCGGGCACGGGCTGTCTTCCGGGAAATAAAAACATAAAAGTCAAGAACTGCGCGAAAAGGTATATCGGCCAACTTCTCATGCCGCTTTTTTTCTCAAGAATTTATTGTATATAAAACCTCGCAACCAGGAGGGCATGAGAATCACCAACGCATGTCCTCCAAAACTGACTATAAACTCCCCAAGAGACATGAAACCGCTTTTAAGAAAGTTCTTCTTCGTAGTATAGATGCACTTTAAATATCGCAATCCGCCTCGGCGTCTATAAAAATCCTCGCTTATCCTTATAAGCACCAATGGTTGCTGAATATTATAAACTTTGAGACCGTTTTGTAACATCCTCACAATAAGATCATAGTCCTGCACACGGTCCTGCACATTATAATTGCCGATTTTGAGCACATCGGATTTTCTGAAGAGCAGCGCGGGGTGTCGTATGGGGCAGCGTTTTTTCGCGAACGCATAGACCTCGTCAGGCGTTTCCGGCAATATGACGCGGGCAATGACATTGTCAATACTTCCGGAAAATTCATCGACATTACAGCCCACAACGTCAATTTCCTGGCACTCCCTCAAAACCGCGAACTGCCTTTCCATGCGCTCAGGACGCGAATAGTCGTCGGCATCCATGCGGGCTATGTACTCGTTCCGGCAGAGCGGGACCGTCTTGTTCAGCAGTTTTCCAAGTCCCTCGTTTACGTCATATCGATATACGCTGAACACCTCGCCATTTTGGCGCTCAAACTCCGCGATTACGGCTTCCAATTCAGAGCCGATCGGCCCGTCGACCGCAATGACGATCTCATCGGGTTTTATGGTCTGCTTCATCATGCTCTCCACAGCAAATTTCAACGGTCCCGGCAGATCCCCTTTATAGACTGGGATCAGCACGCTGTAAGCCGCGGCACCCGCGGCCATTTCCCGTTTCATACTCTCACTCTTTCGCACCGCTTCGCAAAACGAGCCAACCCGTTCTCAATCACATCCACCAATCCTCCCCGAGCAAATCTCCTGCGTAGAGCATCTAAAGCGACTTCGTCCCCGGCAGTTCAATCCATTCCCCAAATATCTCACTATATGCGTCTGGGCGAAAAGGGTGATGACCACATCCATGACAAAATGTCAGCTCACCGATATAAACCCTGTCAGGGAAATTATAAAAATCCACGCGCAGATGCGGAATACCAGATGATAGGATTTCGGCGATTTTTATCATCTCAGTCAAACCTTCAGGGCGGGGCAATATTCGGCTTGGGTCATTAGGGTATAATAACTGCAATGGCATAAGCTCCCAGTCCGGCGTGTAGATATTACACTTGTGCTTAAAAAATCTGTCAAAATCAACCTGTACGGCACGAACCTCTCCTCTTCCTCTCCTCTCCTCTCCTCTCCTCTCCTCTCAAAGCAGAAGAGTTTATAGTCATTGATGTTATCGCCCAAATATTCCTCCGCGATGATACAGGGTTTTATATCTTTATACTGATACTCCCTTCCATGTTTGAAATAATTTTTCGCCAGTCCTCTTGTGAGCTTTTTTCTCGCAGCCTTGGCGTCAAACTTCGACTTATCGGGAACAAGTATAACAGTCCCGCTGTCGTTGTTGGTTTTAAGCACGAATGAATCCGGCAGATTTGGAAAATCAATTTCATCAAAACTGTTCCATCTTCCATACAGTACGGGCAGAAATTCTTCGGGGTTTTCATAACCAGATTCACGCAATTTGCGGCAAATCCACTCCCGCGCGGCATATTTGTCCACCATTTGCGTATATTCGGGTTTGCGATCATACAACTTTAACCATTGAAGTTTCTCGTTAAAAGTCTTAGGATGCTCCAGATTAAGTTTTTTTCCGGTCCTCAGCCTGAAGAGCATCCTCAGATATAAAGGATCCGGCACCCACGCTAGATTATCTAAAATTTTTATAAAAATTTTTTCGGGGTTTTTAACCGCCTCAATGAGCAAATTTCTCATTTTACTTTTGCACAAGCTCCCTCCGAGACAGAGTATCTGTTCAAATCCATGTCAAGTTCGAAAGGTAAAAATATAAATTTAACCAAATAAATTACCTCATACGAAATTCACCGTTTTCTCGCCGCAAAACAAACATACGCGCACAAATTCCTCACTCCCAGCAGATACACGCAATAGTCCCAGACTATGCTCACCCAATAGCACGGCAGGAAGAAAGAGAAATACGACGACTGATTGTAGCTGAAAGAAAACTCTATATCCCTAAAGCCGTTACGCTCGAGCAAACTCGACAACGCGCCGAAATAACATCTGTCTTGCATATATGCATCTTTTTCCACCGCCTATGTCCAACACGACATTCCCATCGCAAATTTTACTCTTCACTAAATCGACGTAATGGTTGTAAATATTAAATCTCGTATTCGGAAAGATTGATCCAATCTTTTTGCATATTGTCTTGTTTAATTCAATAAAACCCATACCCTTCCACCCACCCTAATAAGCCCCGTCGGCGTTGATCAATATCTGAATCGTTCTGATGATTATCACTATATCCAGCCAGAGGGACCAGTTGTATATATAGTACAGGTCCAAATTCCTGCTGTGCTGGAAGTCTAATATGTTGTTGCGCCCGCTGACCTGCCAGAGCCCTGTCAGGCCGGGTTTGACTTTATATATCTGAGCGGCGGCATCTCCGTAACGCGGCTCTATCTCCCACGGGACGAACGGCCTCGGGCCTACCAGGCTCATCTCGCCCTTCAAGACGTTGAAAATCTGCGGTATCTCGTCGAGGCTCGTCCTGCGCAAAAATTTGCCCGCCCTGGTTATCCTCGGGTCGTCCTTGAGCTTGAACACCGCCTCATACTCCCGCCGCACGTCGTCGTCCTTCAGCAGGTCTTTCAGCATGGACTCCGCGTTCGGGATCATAGTCCGAAATTTATACACCTTAAACTCCTTCAACCTACGCCCCACCCTGTTTTGCTTGAAAAACACCCTCCCGCCGTCGTCCCGCTTTATCCTCCAGGCGGCATACAAAAAGACGGGGGAGAAAACCAGCAGGGCCAGCACCGCGCCCGCGTAGTCCATTACACCCTTGACAATCCTGTTGAATGGGCTCAAAAGGCCCTGCGAGGCCGAGATCAGCGGCACTCCGTCGACGTCACGGATCGACGCGGAGAACGTCGTCAGCATGTACATGTCAGGTATGTACGAAACGCGCTTGACCCTCATCTCCACGGTCTCCAGTATCTGGGCCAGCAGATCGCGCGACGCTGTGGAGATCGCTATTACCACCTCCGACACGCCTAGCTCGCGCTGGACGCTCCGGAAATCCGACAACCTCCCCAGAACCGGGACGCCCTCGACAACCGTGCCCTTCTTCAGCGGGTCGTCGTCCAGAAACGCCACGACCTCGCAACACATGAAGGGGTGGCTCTTCACCTTCCGTACGTAGAGCTCGCCCGTCTTGGCGGCGCCCATGACCAATATGGGCGTTCTCCGAAGGCCCAGCGAAAAGAGCGCTTTCCTGAAGAAGTATCTGACGGCGAGGCAGTTTGGCACGAATAGGGCAAACCCTGCCACGACCGCTACGCGCGAGAGCTGCAGCTTCGCCGCGAAGAGAAACGCCGCTATTATGAGCAGCGCGGCGGCGGCGGCCTTCAAAACCTCCCGCATCTCGTCCCAGAACATCCAGGTTCGAAACTGGTAGAGCGCGCGAAAATAAAAGCAGACGAATATGACGCCGCAGAAGAACAGCCCGTGTTCCGGCAAAAATCCGGTTTGCGATGCGCCTCGCAGCTTCAGCACCAGCTCCAGGCATATCCAATAAACCAAAAGGTCCAGCGCCGCCTGCGCCACCTGCGTCAATGCGCTTTTCGCAGCCTCCAGCACGCCGTAGAGCGTCGTTCCGAAAGCGGTGATGCCGTGAATTCCCGTTGTGCCTTCACTTTTCACTGCCGTTCGCCTTCCTTCCCCTGGTCCGGTATTGGCCTCTTCATAACAGCAAAAAACACGTTCGGGTCAAAAGTCGTGCGCACAGCGAAGATGCTCACCATCTCCCAGCCGTCCAAACCGGCTTCGTTCAGCGCGGCCTCCGCGTCAGCACTCCTCCTGTCACTCGCATCGCCGCCCTTCTGGAGGGCCGACAGGGAACCCAGACTCACCAGCTTGTACTCGTACCTGACCGACGGCGAGCCCGAAGCGGCGAGCGGGGCGCAGAACCACGCCAAGAGCGCCGCCAGCGCCAGAAGCGATTCAGGGACAAAACGCCTCCTTCTCCTCACCTCAATATGACTCCCACCGCCACAGCCACCTTGTAGACGATGTCGACAGCGTCCATGAACGAGCCAATCGACTCCCTGTTAGAGTACTTCACCGGCGCCACTATCGTGTCGCCGGGCTCCACCGCGGCGGAGAGCCCCTTGGACGCGGTCCACTTCCCGCTCGACAACGCGCTCGTGTCCCTCGTCAGGCGCACGACCGTGCCGTCTCCCTTCAACAGGTAGATCATCCTCTTGTGCGCCGCCCGCAGGTAACCGCCGGCGGCGTTGACGTAGTCGTTGATACCCATGCGCGGGTTGTAAACCTGCGACGACGCCGCGTAGACGGCGCCCATCACCTCGACGGTGGACGGGACCTCCGGCACCCTTATGGCGTCTCCGTCCTCCAGCTCCATGTCCCACACGGTTCCCCTCATCGCGTCCGGCACGTCCAGCTTTACGACGACTCTGCCCAGCACGTCGATATCGCGGAGCCTGTTTATCAGCTCGCGACGCCGGGCGTCCGCCGCCGCCGAGGCATCGTTTCGCACCGCCCTGCTCTCGGCCTCCACCAAGTCCCTCTCCAACTGGTCGGCGGCGCGGTTCAGCTCGCGGCGCTGCTCGACGGCGACTCGACGGCGGGTGAACACCGCGCCCCTCAGGCTCGCCTTCGGGGTGTACCCGCCGGCCCTGCGTATCACGTCGGAGATGCGCTCCCCCTTCATCACGGCATACGTTCCGGGGTACATCACCTCGCCCGCCACGTTGACGATCCGCTGCGTCTCCCACTCCGGGATGATATGCACCATGAGATAATCGTTCAACTCCAGCGCCATGTCGTCCCCCGGCTCGCCCCTCAACGCGGCTTGGAGGTCGATCTGGAACCGCGCCGTCACAGGCCCCTCCCGCGTCGGGGTGACGCGCGTCAGCTCAGCCCTGCCGGACGCGGTGACCAGCAGCCCACCGGCCTGCGATATCAACTCGCTCACCCGAGTCACGCCGGGCACCACGCCGTATGTCCCCGGACGGCCGACAGGGCCGGATATCTTGACGACCGTCGGGACGTCCATGACCGGGAAGAGGCGCAGAACGTCCCCGTCGGAGAGGACCGTGCCCGACAACCCAGCCGCGTCGCCCTCGAACACCGAGCGGTAGTGGGAATCCTGTATTCTGTAGTATTGAACGCGGCCCTTGAAGGTCTGCGCCGATGTGCCGCCGGCGAGGTACAGCAGGTCACGCACCGTCGTCCTGCCCTTCAGCTCGTAGACACCGGGACGGCGGACCTCCCCCGCCAACCCCACGAGAGGGCCTACGGGCGGCACGAATATGACGTCCTCGGGCTGGAGTCTCACGTCCCCGGACTTGCTGCCCTTCAGAAGGAGGTCGTACATGTCGAACGTCGTCACGGTCTTCCCCCCGCGCTTCAGCTCGATGCCGCGCAGCGTACCGGAGCCCGACGGGCCGCCTGACGCCAGCAGCGCGTTTACGAGCGTCGCGAACGACGATACCGTGTACGCCCCGGGCCTCCTCACGTCGCCCGTCACGTAAACCGTGACGGAGCGCAGAGCGCCCATCGAGACGTTCATCTTGTAATCGTTGAAATATTGGTCGAACCCCGCCTTGAGCGCGCTCTTCGCCTCCTCCAGCGTGTACCCGGTCAGGCGCACGGAACCGACGTGCGGGACGTTCGCCAGGCCGTCGCGGTTTATCCTCACGCTGTAGCTGCCCTCGATCATCCCCCAGAGGGTGATCACAAGCTCGTCATCCGGCCCCAGCACGTAACCGGAGGTCACAGGCACCCTGTCAAGCGGAGCGTAGGTCGACGGCGGCTGCCTGAAGAATGACATGCCATAGCGCGGGAGACGGCGTATGAGCGAGCCCACGGGGTTTCCCACCACGTTCGGGGTCTCCAGCATCCGCTCGAAGTACTGGTTCACCTCGGCAAGGTCGATGACGTCCCCATCGGACTCCAGCGGCGTTTCCGCAGCCGGGGCGGGAGCAACGGCTGGGGCGCCGGACGCCGTATCCGCCGCGGGCTGGAACGACGGCGCGGCCTCGGGCGGCGCGGCGGCCTCGGCGGCTTGGGGCGGCTGCGCCGCGGGCGCCGGGGTTAACACCGCCGCTTGCGACTCGCTGGCCGCGTGCGCGGCCAGCAGGGCTAGTGCCGCGTATAGGCTTATGATCAATACGGTCGATGCGCTCGATCTCTTCAAATTTTCGCTGCCTCCATTTTTACCATTTTACCTTTCCGCTTATCCGCTTAAGACCTTGAGGCTCTGCCTCAAACTCCGCAAGGGAGCTTGCTCCCTTGACCCTTTTTGTTTTATTATTTCTCTATTTTTCTCTTTATTTTTTCTTTATTATGTAATCCGTTAGAGCGCGTATCTTCTGTTCGTCCTTTGCGGACAGCTCGTATGCGCAGTACTCCGCCAGAAATTTTTCTACGTTTTTTTTCAGCTCAGCCGGGCGAAACTGCGACAGGACCCTGTCCGGAGTCCTCCAACTCCCCGGCTCCCGGCCGGCGTCAATGCGCCAGGTCGAAAGAAGCGGCACCTCCTGCTCCCATATGTGCGCGCTCGGAGCCCCCAGCCAGTCGCCGAACCAACGCTCCGCGGGCAGCTCCAGATGAATGCCGGCGGCGGTGAAATCCTTGCCAGGCGAGAGACGGTCCGTCCTCGATACCCAAAAACCCACCGCGGAGTCGTCCCACCTGCGGGTCAACGACAGCTTCGCGCCCGTGTCCGTGTCTATGAAACGCCCATAGTCCGCTTGAACGTCGAGTCCAATGCCGGAAAACACATACCCCGCCTGCAGCCACCATACCGGCTGCCACGGATTGGCGTCGTCCCCGTAGCTCCAACCCCTGCCGTACTCCACCCTCCCCTTCGGGAGACCGGCGAAGGCCAAAGGGTCGCGGTCCCTTACCACACCAAACCTCACCCCGCCCCACAGACGGCCGTTACGCGAGTAAACCCTCGCCCACTGGTTTGCCCCAAACCAGTTCTCGTCCAGCCAGCCAAACTCACTCAAGGACCAGAGACCATGCCCGGACTTCCCTAAATTCCCTAAATTCGCCAAATAACTCAATACCGCTTGCTGAAGGCGAATCCGGTCGTTCATGTCCGGCTCCCACCATATATCAACGTCGTTGAAAACAGGGACACGCACGTCGGCGAACGCGGACCAGCCATTCGAGGAGCGTTTCTCGTAAATCATGTCAACGCTCCAGCGGCTTTGATAGTCGTCCTCAAGCGTCTGGTCTATGCGCGGCTCGTAAACCAGCATCGCCTTTATGTCCTGATCCGCGCGCCCCCGCGGTGACTTCTCACCGCGGAACAACCTCTCCTCCCGATCCGCTCCGGCAAACTCGCCAAACCCATCAAAAACGTCCAAAAAATCCGCGCCCGCCCAGGCGAACCTCGCATCGTCCAGCGGACGCCGCTCCACGTCCCTCGTCCGAATCGCGTACAAGATCTCCCCCGGAAACCTCGCGGACACCACCGGCACGCCGCGCACCCTCGGAACCAGATACACCGCGTCAAGGTGCGGGACAACCGCCGCCGCGATGACCAAAACCCGAACCATCGCCTCGGCCTGCGACGCGTGGCCGTAGTTCTCGTACGCCACCACGATCTCCCTATCCCCTATCGCAACCTCGACGCCGCGCACCCTCGCGTATTGCGACAGCGCGTCGATGAGCCGCTCGCTGACTCGCTCCGGCGCTATGTCCTCCCACTCCGCGACCCTTGCCGCGCCCGGAGCCTCGTAACGCCTCTCCTTGACGGCCCCGCGGCCCCGCAAAAACGGGCCCTCCAGGCTGAAACTCCGCGAAACGGAGAAGACCAGCTCCTCTCCCCTCTGCCAGCTCACAGACCCCTGCACCCCCCACGGCGCCTCGAACACCGCGCCGAAGTTGTACTTCGAGTCCGCCGGGGCGGGGTGAGCCTTTAAGCCGCCCGCCCCGTCACCCGAGTAGTCCATCGGGCTGTACTCCGCCTTCAGCTCCAGCCAGTCGGCAACACGCCACGATGCACCGGCGAAAAAACCGTTCATCCTGTCCGTGCCGTATCCAGCAGTGAGGGCAAGTCCGTCGATTCGCCAGGTGGCCGCACCATATGAGGCCTTCATAAGCTCGGTTCCCATGAGATCCGTGATTCCCAGGGCAATTGATGGCATGTACCAGTTGCGGGAGCGGTGCAGCATCGCCTTGAGGTCTATAGCCTTGTCCATGTAATCCCGCCCAATGCCCCTGTCGTTGATGGGGCCCCCAGGCGAGACGAATATATTGTCAAAAGTCGTGAGGCGCGCGTTTACCTCCAGCCAAGGCAGCCAGGCCAAATTCACGTAGCCGTACACGTAAGGCGAAGCGTTCGTGTAACCTAATCGCCCCCACCCGTCGTCCGGCATCTCCGCCGTCGGGTACTCCCAGAGGCCGGCGTAACCCTGGTTCGCCGCCGAGCCTTGAGCCTCGGCCAGGCTCGGCGCGAACAACGGGCTTAAAAAAAACGCCGCTAAGATAATTACAGGGGAGAGAGCCCTTCTCATACTCGTTACTTACTTGCCGAAGTGCCGCGGTACGAAGAGCCCTCTCTCTGACACCCAGCCGCTAACCCTTCCTGGCCTTCCCGCGCAGCCATAGACCGCCGGCAAGAGCGACGAGCGCCGCCGCGCCGGAGAAACCCGCATCGCAACCGCCGCCGCCACCGCCGCTGGGCTGATCGACGTCTTTAATGCGGACGATGACAGGCTCTATCACTATAGACTCCTCTGCCAAAGCGGCTCTCTCGCTCGCGGAGGATAATGCATTCGCTTTCTTCAACAGAAAAACGATGTTCACCTTGCCGTCCTTCACCAAGATCTCGAACTCATCATCCGGGACCTGGTATAGTGTATAGTCAGGGTTGATAAGATAGAGATAAATTTCGTTTTTGATGCCCTCTATGGTCTCACCCTCGGCAAGATCCAAATCGTTCTCGAGACTCGTTTCCCTCACCGCGAACGCTACCGCAGCTACATCATTGACGAAGGTTACTGTAACAGGAAGAGGAGGCAGAACCACCGGCGTAATTACGGCGCTCGATACAGTGGGTTGAATGGTCTTCTTCACCTCAACATCGACTGACGTCAGGACAGTCTCATCCACGGTAGTATTAACAGCCGAAATTATGGTCACTGTTTCCCCTACGCCTAAAGCCTCCGCCAACTCAGTAGGTGCTACCTCAACGCTCTCCGAAGAGATTGCCACAGGCGGGGTAACCACGGAATCAATATGTCCTACCTGGCCGGCCTCGCCGAACGAGGCGGCGCTTGCAACGAAAAACGCTATAATACCCAGAACCATCACTGCTCTTTTCATAACACCATTACCTCCTAATAAAGATGATTTTTTAAATTAACTAACGCTCAACTAAATACTAAATGGAGGAAGTTCTGACTTGAACGACAGAAGAGCTGCGCCTCCCTGACAAGAATTGCGTAAACCTCCTTAATAAATTTCCTCGAAAAATCACGTTGCATGTTTGCCAAAACCATTTTATTCAATGCGGAAAATATATCAGAAAGTTTTAAAAAAAGCAACACTCGCCAAAATATCCGCGAGACTCTTTTAATGTAATTAGGGCTGTGAGGTAATACAAATATTTTAAAGATGTTTCTCCCCATCTCCCTTTAAACCCCATTCTTTTTCACTCGCAATGAACAGGTATTATGCTACGCGGAAAATATATCAGGAAGTTTTAAAAAAAGCAATACTCGCCAAAATATCGATAAAATCCTTTTAAAGTAATTAGAGCTGCCAGGCTGCCCTATCACTTTGAAGGCACCCCCCCCCCGACCTTAATTTTTATTCTTTTTAACCCATAATAAGCAAATATTATACGATAAAGATGATAATTTTCCGCGTTTTTACCGCGATAATGCCGCGCGGACACAGGTTGTTTTCAACGCGGCTCTCGTGGTCCTCCAAATCCGTTTTAACGCCTCGCCCTTTAGGCCTTTGTTTTCAACAATTAGTATAAAACGCCGCGTTTGACATAACCTCTTTATATACTAAAATCTTCCCGAGGGTTGCTGAAAAAATGACAGGATCTCGCGGACCAGGCGGACGGGGAGGTATATGTTCGGCATGAAAAAAAAATTTCGCTCGCTGTGGGTCTCCGTCCTTCTCGTGGTGTGCGCGTTACGCGCCGCGGCCTCGGAGGGGGAGGGCGCGTCGTTCGACATATTCTCGTTCCGGGGGCCGAAGATGAGGGACCTCTACTATGTCATAACCAGGGATATGGACGCGGCGCTCTTAGCCATGTCGACGAAGAAGCTCGACGTTATGTCGGACATTTACAGGCCGGGGGACATAGATCGCCTCGCCGAGTCGGACTTCGCGGAACTGTCGGCGGCGTCCGGCTTCCACGGATTCTTCGTCACCTTCAACACACGCAAGTTCCCGTGGGACCAGACGGCACTGCGGCAGGCGGCCTCGCAGGCGGTGGACGCGAACCGCGGGCGATGGACGCGCGACCTCTTTTCCGGGTACTGCGAGCCGCTGACGGGGTTCCTGCCGCATATCTCGCCCTACCACGAGCCCGCGGCGGGGAGGCGGACGCCGGGGGTTGCGGCGGCGAGGAAGCGCCTCGCGGACGCGGGGTGGACGTGGAACCGCTCCGGGTGGCTCGCGGCGCCTGACGGGCGTCCTGTCCCGCCGACACGTCTTTTGTGCCCGCCCTCGTCCGCTGCGGCCACGTCCACGGAGATAGCGGAGCTGGTGTCGGAGACGCTGCGCTCCATAGGCGTCCCGATCGAGGCGGAGCCGATGGATTTTCAGACGATGCTGGCGCGCATCGACGTTCGGGATTTCGACGCCTGCACGAACGCGTGGACGATGTCCCGCGACCCGGACGTGCTCTACTCGTTCTACCACTCGTCGATGGACGTTGAGGGGGGGTACAACATGAGCGGGATAGCGGACGCCGAGCTGGACCGCGTGCTCGACGGGCTGCGCTACGCGCCCGACGAACGGACGGCGCGGGATATGGCGTCGCGCGCTCAAGAAATACTGTCGGAACTGATGCCGGTGATCCCCATATACAGCCGCTATTCGATCTCGTCGATACGCAAGGACTGGAACGGCGTCTTCACGACGGACCGCTCCGCGTCGGACAACGAGCTGACGCTCATATCCATGTCCCCGAAGGAGGGGGGCGAGCGCCCCATCTACTGGAACATAGGCGACGAGATAAGGACGCTGAACCCGCTCGTCTCCTCGACAGCCTACGACTGGACCGTTCTGGGCACCGTGTACGGCTCCCTGCTGTCCGTCAACCCTTACACCTTCGAGGACCTGCCGTGGCTCGCCGCGAGCTGGGACGTGTCTACGGGGGAGAGGGGATCGGTCTTCACGTTCACGCTGCGCCCAAACCTCAAGTGGCAGGACGGGCGGCCCCTCACCGCCGATGACGCGGCCTTCACGATCGGCTTCATCAAGGACAACAACGTGCCCCGCTTCTTCGACCTGGTGAAGGACGTGGAATCGGTCGAGACCGACGCGGCACATAGGACAATCCGCGTCGCCATGTCCAACACCAGCTACTGGCACCTGCACAACATCGGGGGGATGCCAGTGCTGCCGAAACACATACTGCAAAACGTCGCCGACTGGAGGGCGTGGCAGCCCGCCAACCGGCCGCACAGGGCCCTGGACGGCACGGAGCTCACGGAGCTGATAGGGACGGGGCCCTTTACGTTCCGCGAGTCCCGGACGGGGGAGTATGTGCACATGACCCGGAACGAGCACTACATACTGTTCGCCCCGGACGAGGGGGCGGCGAAATGAGCGTCCTGCTGAGGCGCGTCTGCGGATCGGCGGTCGTCCTGGCCGTGGTGCTCGTGCTGAACTTCTTCCTGTTCCGAATAATGCCCGGCGACCCTCTGACCGGCATAGTGGATCCACGGTTCTCGCCGGAGGCGAAGCGGCAGCTCGCCGCGCAGTGGGGCCTCGACAGACCCCTGTCAGAGCAGTTCGCGGTCTACGTCAGGGAGATGCTGTCGTTCCGCTTCGGACTGTCCATGATGACCGGCGTACCGGTCTGGGACGAGCTCAAAAACCGGGTCCCCAACACGGTGGCCCTGCTGCTGCCGGCGCTCGCGCTGTCGTCGGCGCTGGGGCTCTGGCTCGGCACACACGCCGCGCTGAGGCGCGGGTCGATGGCCGAGCGGCTGACGCTCCTGGCCGGAGCGGTCTCGTTCTCGTTCCCGTCGTTCTTCGTGCAGCTCCTGCTGCTGATGTGCTTCGCCTATCTCTGGCCGCTCTTCCCGCTGCGCGGAACCACGTCGATACCGCCGCCCGAGGGGGTGTCCGCCCTATTCGACTACATATGGCACCTCGCTCTGCCGGTGCTATCGCTGACCGTTCTGGGCTTCGGCGGGTTCGCCCTCTACATACGCAACATGATGGTGAAGGCGCTGGGCGAGGACTACGTGCTGATGGCCCGCGCGCGCGGGCTGCCCCGCCGGCGCGTCGTGTGGAACCACGCGTTCCGCGGCATCCTGCCCCCCGTTCTGACGATACTTCTGCTCTCCCTGCCGGGCGTCGTCAGCGGCGCGGTCATAACAGAGACGGTGTTCTCGCTGAACGGCGTCGGGCGCTTCCTCCTGGAGGCGACCAACTCCCACGACTACCCGTCGGCCGGGGCGGCGTTCTTCCTCCTGGCCCTCCTGACCGTGGCCTGCAATCTCGGCGCGGACCTGATGTACGTTCTGGTGGACCCCCGCGTGCGGCGGGAGGCGCCAAGGGGATGAGAGGGCAAGCGGCATGAGACGCCTCAGCGCGATCTGCCTCGCCCTGCTGGTTTTCCTCGCCCTGGCCGGCCCCGGGCGGCTGGGCCTCCTCGACGGGCCGCGTGCGCCGTCGTACTCGAAGCCGTACTGGCTGGACCGCTCCGTGGCCGGGACGCTCGTCCTGAACGCCTCGGGCGGCGGGGATCCGCACGAGGCCGCGCTGAACTGGAGCTATGCCCCGCCGCTGCGGGTGGCCCTGACCGGGCGTCTCGATGACGGATTCGTGCGCTGGTCCACGCCAGCCAAAGCGTTCATCCTGGCCGACGCGCCGGGCGAGCTCGACCTGGACGCGAGGGATATACCGTTCAAGAGGGCGATGGGGATCAGCCCGTTCGGCAACATGGCGGCGGCGCTGTTCCCGTCGCGGGGCGATTACAAGCTGGAGCTGGTCGGAAGCGGCGCGGTCTCCATGAAGATAGAGGGCGGGCGATGGGGATTGCTCGGCACGGACCATCGGGGACGCGACGCGGCCGCGCTCTTCGTCCGCGGGATTCGCGTGTCCCTGCTGGTCGGCGTAACGGCCACGCTCATAGCGACGCTCCTTGGCGTGTCCCTGGGGCTCATCTCGGGCTACGCCGGCGGGGTGACGGATTCCTTGATAATGCGCTTCGCGGACGTGCTGCTCTCCATCCCGACACTGCCGATTTTGATGGTTATGGCAGGCGCCTGGGGCAAGGGGCTTTGGAACCTGGTGATCATCCTCTCCGCGTTCTCGTGGATGGGTACGGCCCGCGCCGTCCGCGCCATGACGCTCTCGCTGCGCGACGCGCTGTGGGTCGAGGGACTCCGGGCCATAGGCGCGAGGAGGAACTACATAATATTCCGCCACCTCGTCCCCGAGGCGCTGCCCCTCCTCTTAGCCAACGTGGCGCTCGGGGTACCGGGCGCCATACTGGCGGAGGCGGGCCTGTCGTTCCTAGGCCTGTCGGACCCGCGAGTCCCGTCGTGGGGGCGCGCGTTGCATGAGGCCCACACATACGGGGCGTTCACGAACGGCGCGTGGTGGACGATCCTCCCAGCGGGGCTCGGCATATCCGCGATATGCCTGATATTCATGGACATCGGGCGCAAACTGGAGGAGCGGGTCGATCCCAGGCTGGCCGCGGCGGCCAAGGGATCCGTTCGGATGGAGGCGGAGGAATGACCGCGGGCGGGCCCAGGCCGGCTGAGGTGTCCGGGATCGAGCTTCAGGAGCTGTCCGTCACGTACAGGGGGGCGCGCGGCGATATTCGCGCGGTGAAGGGCTGTTCGTTCTCCATACCGCGCGGCGGCATCACGGGCCTCGTGGGGGAATCGGGCAGCGGCAAGACCAGCGCTCTCATGGCCATACCAGCCCTCCTTCCTCCCGGCGCCGTCGTCGGAGGGCGAATACTCCTCGACGGGAATGACATTACGAAGCTCGGCGAGGAGGACATGAACAAGCTGCGGTGGAGGCGCGTAGCGCTCGTGCCGCAGGGCGCCATGAACTCGTTCACCCCGCACCTGACGATCGAGAGGCACATCACGGAGGTCCTGGACTGCCACCTCAAGATGTCCCGCGGCGACGCCAGGGCGCGGGCCTCCGAACTGATGGAGACCGTGGGCCTGGAGCGCGGCATACTGACCCGCTACGCGCACGAGCTGTCGGGAGGGCAGAAGCAGAGGGCGGCGCTCGCGGCCGCGCTGGCGTGCGAGCCGGATTTCCTGCTGGCCGACGAGCCGACCACCGCGTTGGACGTCATAACCCAAAAAGAGGTGCTGGACACCATAGCGTCCCTCGCGCGCAAGCGAGGCATGGGCATACTGCTGGTCACCCACGACCTGCCCCTGGCCCTGGGCATATGCGGCACGCTGATAGTCATGAGGGACGGCTCGATAGTCGAGTATGGCCGCTCCCGGAAGCTAGTAGCCGCGCCGGAGCAGCCATACACGAGGGCGTTGATCGGGGCCATCAGGGATATGGAGGGAGAGAGCGCGTGAGCGGAGCGATCGACTCGCCAAATCTGACAAGTTTACCCAGCTCGCCGGAAGACGCCGTCTTGAGGGTGAATGAGCTGGGCGTCCGCTTCAAGGCGCACAGCGGGCTATTCGGTCGGCCCGGGGAGGATGTGTGGGCCGTCAAGTCCCTCTCCCTGTCCCTGGAGCGCGGGGAGACCCTCTCCGTGGTCGGGGAGTCCGGCAGCGGGAAGACCACCCTGCTGAGGGCCCTGCTCGGCCTGGCCGCCCCGACGACCGGCAGCGTGGAGCTATGGGGGCGCTCCGTCGCCGCCATGTCCTACGACGAACGGCTGGCCGCGAGACGCCGATGCGGATACATGCCGCAGGACCCCTACAGCTCGCTGCCGCCGACACTGACCGTGCTCGGCGCGGTGATGGAACCGTGGATAATCGTTCACGGCGCCGGGCGCCGCGAGGAGGGGATGGAGCGCGCGAGGAGCACGCTCTCGGAGCTGAAACTGCCGGAGGAGGTTTGGGGAGCGCGCGTGCGCTGCTCGCTCTCCGGCGGACAGCGCCAGCGGGTCGCGGCGGCGCGCGCCCTGATCCTGTCGCCCGAGCTCCTGCTGTGCGACGAGCCGACCGCGATGCAGGACGTCTCGACTCGCGGCGAGGTGCTGGAGGTGCTGAGCCGCCGAGTCGCCGAGGGCATGTCCATGATACTCGTGACCCACGACCTCCTGCTGGCGCGCCGCGCCGCGTCCAGAGCCCTCGTGCTCCGCGGGGGCTCTGCCGTGGAGGAGGGCCTCACGGCCGACATGCTGCGCAACCCATCGCACCCCTACACGCGCGCCCTCCTCTCAGCCCTGCCAAGGCTGTGATACCAATTTGAAATTAAAGGCCTAAAGGGTGAAGCCTTAAAAAACAGGTCTGATCGACCATTCGGCCTTGTCAAAAACAGCCTGTTGACCGCGAATTGGTATCAATCAGGCGCCTGAGGTCAAAAAGACCATTAATAAAAACAAAAAGCGCGCTCCGGGGAAGAGCGCACTTTTTGTGCGGGGTGGTGCTTGTGGGGTGGTTGATACCTTATCCAAATGACATTCATATTTCACGTATTATTATCTGCCAAAATCCCTTAGTTGTCAAACCCTTCTGTAGATTTTAAAAAATAAAATTCAAGTACGCCATAACAAAACGAATTCCCCATAAAATAATTTTCCCTATAATGACTTATCTTCGATATCCTTATAATACATGGGAATACCATTGTTTATATAGGTTTTGTGATTTTTCGTCCGGCCAAATTAAAAACTCGCCCTGCCCCGCCGCCGCCTCGCGGTATGCTGCGGCAATGTGCGCACAGCGGGGAAACGGGGCATGTCCCATTTTCAATGATTCTTTGTGACTATTTTAAATAATTATGACGTCTTATACCAATTCAGGCGAACCGGCGTCAGCGTAAAGGAAGGCGCCCGTGGATCCGCCCGGGCGCCTTCCTTGATGTTTATGGCTTTATCCGTTTTTCGGCCTTGCGAAGCCGGGCCGGTTTTAGTCGAAGTCGCCCATTCCTCCCATGCCGCCCATACCTCCCGGCATACCGGGGGCATCCTTCTTCTCTGGCTTGTCGGCCACGAGGACGTCGGTCGTGAGGATCATGGCGGCTATCGAGCCGGCGTTCTGCACCGCGCTCCTCGTCACCTTTACCGGGTCGATGATTCCGGCCTTCACCATGTCAACGTACTCGCCCTTCGCCGCGTCGAGGCCCTCGCCCTTCTTCAGGGTCATGACCTTCTCCACCACCACGTCTCCCTGCATACCGGCGTTGGACGCGATGAGGTGGAGCGGCTCGGTGAGAGCCTTGCGGACGATGGCGGCGCCGGTCTTCTCGTCGCCGTCCATGTCGAAGACGAACTTGTCGAGCAAGTCGAGGCACTGCACGAGCGCCACGCCGCCGCCGGAGACGATGCCCTCCTCCACCGCCGCGCGGGTCGCGTTGAGCGCGTCCTCTATGCGGTGCTTGAGCTCCTTCTGCTCGGTCTCGGTGGCGGCGCCGACCTGAATGACAGCCACTCCGCCCACCAGCTTGGCGAGGCGCTCCTGGAGCTTCTCCTTGTCGTACTCGGAGGTCGAGTCCTCCAGCTCCTTGCGGATCTGGGCGGCGCGGTCCTTGATCGCCCGCGGGTCGCCGGCGCCCTCGACTATCGTGGTCTCCTCCTTGCCCACGCGCACCCTCTTAGCCTTGCCCAGCATGGAGAGGTCGGCGTTCTCGAGCTTGAGGCCTATGTCCTCGCTGATGACGCGCGCGCCGACAACGGTCGCTATGTCCTGCAGCATCGCCTTGCGGCGGTCGCCGAAGCCGGGGGCTTTCACGGCCGCGACCTGAAGGATGCCGCGCAGCTTGTTGACGACCAGGGTCGCCAGAGCCTCTCCCTCCACGTCCTCAGCCACGATGAGGAGGGGTTTGCCAGTCTGCACGACCTTCTCAAGGACGGGGAGCATGTCCTTCACGTTGGAGATCTTGCCCTCGACTATGAGTACGTTGGCATCGTCCAGGGAGGCCTCCATGCGGTCGGGGTTGGTGATCATGTACGGGCTGATGTAGCCCTTGTCGAACTGAAGCCCCTCCACCATCTCCAGCGCCGTGCCGACGCTCTGGCTGTCCTCGACGGTGATGACCCCGTCCTCGCCGACCTTGCCCATCGCCTGCGCGATGAGCTCGCCCACGGCCTTGTCGTTGGCGGAGATGGCCGCGACCTGGGCGATCATCTCGTGCTCCTTGACGTTGACGGCCTGCGACTTCAGCCCGTCGACGACGATGTCGACCGCCTTCTCGATGCCGCGGCGGAGCTGCATCCCGTTGGCGCCGGCGGCAACGTTCTTGATGCCCTCGCGGATCATCGCGCGGGCCACCACGGTGGCGGTCGTGGTGCCGTCGCCCGCGATGTCGTTCGTCTTGGAGGCGACCTCCTTCAGAAGCTGCGCGCCCATGTTCTCGAACGGATCCTCAAGCTCTATCTCCTTCGCTATCGTGACGCCGTCGTTCGTGATCGTGGGCGAGCCGAACTTCTTCTCAAGAACCACGTTGCGGCCCTTGGGGCCGAGGGTGATGCCGACGGTGTCGGCCACTTTATTGACTCCGCGCTCCATCGCGCGGCGAGCATCCTCTTTGAAGAGCAGTATCTTTGCCATTGTCAAATCTCCTCCTTAAAATATTCGATAACGATGATAAAGTCCTTTACTTCTCCACTACCGCCAGGACGTCACGCTCGGAGAGGACGAGGTACTCCTCGCCGTCGAGCTTGACCTCGGTACCGGAGTACTTGCTGTAGATCACGCGGTCGTCGACCTTGAGGTCCATCGGGGTGCGCTTCCCGTCGTCCTGGATCTTGCCTGCCCCAACCGCGACCACGATACCTTCGATCGGCTTCTCCTTGACCGTGTCCGGCAGAACGAGCCCGCCCTTCGTCATCTCCTCGTGCGGAGCCGCTTTCACTACGATACGATCACCCAATGGCTTCAATTTCATCTCGTTAAAACCTCCTCGAAATTTATTGCTTGTCTTTAATTTATGTTAGCACTCACTGGGCGCGAGTGCTAAATCCAATTAAGAAGTTTACTCATCATCGCCCTCATTCTCAAGCCCCAAAAATGTCAAATAATGCGATATTTCCGGTAAAATAAGCGTATATCTCCATTTTTCAGCGAATTACGCGCATTACAACCGCGCGCGCGATTTTTGGAAATTCTTGATCATCTTTTCGCGGCGTCCGCCCGCCCGCTTGACATACATACCAGAAGGTATGTATAATCTCCCGGCTTACATACGCAATCGGCGAGGGGGCAGGTGGGTGGCGAGGAAGACCAAGGAGGACGCGCGGGAGACCAGGGAAAAACTCCTCGAATCGGCGCTGGAGGTGATGTGCGAGAAGCCGCTCTCCAAGGTTTCCATGAGCGGCATAGCGGAGAAGGTCGGGCTCTCGAAGGGCGCGCTGTACTGGCACTTCAAGAACAAGAACGACCTGCTGGTGAAGCTGCTGGAGAGCATATTCTCGCGAACGTGGAACGATTTCTACGACGACAGCAAGCCGCCGGAGACCTTCGCGGATCTGCGGGGATTCTTCAAAAAGAAGCTGTCCGCGGCCATGAGCAGCGACCAAATCCAGATGATCAACAGGCTGTTCCACAGGAGGCACGAGTGGCCGAACGACGTGTGCGAAAAGGTCATCGAGTCCATACGCGACATGACCATGAAGGAAAACGCCATAGTCTCCAAGATAATAGCGCGTTCGCAGGAGAGGGGCGAAATCGCGAGCGACTATCCCCCCGACGAAATGACCATACTGCTGTCCGCGATGTTCCACGGGCTCTTCTTCTTCCAGATCCACGAGCTATACATGATCGACATCTCGAAGTACAGCGATTTTCTGTTCGACTTGTTCGAAAAAGCGCTCAAACGCGATCCATGCCCCACCGTTAAAAATGGCCGGCAAATTATTTTGAGTGAAAGAGACGGTGTTACATTACAATGACCTTCCCCAAAAAGATCGGCAACGCACCCCTTCCCGGAGGTTCAGGAGCGAAAATACTCAAGTCCCTCGCGGCCTCCGCCCTGATTTTGGCCCTGGCGGGTTTTACGTGGTCCCACTTCGCGAAGCAATCCACCACGGCGCAGAGCCAGGCGGCCGCGCCCGCGGCGCCTCCCGCCCCAACGGTCGCGGCGCACATAGTCGAGAACGCGGACCTCTCGGTCGGGCGCGAGTTCATCGGCAGGATCGAGCCTATTCAGACCGTCCTGCTGAAGCCGCAGGTCCCGGGGCAGATAGAGTCCGTCCACTTCAAGGAGGGCTCCGCGGTGAAAGCGGGCGACATACTCTTCACGCTGGACAGCAAGCAGTACCAAGCCGTGGTGGCCCTGCGGAAGGCGGACCTCGCCAAGGCCGAGGCGAACCTCGACCGCGCGTCCAAGTACAACGAGCGCCTGAAGGCGGCGGACAGGAGGAGCGTCTCCGCCCTTGACCTGGACATCGCCGCGAACGACGTGCTTCAGGCAAAAGCCGCCATAGAGCAGGCCAAGGCGTCGCTCAGGATGGCTCAGATAGACCTCGGCTACACCAAGATAACGGCTCCCATATCCGGCCGCATCGGGCGCACGGAGTTCACAAAGGGGAACTACGTCACTCCGGCCGGCGGGCCGCTCGCCAGCATTGTGCAGGTCGACCCTGTCCGGGTGTCGTTCGCGATGCCCGACAGGAACTACATGGAGCGGATCGAGGCGCTAAGGACATCCGGCGCGTCCGTCTACGACACGACGCTTGAGCTGGCGGACGGAAGCGCGTACCAGCTCAAGGGCGAGCGCGACTTCGAGGACATAGCCATGGACGAACGAACCGGCACCATCATGATGTACCTGCGCTTCAAGAACGACAAGGGGACGCTGATACCGGGCTCGATGGTGCGGGTCGCGGTGAAGCCGGCCAAGAGCAGGGTGAGCCCGGTCATCCCGCAGGAGTCGCTGCTCTACGACGCGGGGGGCGACTATGTGTACGTGATAGACGAGAACGACGTCGCGCGCAAGAGGGCGGTTCAGCTCGGGGCCGAGATAGGGACCGTCCGCGAGGTCGCGTCGGGGATATCCGCGGGGGAGAGGATAATCATCCGCGGGCTCCAGAACGTGAGGCCGGAGATGCCGGTCAGGCCAACCCTCCCGCGGAACGAGGATGCCGCCAAGACCCCTTCGGAGCTCGCGCGGGAGTCCGGTTACGACCTGAAGCCCGCGGGATCGTCCGGCGCCGCGGCGGCCGACTCGCCCAAGCGATAGGAGGGACTGTCGAGAGATGTTCTCCAAATTTTTTATAGACAGGCCGAGATTCGCCATGGTCATAGCCTGCGTGCTCACGATCGCGGGCGTAATCGCCGGGCTCAACCTGCCGATAAAGCAGTATCCCGACGTCGCCCCGCCGACGATCATGGTGTTCGCCGAGTACCCCGGCGCGGACGCGGCGACGGTCGCCAACACGGTGGCGGCTCCGCTGGAGGAGGCCATGAACGGTGTCGACGACATGATATACATAAGCTCGACGTCGAGCAACGCGGGCAGCTATCAGCTCACCGTCACGTTCCGCACGGGCACGAACGCCGACATGGCGCTGGTGAACGTGCAGAACAGGATTCAGCAGGTCTCCCCCCTTCTGCCCCCCGAGGTCACGCAGAGGGGGCTCACGACACTCAAGACCTTCTCCAACATGCTGGGCTTCGCGGCGCTGAGATCGCCCAACGGGACGCGGGACTCCCTCTTCCTGCTGGACTACGCGTTCAACAACGCCCTCAACGTCCTCAAGCGGGTGCCTGGGATCGGGGACGTGCAGATATTCGGCGCTCAGTACAGCATGAGGATATGGCTCGACCCCGACGCGATGGCCTCGCGCGGCATCGGGACGTCGGAGGTCGCCGCCGCCGTCGCGGACCAGAACAGGCAGGCGTCCTTGGGCTCCATCGGGTCGGGCATGGGTGACACCAAGGGCGACAGCGTCATAGTTTACTCCTTGACAACTAGGGGGCGGCTCGCCAATGTCCGGGAGTTCGAGGAGATAATCATCCGCGGCACGGAGGAGGGCGGAGTCGTCAAGCTCCGGGACGTGGCGCGGATAGAGCTGGGCGCGGAGAGCTACGGCATGAGCGCCAACCTCAACGGCTCGCCCAGCGCGATGATGATGCTCTCACAGGCGGCTGACGCGAACGCGCTCGACGTCATGACAGGCATCCGCGAGGCCATCGGCGAGCTGACGAAGAGTCTGCCCGACGACGTCGAGTTCGTCATAGGGTACGACTCCACCGACTTCGTCAGGGCGACGATAATGGAGATACTCATGACGCTGGCGCTGACGTTCTCGCTGGTCGTGCTGGTCTGCTACCTCTTCCTTCAGGACTGGCGCGTCACGCTCGTCCCGGTCGCGGCGATACCGATATCGCTCACCGCTACGTTCATCGGTCTCTCGGTGCTGGGCTTCAGCATCAACATACTCACCCTCTTCGGCCTCGTGCTGGTCATAGGTACGGTCGTCGACGACGCCATAATAGTCGTCGAACGGGTGATATTCGTCATGGACCGCGACAATTCCAGCGCCGCCGACGCCACGGTGCAGGCGATGCGAGACGTGACGGGGCCGATGACCGCGACGACGCTCGTATTCTTAGCCATATTCGTGCCGGTGGCCTTCATGCAGAGCATCACCGGCGTCATATACCGCCAGTTCGCCGTGACCATCTCGTTCTCCGTCGTGTTCTCACTCGTCGTGGCGCTGACGCTGAGCCCAGCGATGTGCGCGCACATGCTGAGCGGGGTCAAGCCAAAGACGAGAGGACCTCTCGCGTGGTTCAACCGGGCCATCCAGGCCAGCACCAAGGGCTACGTGGCGGGCGCCATGTGGATCGCCAGGAAATCCGTCGTCACCATACTCCTCTTCGCCGCCGTCCTGCTGTCCGCAAGGTTCATGTTCAGGACGATGCCGACCGAGTTCATCCCGGACGAGGACCAGGGGGCCGTCATGGCCATGATACAGCTCCCGGAGGGCGCCTCGCAGAGCAGGACGAGAGCCGTCATAAACAAGTTGACAACGCGGCTCCAGTCCGTGGAGGGCGTCAAGTACATAATGTCCGTCGACGGCTTTAGCATGATGGGCTCCGCCGGCGAGAACGTCGGCATGGCCGTCATGGCGCTCGAGAACTGGAGGCTCCGCGATACCCCGGACACCAGCCAGAACGCCATAATGGAGAAGGCCCGCGCGATAGCCGCCGAAATACCGGAGGCCGCCATAAACATAATATCGCCCCCGGCCATATCCGGGCTTGGAATAGCCGGAGGGCTGGAGATACAGCTTCAGTCGCGGATCGAGAGCGACCCCGCCAGGCTCGCCGCCGTCATGGCGGAGTTCATAGGGAGGATCAGCCAGTCGCCGGAGTTCATGTACGGCTTCAGCACCTACACGGCCAACACGCCTCACGTATTCCTCGACATCGACAGGGAGAAGGCCCTGATGATGGGGATCTCCGTCCCCAGCGTATTCTCCGCGCTTCAGACGTACTTCGGAACCGCCTACATAAACGACATAAACATCGGCTCCCAGGTGAACAAGGTCATGCTCCAGAGCGACTGGATGTATCGCGACAAGATGGGGAGCATAGCCAACATACACGTGAAGAGCGCGTCGGGGGCCCGAGTCCCGATCGAGACCTTCATGACGATGAAGAGGACCATCGCCCCGAGGTCGATCAGCCGCTACAACCTCTACCCCGCGGCGCAGATAACCGCGCTTATGGCCCCCGGCTCGTCGACCGGTCAGGGCATGGCCCGCGTCATCCAGCTAGCTGACAGTCTGCCCGGCGGATACGTCGCCGAGTGGTCGGGTATGACCTACCAGGAGCAGGAGGCGCGCGGGCAGACCATGATGATCATCGTCATAGCCCTCATATTCGGCTACCTGTTCCTGGTCGCGCAGTACGAGAGCTGGACCGTTCCGCTCGGCGTCATATTCTCCCTCCCGGTGGCACTCCTGGGCGCGCTGATAGGGCTCTTCATAATGAAGCTGTCCTTGAGCATCTACGCGCAGCTCGGCATACTGCTTCTGGTCGGGCTCGCGGCCAAGAACGCCATCCTGATAATCGAGTTCGCGCAGGAGCAGCACGAGGTCCTGGGGCATTCGATACTCGACGCGGCGGCGGAAGCGGGGCGCGAGCGCTTCAGGTCCGTCATGATGACGGCCCTCACCTGCGTCATAGGCGTCTCGCCGATGCTCGTGGCGGAGGGGGCGGGAGCGGGCAGCAGGCTCCACGTCGGAACTACCATGTTCTTCGGCATGAGCTTGGCCACGACGTTCGGCATATTCCTGATCCCCGGGCTCTACGCGGTGCTGGAGACCAACAGGGAGAGGGGAAAGCGATTGATCGCGAGCCTATTTTTTCAAAAAAATCGGAGGCGTGACCCATGAAGACCGCTAGAATAACCCTGCTATCGTTTACGCTCGCCGCGATCTTCTCCCTACGGTGCCTCGCGGGCGAAGCCGTGGTCTCCGACGACGCCGACGTGCGCGGCGGCGCGTGGGAGACGCTAGTCCGCAGATACGGCGTCCCCGGCGCCGCGGACGCGGCAGAGAACCCGGGCTCGCTCTCGCCGGAGGCCCTGGCGAGCTGGTGGAAGACGCTCGGCGACGAGACGCTCGACACGCTGATACTCTGGTCCATCGAGAACAACCGCAGCCTGCGGGCGGCCCGCGCGAAGACCGCGGAGGCCAGGGCGGCTCTCGGGATAAGCAGGGCCGCCACACTGCCGTGGCTGGACAACGCGGACAGCTGGACGCGCGGCAAGACCCCGGTCAACTCGGCCGGCAGCGGCGTCTCCGCCGGGCTCCACAGGCTGAGCATAGACGCTAACTGGGAGATAGACATCTTCGGCTCGCGGAGCGAGATGACCAACGCCGCTGTCGCGGCTCTGGAGGCCGAGCACGCCTCCCTGCACGCGGCGTGGGTGACGCTGTCGTCCGAGGTGGCGCTCAACTACCTCTCGCTGAGAACCCTCCAGGAGAGGCTTGAGATCGCGGAGAGGAACCTGGCCCTACAGATGGAGACCATCGAGATGCTGGGCTCCCAGTACGAGGCGGGGCTGATGGACTCGCTCGCCTTGAACCAGGCACAGTACACCGCGGAGGGGACCAGGGCGTCCATCCCCCCCATAAGGTCGAGCATAGAGAGCGTCATGAACACGCTCGCGATACTGGTGGGGCGCGTCCCAGGCAGCCTGGAGGAGATGCTGTCGGAGCCGAAATCCCTGCCCAAGCCCCACGCCGTAAACCTGCTGGGCATCCCCGCCGACGCCATCCGGCAGCGCCCGGACATAAGGGCGGCGGAGCGCCTGCTCGCCTCTCAGATAGCCCGCAAGAGATCCGCCGAGAGGGATCTTCTGCCGAAGTTCTTCCTATTCGGCTCGATAGGGCTCGAGTCGTTGAGCGGCGGGAATTTGTTCTCGAGCGGCAGCTTCTCGTACAGCTTCGGTCCGAGGATCACGCTGCCGATATTCCACGGCGGCGCTATCAGAAAGAACATAAAAGTTCAGACCGCCAGGGAGGAGCAGTATCTCGCCGCCTACGAGGAGGCGGTTCTGAGCGCCGTGGCGGAGGTGAGGAACGCCTTGGCCGCCAGCGCTCAGGAGACCCGGCGCAACGAGTCACTGAAGTCCGGGATCGCCGCCGCCAAGGCCGCGCTGGGCATCGCGGAGGACAAGTACAAAAACGGCCTGACGGACTTCAGCAACGTCATAGGCGCACAGTCGGCGCTCCTGTCGCTGGAGGACCAGTTCACGGTGAGCGAGGGACAGATGACCTCCAACGTGGTGCGGATATTCAAGGCGCTGGGCGGCGGCTGGGCCCCCATGACCGAGGAGTAGTATGGCGTTCAGGCACAACACCGACATAGGCCAGAATTTCCTGCGAGACAGGTCCGTCGTTGAGTGGATGATGGCGCGGGCCGCGCTCGCTTTGCGGGACAGGGTGCTCGAAATAGGACCCGGCAGCGGGGTGCTCACGAACGGCATACTCGGGACGAACTGCGCCGCTCTGGACGCGATAGAGCTGGACACCCGCCTGCGCGGCGACCTGGAGGCGATAGCCGCGCGAGACGGGCGGCTGTCGCTCCACTGGGGCGACGCGGTGAGCTTCGACTACTCACGGCTCGGCGCGCCGCCCACGCACGTCATAGCTAACCTGCCGTACCACATCACCACCCCTCTGATGTGGCGGCTGCTAGAGGAGCTGCCGGGGCGCGGCTTGAGGTACATGCTGCTGATGACTCAGGCGGAGGCGGCCGCTCGTCTCGCCTCCGGCGCTGGAGGCAGGGAGAGCAGCCCGCTCGGGATAACCATCTCGGCGATGGGCGAGCCCGCGATAAAGCGCACGGTCCCCCGCGGTTCGTTCTACCCTACACCGCGCGTGGACTCGGCAATCGTCGAGATAAAGCTCGACGGCGGAAGATCGGAGTTCCAGTCTCTGCCGCGCGACAAGGTCTGGCGGCGCCTCCTCTCCGGCTCATACGCCAACCGCAGAAAGACGCTCGTCAACAACTGGGGAGGCTCGTTCGGAATGCCCAAAGACGAGTCGATCGGGATACTCGCCTCCCACTCGCTGGGCCCCCTCTCACGTCCAGAGGAGATATCGCTCGCCGCCTGGCTCGAACTTTACGGGGACGGCGCCCTGGCTTCGAGGATGACCGCCGATCGCGGGGCAAGCGCATCAAAAACAGCCTGCTGATCGCGGATTGGTATCAACAATGCGACAATTCGCAAAAATGTCGCATATAAACGGACTGCCTCAAGCGGCAATGCGGAAGGAGATGGAAGTTGATCTGATCAGGGATCTCAGAAATAGCGGAGATGAGGGAAGCATTGAAACCGGCCGGAACAATGAACAAGACAACTCGCTTCAACCCCCTTGGGGGTTGCCTTTTGGGATAATTGAACGTCCCCCATTATGGGAAATCACTCACCCTATTCACAATACCGAGTGTTTATGCTATATTGCGCAACACGAATGCGACATTTTTGCGAATTGTCGCATTGTTGATACCAATTTGCGAATTGTCGCATTTTGGGTAAGCGCTGGATGTTGATTGATTGAGAGGATCTCGTATGAACGTCAAAAGCAATCGCGCAAATTGCGTCGGATGCGGCGCTCTGATTATATCTGAGGGACGCGCTGTGAGACAACTCCCTTTTAGTTTATGTCTGCGCTCGAAAATTTTGGTGCTGACGATGTTCAGTTTTATCATTTTTGCCCATTCTCTTTGCCGCCCGTCTTTTGTCGAAGCGAGTGAGCATCTTCTTCCTCTTTCAAATCTGCATTTCGATAAATATGCGCCGAGGACCGAAACGGCTGATATGCCGGAGGAGAGATACGAGACCAGGCTGCTGTCGATAAGGGCGAAAGCGGAGATGTTGTACGAGCGTCTCTATTTGTCGGTCGATGAACGCGCTCGCGGACCTCTTGCGGCGGCGCAGACCGCTTGGCTGGATATGGCCGAAAAGTATGACCGCGTGCTGAGGCGTTCGTTGAACGCAGCGGTAAAAGTTTTTTACGGGGACAAGAACAAGGAGCGTATCACCAATATATTCAGGGACAACACTTTGGCGATCTATGAACAGAGGGTTATGGACCTTTCAAGATGGGGCGGAGGAGATGTCACTAGGAGCACGCCTTTCAAATCCGGTAAGAGCCTCCGGGAGTGGGAATCTGCCATTCAGGACAAAGGCTCTCACATCGAATATGTCATGGACGAACGCCATCGCATGGATGAACACGCATCGCGGAGGGCATGGGAGGAGTTCCGCGATGCGCAGGAGGGCTTTCTCCGCGTGTTCCACGACGACGAAAGCGCGGTTGAGGCGGAACTTGGGCTTATGTATAATTCTATTTCTAATTCATAAGGGCGTTAATTATCCAAGGCCAAGAACAAATTGACTTTGTGATGTCAGGATTATTTTCAAGCCTTCGAAGTTCTGAAAGCAGATGATCTTCAAGA
>JAISZL010000011.1 GCA_031269245.1 Synergistaceae bacterium | reverse complement strand
TCCTCCGGCGCCTTGTCGATCATGTCGAACGGCGTGAAATCCGCAAATCCACGGCGCGCGAGCGTCTTCGTTATCGCCGCTGTCAGCGTCGTCTTGCCGTGGTCGATATGCCCTATCGTTCCTATGTTCAAATGCGGCTTGTTCCTCTCAAACTTCGCCTTTGCCATCTCTACTAACCTCCCCAAATTTTTCTCCCCGGCAATCAGGGGGGAGATATGCGCCCCAATAGAGGGGCCTCGCCGGACACGCGCCCGGTATAATTCAACCGCGACAAACGCGCGCTGACACTAGAGCAAAAGAGATCCGCGCCCTCTACCTGGAGGCCGGATCTCTTAAGAAAGAGTGGAGCCGACTTCCGGACTCGAACCGGAGACCCCATCCTTACCATGGATGTGCTCTACCTGCTGAGCTAAGTCGGCGGACCGACAAAGTTATAAAAGTGGTGGTGGGAGTAGGGTTCGAACCTACGTAGGCGTATGCCGACAGATTTACAGTCTGTTGCCTTTGACCACTCGGCCACCCCACCACAATCGCGCACTGGAGCCGGCGATCCGATTTGAACGGACGACCTGCTGATTACAAGTCAGCTGCTCTACCAACTGAGCTACACCGGCATATCCACGCATCCGAATCCAGCGTCGGACGCCGAACATTCCGTATTTTACATGGTTTTCCCCATACGTCAAGTGCCAAAATCGCTACTTGTTGTGCGCCTGTGAACTTTGTTATAATCGGACAAAACTATCCCGCGTTTGCGGGAGGGAGGGGGGGATTTCTTTGAATCTCGATACGCGGGCGACCGCCAAACGCCTCTTGACGCTTATGGCGTCGATGGGGGCCATCACATGTTACGGCTACGCGTTGGGCGGAGTCGGGGGATATCTCGTCGGGCAAGGGCGGCCCTTCGCGGCGGCAGCCGGCGTCGTCTCCGGCAGCGTGCTGGCTCTCGCGGCCGTTCTCATCTGGAAGGGCTACCTCTCAGACCTGGAGTTGCTGTCTCAGACTACCCGGAATCCCGACGAGCCCACTGAAAACGGCTCAGGAGACGCCTCATGACGTCCCTTGTCTCACAAACGGTGTGATTGCGCAAGCGCGTGCACGTCTTCGCATCCTCGCCGCAGATCACGCACTTTCGCGCGGCCATGCCGAGGTCGGATCGGGAGATTTGGCCTTGGCTTGTTATCACATCAATGTCGAGCGCGCGCCCCGCTTCGCTCCCTTCCTCCACCAGCATGGCCGCTTTTTTCACGCGCCTCGCGTCGATCACGGAAAAGACTATCAAATGAGCTATCCCCGCGCAATTCGAAAGAGAGACCTCGAACGACGGCGCGGCGCCCAGCGCCGAGAGGAAAATTCCGCGCGCCTCGGCGGTGGCGGCGGAGTCCCCATTGATCCTCTTCGGCAGTCCCGGCACGTTGAGAGATATCTGAACGACGCATTGAGGGGGTGCCGCCGCGTCCAAAAATTTACGCTGAATCCACGCTCGCTCCTCCCTGGCATCAAGCAGCGCCATCAGCTCGGGCGAACACACGGTACGAAAGAATGGAACCGCCAAACGCCTCACTCCCCCCCCCACCGCGAAACAATCCAAAGCCCGCGGCGGACGGCCGCACGCGACAAGCTTTGTTTTTTTACACTTGTGTCGAGTAAATCGCAAAAAATGGCAGCCTCGGCGCTATAATACTGCCCTAAGCCGCCGCTCCCTCCGAACGGTCGGCGGCGCGCGCCCAGGGCGCGGACGCGAAATTTCTCCCCGGCCTGGAGCGATTTTATTTTACACCATCAGACGGCATAAATTTTATCGCCGTAGCACGTCAAACAACTTGAGGAATGGGGAGGTAGGTGACACAACAGGAAAAATACCTTCGAATTTTTTCTTCTTTCTCCCACTTAATTAGTATGAATTTGATGTATAATAATGTGACGGCAAAAGCACGACAATCTAAATTAGCCGCGCGTTGCGACAAGCTAAAGACGAGGTGAGAGGCAGTGGAAACGCGTAAAGTTTATTTGGATCACTCAGCCACCACTCCGGTGGCCGAAGAAGTTTTAAATGCGATGATCCCCTACTTCACGGAGGGGATGGGCAACCCCAACAGCCTGCACCAATGGGGCCGCGACGCGAGGCGAGCCATCGACGAGGCGAGAGAGAGCGTGGCCGGCCTGGTCGGCGCAGGTCCGCACGAAATCGTGTTCACGGGCAGCGGCAGCGCCTCGGACAACCTCGCGATAAAGGGGGCCGTCTGGGCGAGCAAGCGGGTGGGCAAGCATATAATCACCTCCGCGGTCGAGCATCACGCCATCATGGACACGTTCAAGTGGCTTGGCAAAAAGGGATACGACGTGACCTTCCTGCCGGTCGACAAGTACGGCATGGTCCATCCAGAATCCCTCAAGGAAGCCATTCGCGACGACACCATCCTGGTCAGCATCATGTACGCCAACAACGAGGTCGGCACGATAAACCCGATCGCCGAGCTGGGCACGATATGCCGCGAGCGCAAGGTCCTATTCCACACGGACGCGGTTCAGGCGGCGGGGCACATGCCCATTGACGTGTCGCATCTCCCCGTAGACATGCTGACGATATCCGCGCATAAAATGTACGGGCCGAAGGGCATCGGCGCGCTCTACATCCGTAAGGGGATAAAGCTGACCCCATTGGTCCACGGCGGAGGCCAGGAGTACGGCATCCGCTCCGGCACCGAAAACACGCCGAGCATAGTCGGATTTGGCGAGGCCGCCCGTCTCGCGCGCCGGCTTCACGAGAGGGGCGAGACCGACCGAATTTCGGGTTTACGTGACAAATTGCTGGATGGTATAATAGAACGCATACCGGACTCTTTCGTAACAGGTCATCGCGTCGAGCGCTTGCCGTATCACGGGAGCGTGTGTGTGCGGCTGATTGAGGGCGAGGGGATCTTGTTGCGGATGGACTACGTCGGCATAGGTGTGTCGAGCGGGAGTGCGTGCACGTCCGGCAGTTTGGAGCCGAGTCACGTCCTGCTGGCGATGGGTTTGGACCACGCCACGGCGCATGGGTCGGTCAGGTTGACTCTGGGAAAGGACACCACTGAGGAGGATATCGACTACGTGCTGGAGGAATTCCCGCGGATAGTCGACACGCTCCGCAAAATGTCGCCTTATAAAGGAGGCTGAACGACGATGTACAACGAGAAGGTCATAGATTATTTTATGAACCCGCGCAACGTCGGGGGCATGGCGGACGCCAGCGGCGTCGGAGAGGTGGGCAACCCGAGGTGCGGCGATGTAATGAAGATTTATCTAGACGTCGACGAAAATGAGGTCATAAGAGATGTGAAGTTCGAGACGTTCGGCTGCGCGGCGGCCATAGCCACCAGCTCGATGGCGACGGAGATGGTGAAGGGAATGACCATCGACGAGGCGCTCAAGATCACGAACAAGGACGTGGCCGGGGAGCTGGGAGGGTTGCCGCCCGAGAAGCTCCACTGCTCCCTGCTCGCCGAGGAAGCACTGCGGGCCGCTGTGGAGAACTACCGCGAACGCAAGAACAACCAGACCGTCACCCCTCCGTGCAGCATCTGCTGCGACGGTTGCTCGGGGAACGATCACGAGGAGGAGGAAGCATTCATAGCGGAAACCTCCAGAGTTGCGGACTGACCTTACGGCATGGGAACCGGTCATAGGGGCAGGATCATCGCCGTGTGCACCAGCGCCGCCAAGGGGACGGCCAAGGAGAACGTAGGTTCGGGGACGCTGATCGCGGATTTCGGCATCGAGGGCGACGCGCACGGGGGCTTCGCGCACAGACAGATCAGCCTGATCGCCTCCGAGGACATAGACCTGATGAGGGAGAAGCTCCCCGATCTCGCTCCGGGCAGCTTTGCCGAGAACCTCACCACCGAGGGCTTCGACCTGGCCTCGCTCGAGGTAGGCGACAGGCTCAAGTTGGGCGGAACCTGTCTGCTGGAGGTAAGCCAGATAGGCAAGGAGTGCCACGCGAAGTGCCAGATATTCGAACGGAGCGGCGAGTGCATAATGCCAAAGAAGGGCATCTTCTGTCGCGTTATAACCGGGGGAAACGTCGAGGCGGGCGACGAAATAGCGCTGATCTGATACCAGTGCGGTTTCATGCCATTTTGAAATCAAAGGCCTAAAGGGTGAAGCGTTAAGATAGGTTTGGACAACCGCTCAGCCACATTATAAAAACAGCCTATTGATCGCAAATTGGTGTCTATCAGGCATCAGCGGTACGCCTGAGGGCACCGGGAACAGCGCCGCTGAATCTTCCGAGGTCTTCGGTCGCCTGATCGCAAATTGTGAGCCACAAGCGGCTGCGAGGAGGCTATGCCCCTCGCAGCCGCTTTTCATGTCTCCGCATCACTGCCTCGAGAGCGCCATTCCGTTCCGATTCCAACCAGGCGCGCAAACACAGCCATTAATACCAATGGACCGCAAATTAGAGATGGACGCTATTTCAGCTCTTTCTCGAGGATTTCCTTGTAGTTGTCCCACATCTTGCCGGAGTTGTCGTAAGACGGATCTATTGTATCGTCTCCCGGCATCCAACAGGCGGGGATGACCTTCCCGCCGTTGTCGTCGTGCTCCTTGAGCGCCAGCGCCATACGCAGCAACTCCTTCGGGTTCCTTCCTATAGGCGGCGCGTTAACGTAGACGAGCTGCACAAGGCCGTTTTTGTCTATCAGCACCACACCGCGCAGGTCAACACCGGTCTCGTCGTTGAAGATGCCGTATGACCGGCCGATCCACCCCAGAGTGTCCGAGAGCATCGGGTATGGATAGGCGCCGTTCACCGCCTTGGATAACTCGTTCGCGTTCCACTCCTTGTGGGAAAATTTACTGTCCGTGCTGACGACGAACACCTGCACGCCTATCTCCTGGAATTTGTCCTTGAGCGAGGCAAGCGCCACCAGCTCCGTGGGGCAGACATACGTGAAATCTCCCGGGTAGAAGAACAGCAGGACGTACTTGCCCTTGTAGTCCGCCAATGAATACGTCTCAAAACTGCCCTTCACCGCGTCGAATCCGGGAGCTTTGAAATTTGGCGCCTCTTTGCCTATGCACGTGATCTTGCAAACGGAATCCAATATAACCACTCCTTTGTTTGATGTCGGATACTTTCAGACACTCACAATAAATTATAATCGTTTCAAGAATTGCTGATAGGCAAAACTACTTATTCATCCCCCGCAGCCTCGGGAGCGTTCGCGACGGAGTGCATCAATTTCAATTTATAAGCATATTTGCTGATTATATCCAGCGCTCCTTTGTGAGCGGACATTGAGATGATAACATGCGGGTAAATTTCTTTGCAAAGGGAGGGAAATTGTTTGAAAAAGTTCATCTCAATCTTGCTTGCGGTGACTTTCCTGGCCTTTTCCGGCGGGGTCGCATCGCAGGCTATAGACTTGAAGGACGTGATCAAGGACGGCGCGATAATCATAGGCGGAGGGGCTCTCGTGAAGACGCTCGGCCCTCAACTAAATGATTTTATCAACACCATAACCTTCAACAAGGGCGCGAAGTTCGAGGGCTACACCAAGGTCGTCCCCATAGTCTCCATAGGCAGCGGCGCGCACATCGGCGCGGCCCAGGTGGGAGGGACGACCAAGAGCGCGGTGGACAGGACGAAGGCGGTCGCCCAGTTGGAGGGCGACTTCAAAAGCATCAGGGCGCGCGCGCTGATCCCCATCGACTCCGAAAACCCGGTGAAGCAGTTCCGCCGGGTCCAGGGCATCGGCGTGACCGCCATCATCGACGTGAAGCTCTGACCAGCGAGGAGTAGATGAACATCCGGCGCGAACGGCAGCGGTAACGCGCGCCAGCCGTTCGCGCCGCAGGTCAGCGATCCCTTGGCGAAAATCCCCCAACAACCAGGCCGGAAAATGCCATATATTATAGTCTCAAAAGACTATTGTGCCGGGACGTTTATACCTTATAATATAGGTAAGGTTTTATAATTTTATGTTGGAAGGACGATGACAGTATTAATGAATCTCATTTCCCAAAAAAGGCGGGCTGGTTTCTCGCTGGTGGAGTTGTTGCTGGTCATCGTGATTATGGCAATCATCACGGCTCTTGTGACCCTGAGCGGGGCCTCCATCCGAAGCAGCGGCGCGCAGAGCGAGGCGAAGCAGATAGTTAGGGCATTGCAGTCCCTGCGTTCAGCGTGGCTCGCGCACTATGCGGACAAATATGTGATGTGGCTCGACAACGACGGCCTCATGGAAAACATCCGCCGGTATTCGGATCGCTCTTGGACGGAGGAGGTATCCAAATACGGCAGGATTATAGTAACTTCCAACGACGCCGGCAGGATCGAGATAGGGTTCAGCGGACCGTGGAATCTCCCTTCAAGCGTAGCCGCCGAGTCGAATCTGATCGCGCAGACGATAGAGGGTTGGAGATCGGACTACGGCATCAATTTTAACAACGGCAACAAACAAATTCTAATCAGGGTGCGATAGCAATCCAACACGGACCGCGTCGATCCGGCGGGAGACCGTCGTGACGGCGGGCGCCAATTTGGGCATGGCTGAACGTGCGCGCGCGTCCTTCCCCCTCCTCGAGGACGGGGCGATCAAGTAGGCCCATCCAGCAATCCCCAATAGAGCCGCAAGACAAAACCACGGCGCCGCTCCCGCTATGGGACCAAACCATCGCGCTCATCCATTTTTCCGTAAGGACCGATACGGCCCGAGCCCTCTCGCGTTGCTCGGCGCTGGATACGGAGGTTTTGGCGCGCGTTCGGATAGGCTTGACAATAAGTAATTGCCAAATATACTAACAGTCGGTTGGGAGAGATGCGGTTGATACGTTTGCGCGGCATCAGCAAAGTTTACAGCATAAAGGACGCGGAGTCGGGCGGGATGAGGGATTTCCACGCGCTCAGGGACGTGTCGCTCGACATTGAGGATGGCTCGATATATGGGATAATCGGCCGAAGCGGTGCGGGCAAGAGCACTCTCATCAGGTGCGTAAATATGCTCGAACGCCCTACTTCGGGACAGGTTTTCGTGAACGACATGGAGATGACCTCGCTGTCCGGCGCGGAGCTTCGCACTGCGCGGCGAAAGATAGGCATGATCTTCCAGTCGTTCAACCTGCTCGTCAACAGGACTGTGTACGGCAACATAGCTTTTCCGCTCGAGCTGGAGGGGTGGGGCAAATCGGACATGCGCGACAGGGTGCGCGAGATAGCGTCGCTGGTCGAGATAGACGGGAAACTGGATCAGTACCCAGCGCAGCTTTCAGGCGGGCAGAAACAGCGCGTCGGGATAGCGAGGGCGCTGGCAAACCGGCCGGACGTGCTGCTCTCCGACGAGGCCACCAGCGCGCTGGACCCACAGACGACAAAATCCGTCCTTCGGCTCATACGGGACATCAACGAAAAGCTCGGCCTCACCGTCGTTCTGATAACGCACGAGATGAACGTCATAAAGGAGATATGCCACTCGATGGCCGTCCTCGAATCCGGCCAGGTCGTCGAGGAGGGCTCCGTGCTCAACGTGTTCACGCGGCCGGAGAAGAGCGCGACGAAGGAGATGCTGAGCCACGTCATACACTCGCCTCTGCCGGAATCGTTCGCGGACCTCCAATTCTCCAAGGCGCCGTTCCAGGGCGCGGACCTCACACTGCAGCTGTCGTTTTTCGGGACCCTGGCGACCAGGCCCATCATCTCTGACCTCGCCAGGAAGTTCAACGTAGACATAAACATCCTCGTCGCGCACATAGACCACATCCGTTCGACGCCCTTCGGCACGCTGGTTATCCAGTTGTCTGGCGAGGAGAAGGAGGCGGCTTTAGAATACATGCTCGACATGAAACTCAAGGTGGAGGTGATAGGGTATGTCGCAAGATCTGTTGAACTTGCTTCTTGAGGGATCGCGCGACACTGCATACATGGTCGCCATGTCGTCGCTGATAGCCTTCGCCATAGGGTTGCCGCTCGGCGTCGTCCTGTCCGTCACGTCCCCTGGGGGAATCCTCCGGAACAAGCCCGTGAACGCGGTGCTGTCGCTGGCCGTCAACATCGGCAGGTCGGCTCCGTTCGTCATCCTGATGATAGCCATAATACCCTTCACGCGATGGGTCGTCGGCACGTCCATCGGCATAAACGCGGCGGTCGTCCCGCTCTCCGTTGCCGCCATACCCTTTGTCGGGCGCGTGGTCGAGACCTCGCTGCGCGAGATCGATCAGGGCATAATAGAGGCCGCCGAGTCAATGGGCGCGACCCCGTTCGAGATCATCCGCAAAGTCCTCCTCCCGGAGGGACTGCCGGGGATCATCGGCGGCCTGACCCTCACGGTTATCAACCTGGTCGGCTACTCCGCTATGGCCGGAACGCTGGGAGCCGGCGGGCTCGGGGACATAGCCGTGAGATACGGGTATCAACGGTTCATGCCCAAGGTAATGCTGGCCACTGTCGTCATCCTCGTGATAATGGTCCAGCTCTGCCAGATAGCGGGCGACAAGCTCGCCTCGATAACGCGGCACGACAGAAAAGATTTGTCCGATTGAATAATTGAGGAAACACTGATCATAGCAATTCGCGGTCAACAGGCTGTTTTTGATGCGGCTCTCGCGGTTGTCCAAACCTGTTTTAACGTTTTACCCTTTAGGCCCTTGATTTCAAATTATATCAAATGATCGAAACGACTATAAATCAGCGTTCTCCTGACGCTTGCCTCTAACCATAGCAAAAACCAAACGGGAAACCACGGGCCGGCCAAGACGTGCGGCAGATTCGTTCCGCGCGCATGGGAGCTAGCGGCTTTCCGCATGATTTTTTGGATAACGGTAAAAATCATGTTTTTTAAAAGGGGTGCATGGGCTATAATCGTGCGCAAAATAAAAAACGGAAAAACAAAAAAGGAGCAAATTTAAGAATGAACCAGCAAACGGATAAAACTTTCATGGAGAGCGAGAGTATACCCCGGTTGATCCGGAGGTTCGCCGTGCCAGCGCTCGTCGGGATGATAGCCAACGCGCTTTACAACATAGTAGACAGGATATTCGTCGGGCAGATAGTCGGACCTCAGGGGATAGCGGCGATAGCTATATCGTTCCCGTGCATGTTGTTCTTCATATCAGTCTCCTTTCTTATAGGGGTTGGCGGGGCCTCGCGGGTCTCCATCCTCATGGGTGAGGGCAGGAGGAAACGAGCCGAGCAGACACTTGGGAACTCCCTCCTGTTGTCTCTGGCGGTCAGTCTCGCGATGATGCTGGCGGCGCGATTCCTCTTCGAGCGCATACTCTTCCTCTCGGGCGCCAGCGAAACGCTCTTCCCAGAGGCTGCGGCATATCTCTCTGTCATAATTTACGGGATTATCTTCGGGACAGTGAGCTTCTCGATGTCGTACCAGATAAGGGCGTGCGGCAGTCCCCTTTACGCGAGCTGCACTCAGGTGATAGGCGCCATTTCGAACGTATTGCTCGACGCGATTTTCGTCATAGCGCTCGACATGGGCGTTAGGGGTGCCGCGATAGCGACGGTAATGAGTCAGTTCATCTCAATGTGCTGGGTCCTGGCCTACTTCAAACTGCCGAAGGCCGCGCTGAAATTGCGCCTGCCGTTCGTCCTGAGGCCGGACGTCAAGACCATCACCCGCATCTTCGCCGTCGGGACCCCGGCGTGCCTCGTCAACCTGAACTTCGTTATGGTCCACGGCATGATCACGAACGCGTCCAGCACTTACGGCGGCGACTTGGCGGTGAGCGCGACCGGCATATTCATGAGCATGGACTCCCTTTTGTTCATGCCCGCCGTGGCGATATCAGAGGCGTGTCAGCCGATAGTCGGCTACAACTACGGGGCGGGGCGGGGCGACAGAGTCATAGCGACGATCAAGGCGGGTCTCGTGGCGACGACTATATTTTACGCCGTGAGCTTCGCGGCGCTCATAAGGTACGCGGAGTACATGGTGATGCTCTTCAACTCCACCGACCAGCACCTGATCGAGATAGCGGCGCGGGCCATACGATTCGCGAACCTGGGCATCCCGGTGATGTCCGTGACGCTCCTCACGACTGCGCTCCTGCAGGGCCTCGGCAGAGGGCGCGAGGGGTTGATGCTCGCGGTGATACGCTTCGGTTTGTTCCTGTGGGTCCCGCTCCTGACGCTGCCGCGCTTCTTCGGCCTGATCGGCGCGTGGATCAGCTTCCCCGTCTCCGACATATGCGGTTCGATCGTGTCGGGCATCTTCATGTTCCGCACAATAATGAAGCTGAAGCGCGGGGAGGACCTTGGGCTCTGCCCAAACCCGCCAGGGAACTAGTTCTCTGGACCCTGTTTTTTTAGCTTTTACTTTTTGTCCGCGCCGGTACCCGACTTCTGCTTGAAGAACGTCTTGAACCACTTCGATACCTCGCGCGGAAGTATCCTGTAGCCCTTGCGCTCCTTCGATATCCACAGGAAGTAGTCGGTCATGAAGGACTCCTGAAGCGCCCTGATACCCTTGCCCTTGTTCACCTTAAGGAGCGCGTAGGTGTCCTTGAGCGTCCTGTCCTCGTCGTTGTCCCAGCGGAACGAGGCCAGGGCGAAGCAGAAGTCCTTCACGTCCGACACGACGTCGAAGATCGGTATTATCAGGCTGTTGTCCTCCCAGTCATACACTCCTAAGCCCTGGCCCGGAACCAGTATGACCCGCGGGATGCCGTACATCCTTATGCGCGACGCGCGGAGCATATCCGGGTCTAGCGGCGTGAGGTCCATCATTACCTCGCCAGCCCTGGCGGTCGAGATGGGCTTGTTCTTGTTCTGGCAGAGAGGCGAGGGATCCACTCGCGCCGTGCGGGCCGCCAGCATCATGAATTCCTTCTTGTGGTTGAGGCCCTCCCTCAGTTCCAGCTTGAGGGCAGGCAGACCCTGGCCCTTGTGCTTGTTCTTCGACATCTCGCAGCGAGTTCTCCAGCGCTCGGACTCGTTCGTCACGTGGACTATCAGGCCGGCCAAAAACTTCGTCTTGTCGTGGAGGGAGAGCACGTTCTGTATTATCTTGAGCGACTGGTCCGGGGCTTCAGCATGATCCTCCCTGGACGGTTCCTCCCGCATCGTCTCGGCGGTGGCCTCTGAGTCCTGAAAACCCTCCTCCTCAGACATATCCGCCATGCGCTCGTGCTCCGGGAGCGTCTCGTCGATGTCGGGCGGCGGGGCGTTGAAGGCGGGCGAGCTGTAGCAGTCGTCGTCCTCTATCTCGGCGAACGGGTCGAATATGACCTCCCTTTTTGGCGGCTCACTCCCGTCGGCGGGAGGGGACGGCTCGGCAGGAGAATCCTCCTGCTTCGGCTCCTCCTGTTTGATCAGCTTGCGCTCCAAGCTGTCGATCAGGTACCAGAACGTCCTCTCCGCCACCTCATATCTCTTGCAGTGATCCTTTATGACGTTTCTAGCGGCGTTGTCCGCCTCGCGGACGCGCTTAGTGCGCATATCCGTCTCCACCGCGTCCTGAAGCCCCTCCTCGAGGTGCAGCAACGTCTCATTCAGCTCGGATTTTTCGATCAGATCAATCTTGGAGACCAGCGTGCTGAGGGCCGTCCTGCGGCGCGCCTTAGTCATTCGCAGCTCGTCGTTGAAGCGTTTGAGTTTCTCCTCGAGCGTGACCCCTCCAGACGGCCCCTTGTATGGCTTGCCGAAGATCAGGGCGTAGTTCTCCTTTATGTAGTCCGTCATCCTGTTGTACTGATACATGTCCACAGCGGACGTGGCGGCGAGCTGTTCCTCGAAGAAGGGGTTGGGGGTCGTGTACTTCGACGAAAGGTGCCCATAATCTATGAAAAGACGCTCGGCGTCGTCGAATTCGAGCTCGTCCGGGGGACCGACGTCGATTTTAGCCTCCACTATCGCCCATAAGAGATCCCAGTACTGTGCCGCCGCCTTCTGCCACACTATGCGGGCCTTCTTGCGAGTCTCTGAGTCCTTGCCGTCCCGGAGCTTCGACATATTCCTGCCCAGCACCTCCATCTGCCTGGCAAGGGTGGATATCTCCTTATCGTCCTTCCACTTCTCGACTATACAGCCGATAGCGTTGTCGAGGTCTTGTCTCACTTACTCCTCCCCCTCCTCCGGCTGCCACTCCATACACTCCTTTATGCGGGCATACCAATCTATCGTCTCTACACCTCCGAGGATGGAGTTGCACGTGTACTGAGGATCGCGCTCGCCGCCGAGTGAACACGCGTCGAGGCATGTCTCCCAGTCCTCCTCGGTGAGGGTGATTATGCGATCCTGCTCACCCGGCAGCCTCGTCTGCGGCACTATCGAAAAAGCGACAGACGTCCCCTCGTCCGATAGCCTCGTGACCCTGAAGACCTTGTCGCCGAGGTTAGGCGCGGTCATCTCGAAGCGTTCACGCTTTTTCAAGCCGCGCTCCGAGCACTCCTTGATGGAGTCGGGCACATGCTCCGTCCCGACCCGCCTCAATACCGGCCAAAGGCGGAGATACGCCATGATCTTTATCACGAGCTGGCGGCCGGCCGACGATACCGCCTGTATCGTATCCTCCGACCTGTAGTTCGGACTGGGCAGGTGCTTCCAGAGCGCGTCTGCGAAGATGTGCTCCCCTCCCATCGACCAATCGCTGAAACCAAGCAGCATCCCCTTCGCGACGGGCAGCATGAACTCGTTCCACCTCGCCGGGTTGGCGATCGCAAGCTCCTTCACGATCGATACGTTCCTCATGGTGAACGGCAAGCCGCCGTTTGGTATCGAAAGCGCTGGAGCCGGCCACGGCCTCCCATCCTCCATAGCGGAGCCGATGACACTCCTCTCCAGCTCGTCGACGACAAAGCACGGCTTCACGCGGCAATTTCCCTTCTTCGGCGTGTAAGCGTACCAAAGCGTCTCCTTTTTGTTGTCGGCTATAAGGGCGAGATCAGCCTCGCTTCTCGCCGTTTTCGGGACATGGATCAAATCGCCCAAGAGCTGGACGCCTCTCCACGCCATGGTGTTGAGGGATATCGCGGACGCCCCCGCCTGTATGAGGGACGATACGCCGTCCATCAGCAGCTTCATCTGGTATTCCTTGGTCGACCGCCCTATCTTGATCTTTAGGCTCCTGCCGGCATCCTCGAGCCAAGAGAGCGACACGAACTTTTTTTTGTCGTTGTATGTGTTGTATATGCCCAACCTCGGTACCCCTCCGCTTGTCGCGAGGAGGAGAGTCAGGTCGTCGTCAACATCAATCTCAGCTACAGTCGTGAATTCGCCCGATACCAAACATATCACCCCTGAAACTTACATGCCTACTGTGCTGGTTTAGCGCGGCACATAAAATATTATATGAAAATATATACTATAGAATCCACGAGATTGCAAGAAGGGCGGAAATAATGAATCAATACGGCAAGCTCGCGCGCTGACGACCGGCAGCGTTCGGAACCAAACACCAATTCGACTCCAGGCGGGCGCCACAGGTCAAGAAGATGGGGATAAGGCATTGGCGCCCTACCCCCTTTAGAATATTTTTAGTTGCCAAGCAACTTCGTGACGGCCTCTTTCACCCTTTTGCCGTCGGCTCTTCCCGAAACCTCCTGCATGACGCGCCCCATCACCCTCCCTATGTCCTTTGGCCCAACAGCACCCATAGCCCCGACGACCCCTGCGGCTATGTCGTTCAACTCGCCGTCGTCAAGCTGAAGAGGCAGATACCCCTCTAGAATTTTAGCCTCCTCCAGCTCAGCCTCGGCACGCTCCGGCGCGTTGCCGCTCTTATAGAGCTGAGACGCCTCTTCGCGCTGTTTTACGGCTCGCCTGACGAGGACAAGCACGTCCTCGTCCTCGAGCTCGCCCTTTCTGCTCCTCTCCGCCTCCGCCATCTGCATGGACGCCTTCAGCATTCGGAGCACCGACAGGGTCTTCTCGTCCCTAGCCTTCATGGCGGAGACCATGTCCCTTTGGATTCTGTCCGCAAGCTGGCAAACCATCATTCCGGCCTCCTGTGCTTGTTTCGAACAGAAGCAGCCTTCTTACGTTTTTTAATTTCACTAGGTTTTTCATAGTGCTCATGCTTCTTCGCCTCTCTGAGCACACCAACCTTGCGAAGCTCGCGCTTAAAACGTTTCAATGCATCTTCGATTGTTTCATTCTCACGCCGAACAACGCTGGTCATCCTTTGTCCCCCCTCCCTTTGTGCCATGTTGGGCATCATTCCTGCCGAACGCGTGAGGGGACCATACCTTACGCCTCCGCCGAGCCCAGCCATCCGCCAAAAAAAGCGTAGCCCTCATTTGGGTGACACTATCAAACATATTTTAACTCACGTTTTGATCTCGCACAATAGCGGAAGCCCATACTCTGACAGCCGGGGACGCGCTGTCACGCATCAACCCGGAGAGCCTCAGCAGAGCCCAGGGGGGCATTTTTTCCCTCCTGAGGAGTCTGAGGAGCGGCACGAGAATCCTCTCGTCGTCGCGCTTGAGAAGATTGAGGAGGCCCCGCGCACCGCCAGCGCCGCTCTCGGCGGGCCAGCAGTGCAAAGCGGTGGCGACGACGTTTTCGGAATCGTGCGAGAGAAAAGCGGCGTTGCACTCAGGCTCCAGCTTCCACCTCTTGAAATACTTCAATATCGTCACGGCGTCGGCGTCGGAAAACTTATTCGCGTTGGGAATGATGGCACGCGCAAGCGAGGAGCGTCCCGACGGCTCCGTGAAACACGAGAAAATCTCAAGGACTATCCCCAGTATCTCCGTAGTGGGCATGCCGCGCTTGATATTCTCTATTATGGCCCGCGACACGTCGTCGCTCTGGTTGCGGCGTGACACGCGTTTCAACGCAAGTATGACCACCTCCGGGCGGCGGCTGCCGAGCCTCCGGACGATCGCCGAAGTCCTGTCGCGCTCGCTGAACTCGCCGCGCATGGAGAGTATTTCGCACATCTGGGACTCGGCCCTCGATATGACGCTCCCGATGAAGCGCGTCCTGGCCGTGGATACCTCATCCGCGCCGGCGTTTTCCCCGCAGCCGGGGCGATGTCTCCTCCGCAGCCTCTGGAGCAGCCCGTTCCAGAACACCTTGAACAGGGAGGCCCGCCCGGATGCCGCCCCGGCCTTTCGCCCCGCCTGTCCGCGGGGCTGGGCACGCCCTCCCGCGCGAGTCACGCCGGAAAACGCCTCGGGCGAGATGGCTGCCTTCAGCGTCATGTAGGCCTCGGTGATTTCGGCGAACTTGCGCGCACTGGAAGGCCCAGCGACGTCCGGGTGGTATGTGCGCGCGAGGCGCCTGAAGGACTTCTTCACCTCGTCCCAGCTGGCGTCCTGCGGGAGGCCGAGCACCTTGAAGTGCGCGCCGCCCGTCATGGCCGCGTCACCCGCTCCAGCTCGGATATCATCCTGTCGAGCACTTCGAGCGCCTGCCACTGGAGCGACGAGTCCTCGTTCTTCAGCGACAGAGCGCTCCTCGTCAAGTCGCGCAGGCGCTGCTGGAAGTTGTCCGGGTACTTAGCCGACACGCGGACAAGCCTCTCCTGCCTCGCCCGGATCTCCCGTGATATGTCGCACGACGCCGTGCCCAGCTCGTCGCTCTCGAGCGCGATCGTCCGCCTGCTGGTTCCCTTCGCGCGGCGCACCTCAACGTGCAGCAGTCCCCCGCCGTCAACCTTGAAGAGGACCTCCACCGCCTCGCCGTTGGACACACCCTCCGCGGAGATCGTCTGCAGGATCCTCCCAGCGCTGCGAACGCGGCCCTCGCCCTGCACTATGGTCACCTCTACGCTGCCGCTGCCGAGCGCGGTGAAGCTCCTCCTGGCCTCGGCGGGAAGCGGCGTGCCGCGCGATAGGACAGGCACAACCCCGCCGTCGGCGTTCATTACGCCAAGACTCCTGGACAGAACGTCTATCAGCAACCGCTCCCGTCCCTGGTTCGCATAGAGGGCGCTACCCGTCACGACCGCGTCCTCCGGGGCTGGACGGATCCGGTCCGGCTCCCTCACCCGAGCCGCCAACATACGCCTCAGCAGGGGAATGCGCCCGCTCCCGCCTATCAGCAGCAGGCGCTCCGGGGTATACCTGCGCCACATGCTCTCGACCATCCTCACTATCTCCTCCATCAGCGGGCCTATCAACAGTTCGAAATCAGCCCTCGAGACGTCCACTTTGCTTTCGCGGCCCAAGAGGCCGGCGGGGACCCTCCAGGTCTCCGCAATGGAACCGGAGAGCGCGATTTTGACCGCCTCCGCCTCGCGCATCATGAGAGAGGCCCTCGGGTCCTCCGGCCGGGAGATGGGAACCCCGGCCCCTCGGCACATAAATTCGGCGAGCAATCTATCTATGTCCAACCCGCCGATATCCCTGCGTCCCCTGCTGTCCATCACCTGGAAGACTCCGGTGTCGCCTTCGACCATCGACAGGTCGAGTGTGCCGGCGCCGAAGTCGATTATCAGGAAACGGCCGTTTATCCCGACGGAGAGGGCAGCCGCGGTCGGCTCGTTCACTATCCTCACTCGTTCGAAGCCCGCCATGCGCGCCGCGCGCGTCATGGCGCCCCTCTCCGGGAAGCTGAAGTGTGCCGGTGCCGCCAGGACGCAGGAGGAGATGAAGACCTTCAAATTCGCCTCCGCGTCCTCCCTGAGCAGAACGAGCAACGGAAGCAGAAGTTCCTCGGGCGTGTACGCCCGGCCTCCGACCCTGGCGACCCACTCAGTCCCAAGATTGCGCTTCATGTCCCACCAGACGTTCGCCGGATCAGCGAGGGCAATCCTGGCTGCGTCCTCCCCGGCGACGAGGCCGTCCCTGGAGAAAGCTACCATCGATGGGGTGCGCGTTCCCCCCCACCTGTTCGGTATGTGCGTGACGCCCCTTCCGGGAACGTCTATCGCTATCTGGGCGTATCTCGTGCCGAGGTCGATCCCCACAGTGATGTCGTCGCTCACAACAAAGTTACCTCCAAAAAACAAGGGAACGTCACCCGCCAGGGATCTAGCTCCCTCAATCGGCGTTTCCCTAAATCTGATCGTCAGGGCGAACGGGGATCATTCGTTCGTCCACCCCGCCGCATAAAAGTATACCTCCAAGCTCCCTTTCAGGGCATACCTCCCGCACATTTCCGAATCCGTCATTTTTCGTACTTTGCGTCTCAGCAACGTATACCTTCAAGTAGCGCTCGCTCCATCCAGAGGACAGTCCCCCCCCGGATGCCTCCACCAAAATGGAGTCCGCTCGATTCAGCCGCCGTCTCGCGTAAGCTGAGAGCAAGCTGCGAGAGAGCTCGACGGCCTCGGCCACGCGCTCCCTGACGACCGCCCTTTCGACCGCGCCGGCCATCGACGCCGCTTCCGTGCCGCGTCTGGCCGAGTACGGGAATATATGCGCCCTTCCAATCCCGAGGCTGCCCAGCGCCGAGAGGCTGCGGCGAAACTCCGCGTCGCCCTCCCCCGGAAATCCCACTATCAAATCGGTGGATATGTGGACGTCGGGGTCGAGGATCTCCCTCGCCAAATCAGTTATGCGCGCGAAATCGGACGATGCGTACCCGCGCCTCATCGAGGCGAGTATCGAGTCGTCCCCGCTCTGCAACGGCAGGTGCAGGTGGCGGCAGAATATGTCGGACTCCGCCAGGGCGGTCAGCAGATCCTCCGTCACCGCGAAGGGCTCGAGGGAGCCGAATCGGAGGCGCCGCAGCCCTTCGATGGACGAAATTTTTCTGACGAGGCCGGTGAGGGACGTACCGCCATGTCTGTAACCGCCGAGGTGCACTCCGGTCAGCACGGCCTCCGCGCAGCCGTTCGACACGACGCGCCTGATCTCGAGGCAAACGTCCTCCGGGTCCCGCGAGACCTGCCCGCCCCTGAGGGACGGCACGACGCAGTAACCGCACACCCTGTCGCATCCGTCCTGAATCTTTATGAAAGCCCTCGTGTGCAACCTGGGCCGGTCGAGCGACAGACCGTCCCACGACCTGTTCCCAAGGACACCAGCCCGCCGCTCCAGAAAAGCCCCTTTCGACTCGAACCACTCGTCGACGGACTCCAGGATGAAACCCTTCGTCCGGCTGCCGATCAGGATATCGGCCCCCAAGGACCTCGCGTCGTCAGGCGAGGCGGCCTGGGCCCAGCAACCTAGAGCGATAATGAGCGACGATGGGTTCTCCCGCCTCACGCGGCGCAATGTCTTGCGGGTTTTGTTGTCCGCGGCGGACGTCACCGAACAGGTCAGCACCGCCACGATGTCCGGGGCGCGAGCCGGACGCGTTTCATTGCGGATGAAAACCGCCCCGCATCCCTCCAGCATCGAGGCTATGGCCTCCGACTCGTAGTGGTTGACCCTGCAGCCCAGGGTTATCACGGAAAACGTCTTACCAGCGATGCTGCGAAAAGCGGACGTGGATGACATGGATGGCTTGCCAGCTTCCTGACGGTCAGAAAATCCTACTTCGAGTTCAGCCTGAACCAGCCGCAACCGACTATGACCGCCGTCGAAGCGCGCATGATCCTGCGCCCCAGGCTGACGGGCTTGAATTCCTTTTCAATCAGGAAAGCGGCCTCACCACAACTCCAGTCGCCCTCGGGCCCCACAGCGTAGACGATGCGGCCAGACTCGGGTCTCACGCGGGATATGCGGGGCGTATTCGGATCCGTCATGGCGGCGTAGCGCTCGCCGGGCAGCCCATCCCACTGAAAATCTTCGAACTTGGCCGGAGGTAGGATTTGGGGGGGGAATACGTCGCCGGACACCTTGGAGCCCTCGTCAAGCACCCTCTGCCAGCGAGCGGTTTTTCTCCCGGCATCGTCTCCGCTCAAGCGGGGCACCGACCGTTCGCACACAATCGGCCATATGGAGTTCACCCCCAGTTCGGAGGAGGCCTTGAGCACCGCGTCGAACTGGTCGGATTTCAGCAGGCCAACCAACAGGTTTATCGAGAGGGAGTCTCTCACCTCGGCCAAGACCTGGTTTGCCTCGCGCAGGAAAAAGCCCCCGCCGCGCGCGTCTAGCATCATCAACATCCTGACGCCCTCCCCCCGCGGCAGGAGACCCTCCACCGATGCCCCGTCGCAGGAGCGAAGACTGCGGACCAAGTGCCTGGCCTGACGCTCGTCGAGGCGCCACAGGCCACCATCCAGTTTTTCGCAGCGCTCAAGCCTGATTTTGGGCAGCGACACCCCACCACTCCTCTTTGGTCAACTCATATCTCACCGCCAGCCCTGACTCGGACAGCGCCTGGAGGAAGTGCTCCCTTTCCCAGATCGTCATACCCGAAAAAATAGCGGCGCCGTCGGGCGACAGCACTCTCTTGACATTCGGAAGCATCTCCAGCAGGGGATCGAGCAGGATGTTGGCGAAGAGCAGGTCAAACGCGCCGTCTACCCCCGACAGGAGGTCGCCTGTCTCGAGCTCTACACTGGCGGGATCGACTCCGTTCAACTGAAGATTGGCCCTCGCCTCGTCTATTACGGCGGGGTCCGCGTCGCGGGAGCGGACGCTCCTGGCGCCGAGCTTGATGGCCGCTATCGTCAGTATCCCGGAGCCCGTGCCCACATCCAGCACACTCTTGGCGCGGCCGCCCGCCTCAAGGTGACGCTCGAACAGCTCCAGCGCAACCTGCGTGCTCTCGTGATACCCGGTGCCGAACGCGCTGCCCGGGTTGATGTATATGGGAATCCTGTCCTTCGGCTCAGTCCCCTTATGCCACGGCGCCAGAACCGTCATCCTGCCGCCGACGTCGAGCGGAGGAAAGGCGTTCTCGCTCTGGCGGGACCACGGCTGGCTCTCTATCTTGCCCATGTCCTCCAGCCTCGCCTCCGGCCACTCGGCGAGCGCGTCGAGCAACCTCCCCCTCCAATAGGTCAGTTCCTCGTCGGAGCGGTAATATACGCGCATCCGAACCCCGTTCGGCAGCTCCTGGACCTCAGTGCCTATGCTGCCGGACAGGTCCGCGGCGGAGTACAGCATCTCCTCGTTCTCCTCCGCCGTCACCAAATCGTCCCGCACAAGGACGGTGATATACCACCAATAGCTGCCCATCAGCCACGCCTCCAATCAAAAATAATGGAGAGAGGAACGAGAAAACTCGTCCTCCCTCCATTGTACATCATATTGCCCTTATAAGGCGTGAACGCTCCCGATCAGCTCGAGAATTTATCCTTTATCCTGTCGAATATCCCCTTGCTCTCGGCCACGTCTACCCTCATCTCGGCAGCGAGCTCCGTCATGAGCTGCCTGCCCCTCTCGGAGAGGTTCTTCGGCACGCTGACGCGGACGTGGACGTGGAGGTCGCCGCTGCCGCTCCCGCGAAGCCTGGGCATTCCGCGGTTCTTTATCCGCAGCACCGATCCGGGCTGTGTCCCAGCCGGTATGTCAAGTTTCTCGATTCCGTCGAACGTTGGTATCGAGACGGAAGCGCCCAGGACCGCCTGAGGGACCTCTATGTCAACCTTGGCGTGAAGGTCGGCGCCGTCGCGCTGAAACCTGTGGTCCGACATCACCTCGAGCAGGATGAAGAGATCCCCGGGCGGGCCGTCGTTCCTTCCCGCCTCACCCTCACCCGAGACGCGGAGCCTAGTCCCGGTGTCAACCCCAGCCGGGATCCTCACCTCCAGCTTGCGGTTTTTTTTCACCCTGCGCGAGCCCCCGCACTCCTTGCAGGGCGTTTTGGCAACCTGTCCCCTGCCACCGCACGCGGCACACGGCGTAACCTGAGCCATCCTCCCGAACGGCGTGCTCACCGCGCGCTCGACCTTGCCCGTCCCGCCGCACGCCTGACACGTCTCTACCTTGGTGCCAGGCTCAGCTCCGCTGCCTGAACAGCGGGGGCAGTTCTCCTCGCGCGGTATCTCCACATCCCTGACCGCTCCCCTGTATGCCGTCTCGAGGGTGATCCGCATTGACATCTCAAGGTCGGAGCCACGCCTCGGCGCGTTCGGGTCGGCGCCGGCCCGCCCCGGCCCTCCGCCGAAAAAGCTGCCGAATATGTCTCCGAATATATCCCCCCCAGCATCCCCAAAACCACCATGAAAGGGGCTGCCGCCGAACCCTGCGCCTGTGGGGGCGTCGCCGACGAAACCGAACTGGTCGTACCGCGCCCTCTTCTCGGGGTCACCCAATACGTCGTTTGCCTCGTTTATCTCCTTGAACTTCCTCTCGGCATCCTTGCTGCCGGGGTTGGCGTCAGGATGATGCTTTCTGGCAAGTTTTCGGTAAGCGCGCTTTATCTCGTCCGAAGCAGCGCTCCGAGGCACGCCCAGAACTTCGTAATAGTCTTTTTTGCCCGGTGCAGCCACTGCGCCCACCCCTTATTCAAGTTCTGAATCGAACTCGCACCCGGCAAGCTCGATTTGAAGACCCTCGGTGCCCGCCAATACCAATCGGCGGATCGCGCCTCACTGCCGCGGCGCGCTGAAGTCGGCGTCGACCGTTTCGGCCTCCGCCGCGCCCTGGGGCACTCCCGCGTCCCCAGCCTGACCTGCCTGAAAATCCTCGGCACGTGTCGCATAGAGCTTCTCCGCCAGCGGGTGCATCGCCTTCGCCAAATCCTCGCGGGCTTCGTTGATGCGCGACAGGTCGTCGGAGGTTATCGCGTCCCTGAGCGACGATATTCTCCCCTCGACGTCCGCCTTTTCCGAGCTGGATATCTTGTCCCCCATGTCCCTCAGGGACTTCTCGGCGTTGTATATGAAGGAGTCGGCCTCGTTGCGGGCCTCTATGAGCTCCCTCCTGCGCTTGTCCTCGTCCTCATGGTTTTCGGCGTCGTGCTTCATCTTCTCTATGTCGGACTCTGAGAGTCTCGACGATTGTATGGTGATGTGCTGCGCTTTGCCCGTCCCCTTGTCCTTCGCCGTCACGTTCACTATCCCGTTGGCGTCTATGTCGAACGTGACCTCTATCTGAGGCACGCCGCGCGGCGCGGGCGGGATCCCGTCGAGCGTGAACTTGCCCAGGGTTATGTTGTCGGAGGCCATGCCGCGCTCGCCCTGCAGCACGTGCACCTCGACCTGCGGCTGACTGTCTGCCGCCGTCGTGAATATCTGGCTGCGCGACGCCGGTATGGCCGTGTTGCGCTCAATTATCTTGGTGAAGATGCCTCCCATCGTCTCGAGGCCGAGCGACAGGGGCGTCACGTCAACGAGGACTATGTCCTTGTGCTCACCGGAGAGGACGGCGCCCTGGAGAGCGGCGCCTATAGCTACGCATTCGTCGGGGTTTATCCCCTTCGTCGGCTCGTGGCCGAGCAGCTCCTTGACCTTCTTCTGCACCATCGGCATACGGGTCGATCCGCCTACCAGGAGTATCTTGTCGACGTCACCGGAGCTGAGCTTGGCGTCCCTCAACGCGGACTGAGTCGGCTTCACCACGCGCTCCAGCAGGTCCCTCGTCAGGTCCTCGAACTTGGCGCGGGTCAGCGTCAGCTCCAGGTGCTTAGGGCCGTTCTGGTCGGCCGTTATGAACGGCAGCGAGATCGTGGTCTCGGCCATAGACGACAGCTCCACCTTCGCCTTCTCCGCAGCCTCGCGGAGCCTCTGGACAGCCATACGGTCCCTCTTGAGGTCCACCCCGTCGCTCTTCTTGAACTCGTCCGCCATCCAGTCGACTATCTTGTTGTCCCAGTCGTCACCCCCGAGCATGTTGTCACCGGAGGTGGCCAGAACCTCGAAGACCCCGTCGCCGACGTCGAGTATCGACACGTCGAACGTGCCGCCGCCCAAGTCGAAGACGAGTATCTTGTGCTCACCCTCCTTGTCGGCGCCGTAGGCCAGGCACGCGGCGGTGGGCTCGTTGATCACGCGAAGGACATCGAGCCCTGCGATGGTGCCGGCGTCCTTAGTCGCCTGGCGCTGGGCGTCTGTGAAATAAGCGGGGCAGGTTATGACCGCCTGGCTGACGGACGACCCTAGATACTCCTCGGCGTCGCGCTTCAGCTTTTGCAGGATCATCGCCGATATCTCCTGCGGGCTGTAGGACTTGTCGTCTATCCTGACCTTGTGGTCGGAGCCCATCCTCCTCTTTATGGAAATTATGGTGCGGTCGGTGTTCACTATAGCCTGGCGCTTCGCCAGCTGCCCGACCAGCCGCTCGCCCTCCTTGGTGAAGGCCACCACCGACGGCGTAGTCCGGTTGCCCTCGGAGTTGGGGATAACCGTGATGTTGTCGCCCTCCTTGACCGCCACGCAGCTGTTTGTTGTTCCAAGGTCGATCCCTATTACCTTGCCTGTTGTCTTTGCCATTGAGAGTCCCTTCCTTCTCCTTCTATCTCGCGGAACGCTGAAATTTAATTTTTGGAAGCTGAAATTTAATTTTTGGAAGCTGATTTATTGTTAAAGACCTAAAGGGTAATGATTCAAACCACTCCGGCATCCGCCGGGCGCATCATGCCCTTTTTCTTCCGACCTTGACCTGGGAGGCCCTCAGAACCTTATCCCCCAGCATGTACCCGACGTGGAGCTGCTCCAGTATCGCCCCGTTTTCCTCGTCACTCTCCACGTCAACCGCCATCACGGCCTCGTGCAGGGCGGGGTCGAACCGCCCGGCCGCCTCTATCGTCTTGAGGCCCAAGCTCTGCAGCGCAGAGAAGAACTGTCTCTGCACCATGGACACCCCCTTATATATCGCCGAGTCGCGGTCCTGGACGGCACCCAGCGCTCGTTCGAAGTTGTCCAGTACCGGCAGCAGCGCATCCACAGCTCCCTCGGCCGCCAGCGCCCTGTCGCGCGCCCTGTCCCTCTCGACCCTGGCCCTGTAATTGTAGAAGTCCGCCTTAGCCCTCACGGCCTCGTCCTTGTACTCCTCAGCCTCGCGCCGCGCCTCTTCGAGCTGTTTGGCCAGGCTCGCCGCGTCGGCGCCGCACTCGTTCGGCTCGTCCGGCCGCCCTGCGGATTCCACGTCCCTCTCCCTAGCCTCGCCGGCATCGGCGCGGCTTTTATCCTTTTCCCCCTCGGCCCGTCCCGCCGAGGCGTCGTGTCTTTCAGCGGACATCATGCCTCTCCCCCCTGATATCTTCCGATATGTTCGCTATATCCCGCAACACCCTGTCAAGCGCCGATATGACTTTTTCGTAGTTCATCCTCTTGGGGCCTATGACACCCAATATCGTCTGCTGCCCCTCGGAGCTGGAGCTCGACAGCACCACCGAGCAGTTATCGAGCTCCGGCACGTTGTTCTCCTCCCCTATGATAACCTCGATGCCGTCGCTGACACCGTAGTTCCGTATCAGCTTCGCCAGCTCCTGCTCCTGCTCCAGTATCGAGAAGAGTGCCCGGAAACGCCCGATGTCCTGAAAATCGGGGACGTCGAGGAGGTTGGAGAGCGCCCCGGTGAAGAGAATGGTGCGTTCGCCCTCCAGGATGGCGTCGAGCTCGCAGAGGGCCTTTCTGCACGAGTCCGCGTACTTCCCCAGCTCCTGCATAATGTAGTTTTGCAGTATCGCCCTCACCTCGCCCCACTGATGCCCGGACAGGGTGTTTATCCTGCGCGCCAGATCCTCCAAAATCTCCTGAGAGAGGTCACACGGCATGTTCACAACCCTGTGGTGCACGACGCCGCCCTCCAAGATGACCAGAAGCAGGAAGTGCGACGTGTCGACGCGGATGAAATCTATCTTGGTCAGCCGCGCCTGCTTCAGCTGGGTCACCGCAGCCATCCCGACGTAGCTGGAGAGCTGTGACAACAGCTCCGACGCGCTGGTGAGTGCGCCCTCCACGCCGTTTCTGTGGGCCTTAAGGTTGTCCACCCACGCGACGCTCGCGCGATCGCCCGGCTGTCTGCGCTGGAGGACCGTGTCGACGAAGAGCCTGTACGCCCTCGTGGTCGGTACGCGGCCCGCGGAGGCGTGAGGCTGGACGAGATACCCCATCTCCTCCAGATCGGCCATCTCGTTTCTGATCGTGGCCGCGCTCCGCCCGGTCAAATACCTCTTCGAGAGGGTCCTCGACCCGACGTGCTCCCCGCTCTCTATGAATTCGTGAACGACGGAGAGTAAAACCTCCAACTGCCTCTCAGTCAGCATACGAAAACCTCCCCATGCGCACCGCTCCGGCTTTATTAGCACTCGAACATATTGAGTGCTAAATGCCCGGTGGCCGCGATAAGAATATCAGTCTATTTGCTAATTGTCAAGACAAGTCAAATATTTTTGCCAGGCATTTCAGCAGGCAATTCAGCACTCCATCAATAAAACATCGATTTATTGTTAAGGACCTAAAGGGTTCAGCGTTTCCTTAAAAGCGTCTGCGGAGGATAAGAATAATACCAATTCGCGATCAACAAGCTGTTTTTGATGCGGCTCTCGCGGTTCTCCAAACTGGTTTTAACGCTCCACCCTTCAGGCCTTTGATTTCAAATCGGAACAAACTTCTCCCTAGCCCGCGCGCCGGCAAGCGACGAGGCCGGAACCGCGCATAGCGCCGCGGTTCCGGCCTCGTCGCCCAAACATCTCCGGCGGGCCTACAGATCGAAGAGCTCTCCCGCGCCCGCTGTCTTCACGCCGTGCCGGGCGAAGACCTCCGCCGCGCGCTCGTTGTCCTCCACGCGGAAAATGACATACGCGTCGTCCTTCTTGCGGGTGATGAACGCGTAAGCGTACTCGACGCTTATGTTCTCGTCGGCTAAGATCGCCAGCACCTTAGCGAGGCTGCCCGGGACGTCCTTCAGGGACACGGCCAGCACCTGTGTCACCGACACGACGCACCCGGCGGAGCGGAGGATCTCTATTGCCCGCGCCGGGTCGTCAACTATGAGGCGAAGTATGCCGAAGTCCGTGGTGTCCGCTATGGACATCGCGCGCAGGTCGACGTTGGCATCCCCGAGTATCCCCGTCACCTCCGCCAGGCGCCCAAGGTTGTTCTCGACAAAAACGGAAATTTGATCAATCGTCATCTCCACGACCTCCTGTCAAATTTTGCGGTTATCGACGATACGGACGGCCTTGCCCTCGCTTCTGGCAATGCTGCGCGGCGCCGTGAGCGTCACCTTCGGGGATATGCCCAGCATGGTGCGGAGGGCGGCCACGAGCTCGCGCTCCCTCGTGGATATTTGCTTCACCGTGTCCGAGAACATCTCCGGCGTCATCTCGACCTGTACCTCGAACGTGTCCATGTGGTTCACCCTGTCGAGCATTATACGATAATTCGGCGTCATCCCGCTGTTCAACAGGACGGTTTCGATCTGGGACGGGAACACGTTGACGCCCCTGATGATGAGCATGTCGTCGCTCCGGCCCATGGGCTTCGTCATCTTTATGAACGTCCTGCCGCACGAGCACTCGCGCCGCGTGAGGACGCATATGTCGCGCGTCCTGTAGCGCAGCAGCGGGAACGCCTCCTTGGTGATGCAGGAGAACACCAGCTCGCCCCTCGTCCCCTCCGGCAGCACCTCGCCCGTGTCGGGGTCTATGATCTCCGCGATGAAGTGATCCTCGTTGATGTGCATCCCAGTCTGCTCGGAGCACTCGAACGACACGCCGGGCCCGGATATCTCGGTAAGGCCGTATATGTCGTAAGCCTTGATGCGCAGGGTTTTCTCTATGTCGCGCCTCATCTCCTCGCTCCACGCCTCCGCGCCGAAGATGCCCGCCTTCAGTTTGATCCTGTCCTGAAGCCCCATGCTTATCACCGTCTCACCCAGGTACGCGGCGTATGACGGGGTGCAGCAGAGTATCGTGGAGCCGAGGTCCACCATGAATTGTATCTGACGCTCCGTGTTGCCGGAGGACATGGGAAGGGTCATGGAGCCAACCCTGTGCGACCCGCCGTTCAACCCAGGACCTCCCGTGAAGAGTCCGTAGCCGTAGGAGACGTGGACGACGTCGTCCCTGCCGCCGCCGGCCGCTATAATCGCCCTAGCGCAGCACTCGTCCCACAGGTCTATGTCGTTTTGCGTGTAAAACGCCACGACCCGTTTGCCGGTGGTCCCGCTGGTCGACTGTATGCGGATGACGTCGGCGAGCGGTTTTGCTAGTAGGCCGTAGGGGTATGCGTCCCTCAGATCGTCCTTGGTGAGGAACGGAAGTTTCGGCAGGTCGTCGAGCGACTTGACGTCTCCCGGGACCAATCCCCTCTTGTCCATAAGACCCCTGTAGTACGGCACGTTCTCGTAAACGTGTCTCACCGTCCTGGCCAGCCGCTCGGACTGGAGGTCCCTCAATTTCTCGCGGGAAGCGCATTCCATGTCAGGATGATAGTAATTCACAGTTTTCCCACCTTTGCGTATTATTTTGGAACCAAACCAACAAAAAGCACAAACATAGCCCTCAGGCGCGCCGGGGAGAGCCCTGTTGAGACCGAATCGGCATCGGTCAGCGCTCTCCCATATTCCGCGGCTCAGGGGACTGGGTCGTCAATCACCCCCCAGCGAGGGGAGTCGGCCAAGGTCTTTACCCCCTCGCGATACGATGCCAGGCTCTCGGGCGAGCTGTCGATCTCCAGTGTAGAACGGCTGCCGTCGGACCTGTATATCTTGTTCCACCAGCTCACGGCCTTGAGCCTCGGGTAGCGTCCAGACGCAACGAGGTTCATCGCATCCATGATCCATCCTGGCTTGTCCGGTCCGTCCGAAACCCCGAGCTCCAGCAGGGCTACCGGCTTCGACGCGGAGAGCGCGGCCATCCCCGGATACACTCGCCTCATTATCTCGTCGAGAGGCCTTAAGTCAGGGCCCCTCAGCCGGCCATACGCGCTCACTCCTATCCAGTCCACCCACTCGTCTCCGGGGTAATACCACCGAGCGGAATTCCACGGCTCGTCCGGCGCGGCGTCAGACGATATGTGGAACACCCAAGTGACGTCCAGCGCACCGGCGCGCTTGAAAATTCCGGCCACACGGCGATACGCGTCCCTGAAGCGCTCAGGGCCGTCCGGGACCGAGCGCTCCCCGTACTCGTCAGCCGAGCGCCCATTCCACGCCCCGCTCCAGGGAAACCAAGAGCCATTGGCCTCCGGCCCGAACTCGATCATCACGGGGAAACCCAGGTCGCGCGCGGCAGCGGCGCAGCTCTCTATCTCGCGGTCGAAGTCGCCGCTCAATACGCGCTCGAGCGAGTAGAGTCTCTCCGCCCTCCCCTGCGCGAGCTCGCTCCACGGCATTATACCAACGAGCGGGACGACCCCCGCGCCGTTCAGCTCCCTGCACGACTCGACCGGGAACTTTATCCCGCCGTCCCAATGGGAGGAGACGTAAGCCCAGACGATCTTTTTCCCGGCCATGCCGGCGAAGGAGTTCACGCTGTCCCGCGTCGCGAGGTCGTCCCTGACCCCGAAGTCCGGGTGGGCCGAGTGATACGCGCCGGCCTCGGGAGGCAGGAGCTTGATGCCGGCTGGCGCCGCCGCGGGCACAGCAAGCGCGGCGCACACGGCGCATATGAGAATTCGAGCCGGAGTGCCGGTCCGCAAGGCCATCACCCCGGCTACCCGCGCTTGACGAAAAACAGATACGCCGCTGCCAGCGCGGCGCAGAGGGCAACGAGGCCGACCGTGATTTTGTTCAGCCCTTCGTACATCGCCTCGCCCGCCCCCCCTACGAAGTACCCGAGGGCGGTCAGTGCCGCGACCCATATCCCGCTCCCGAGCGCCGTGTAAAAGCAGAACTTCGTCAGGTCCATGCGGGCGAGCCCGGCGGGGAGTGACACGTACTGCCTGATGACCGGCAGGAGGCGCGCCGTGAAGGTGCTTATGTGGCCGTGGCGGTCGAAAAAGACCTCGGCCCTGTCCAGTGCCTCCGGGGATACGAAAAAATATTTCCCATATCGGTCGAAGAACCTCCTCCCCCACCTTACAGCTATGAAGTAGTTGAAAAGCGCCCCGAGCACGCTGCCCGTGATCCCGCACGCTACGACCGCGACCGGGTTCATCAGCCCCTTGCTCGCTAGATAGCCCGCCGGAGGCATCACGGCCTCGCTCGGGAATGGAAAGAAAGATGACTCCAGAAACATCAGAGCCACGACGCCCGGGTACCCCATCGCCCCCACGACGTCCACAAGCAGCGCGACGAGCGCGTGAAAAGCATCGGCCAGCCAACTCACCTGATCTCGAACCCCCTCTCCCCATCCAACGGACGCTCCTTTGTCATCGAGACGCCGCTGACGCGCGCCTGGGGCGATCCGAGATGACACCAGCCCGCCATCTCCTCCACCGCACCGTCCGGCATGTTGCGAACCCATCCGGTCAACCCCAGCTCGCCCGCCCTAGACCTCGTGAACCACCTGAACCCGACGCCCTGGACTCTGCCCGATATCACCGCGTGCCGCCTGAATATGCCGTCCTTCTCGCTCATGAGACTCTCACCCCTGACATAAGATGATGCGCAGGTGTAAAGATTACCATAAGTTGAACCGCCTCATCGGCCATGAAAAAGGCCGGGGTCGAAAAACGTGACCCCGGCCCTGCGCTCTGGATTGTGTTTCAGCCATACCCCTTCTTCCTTCTTAAGAGGCGCACCTCCACACAGACCCCAGCGAGGCGGGATCCGTGCCGGTAAAGGAGAACAGTGCCGCATGACGGGGCATCGCAGTTTCGCATCCGCCGCCTGTGATCATGTCCCTGCGCCTCCTTCCGTATTTTTACTGACTAAATTTATAAACCAGAAAATCCCAATTGTCAAGCACCGCCGCCGCCGCGACGCCAACCGTGATCCCCTCAAGGCCGCAAGTTCCTTCCGCCATTGCCGCAAAGCCCTGTATCATTCAAAATTACGCGCCTACATATGACATTGAGGACACGCCCCGTTTCTCTATTTTCTATAGTCCTCCGGAGAGCAGGCTAAATACGAACTGCTTCGCGGTCCTGCCAGTAAAGCCGCCCTTCTCGATCTCCCATCTGAGCGCGAGCCTCTCCAAGTCCGGGTCCGCGACGGAGAGACCGGCATCCTTGACGAATGACCTCACTATCTCCATATACTGCGCCTTGCTAACAGCTCCATACCATATTGTAATGCCGAACCTATCCGCCAGTGAGAGTTTTTCCTGCATAGTATCCCAGCCGTGAACGTCGTCGCTCGAAACCCTGCGGTCGGACCATACCTCCCTCACGATGTTTCTCCTGTTCGACGTGGCGTAGAGCAGCACGTTGTCGGGTTTGCGCTCCAACCCTCCCTCGATCAGTGACTTGAGGTGCTTGTACTCCACCTCGAATTCCTCGAACGACAAGTCGTCCATGAAGAGTATGAATTTATAATTCCTCCCGCGTATCATCCCGAGAAGATCGGGGATGTCAACGAACTGCTCCTTTTGCAATTCGATTATCCGAAGGCCGCGTTGAGTGAACGTCGGCTCGTTCAAAAGAGCCCTCACGGACGACGATTTGCCCGTCCCGCTGTCTCCGTAGAGCAGGATGTTGTTCGAGGGCAGACCGTTCAAAAACGCCTCGGTGTTAGCGAGCAGGATGCGCTTCTGCGCCTCATACCCTATCAATGAATCAAGTGTCAATCGGTCGAGGTCACGCAACGGTATCAACGCCTTGTCGGCGCCGGACCATCTGAATGCGTAGTCTATGGAGTACGCCCCCGCGCCGTGCAACTCGTAAAAATCGGCCAGCGCGGAGAGCATCTCCCTGGGGGCCTCGGCCTTCGATATGCGTTTCGCCACAGTCATGATATCCCTAAGAACCTGGCTGTAGGGCCCGACCGTGCCGTTCACCGGGAGGTAGTTCGACAGAGGCCGGAGCATCTCGTATTCGTCCCCGTAATCGACGAGGGATTTGACGCCCACCACGATCTTGTGCTGGTTCCAGATGTTGTTGGCCGCGATGTCCAAAATAGAGCCTCGCGAGACCGACGAGCGCTCAAAGGAGCGCCAGAGGAGATTATCATCCTCCACGAGCGAGCGCGCGAACATGATCTCCCACAGGTCCCCGTAAAATGAGTTCTTTTCGGCCTCGGAGATGATCGTCCCGGCAATCTCGTAAACAATGTCAGGGGTCTCGTTGTTCGACACCGCATCCACCGACACAGCGCGCCTCAACCTCGCAAACACGCTATTTTTAGACATGTCCTTAAAAAACAACCGCAACATCCCCCGTTCTGAGTGAAATAGTTCCTTCGTCCCCGAGTATTCTTTCGATCAGTCATATTATATTTTTTGAAACACCGCGTCTTGACAACATGCCCATTATACGTCTCTGATACAAAAATACAAAAATCAACCGCGCAAGCAATCACTCGATGGATTAAATGCGCGGCTAATTTTTGCACTGAGATACGCTGTTCACCCTTTATTTTCCCGGTTGCGCGGCACCCAGCTCAGCCAGAGCTCTCTCGTCGATGCTCACGGGGTACCTAGACTTGAGCTTTTCCGCCTCTAGGACCAGCAGATATCGCTGGAGCCGCTGTTTCGCCTCTGTCGAGGACTTCTCCCAGGACATCTGCCTGGGGGGCCTCCTCTCCGTGATCTCTATCAGATAGTATACCCCTTCGGATTTGATCGGCTCTATGATCCCGATGCGGTCTTTGGAAAAAAACGGGGCCTCGAACTCCGCGCGAACGAGCCCTTTTTCCATCCAATCGGACTGCGATATGACTGACAAATCCACAGATATACCGCACCTCGCCGCATATGACTCAATAGTGGTCAAATCCGGCGATAGCGATTTGGCCGACGCCTCACTGAAACTGGGCGGCAGCGCCAGATATCTCATTTTGACCGCCTCGGCTTGAACGAATTCATCAGGATGCCCCTCGTAATATTTTTTAGCCGCAGTGTCACTCAGATCCCAGCTTGCGCTGATTTCAGCGAGATAAATCCCGGCCAAAGCCCGAATCTCCTGCCAGCGCAACATACGCTCCGCATCTGGATTTTTGTGGAGCCCCGCGGCCCGCGCCGCTTCCGCGTACATCAGCTCGTTCGCCATCTGGCCCGCCATCTCGGTGCGCTCGCGCATACCCATCTGAACCAGCGCAAGCCCTGTCCTCATTCCGTCACCGCTGTCCCCGGCGCTGCTCGATATCATGAAGAGCATGTCCGCCTCCGATATCGTCTCGTCCCCAACCCGCACAACCTCGCGATCCGCCGCGCCTGCCAGAGAGGCGAAGACCAACGCGCACAGAATGAGCGCCGCGCGTATCATGCCATGTTCGTTTCCTTGTGGAAGCATAGTTCGTACGTCTCTAAGTCCCTCTGTCCCTTTTCGATCGAAATCGCGTTGGCCGCCTTCTTTCCCGTGGCAAGCGACACGTGGTCGCCGGGAGACAAAGCGCCCTCAAGCAACATGTCGGCCAATCTGTCCTCGACCATCCTCTGTATGGTCCTGCGAAGCGGACGAGCCCCGTACTTCGGGTCGAACCCCTTGTCAAGCAGCAGCTGGCAGGCATCGTCCTTTATGGACAGCTCGACGGATTGATCCGCCGCGCGGCGAACGACATCCTTCAGCATGACGTGGGTGATCTGCAGCAACTCGGACTTATCAAGCGGCTTGAAGACGACTATGTCGTCGATCCTGTTCAGAAACTCCGGCCTGAACAGCTTTCGAACCGAGTCCAAGATGCCGGACTTCATCCTTCGCCATTCGTGGCTCTCCTTCCCCAGGTCTCCTTCCCCGTCCTGCTTCTGGTCGAGCCCGAATCCAAGGGTCTGCCCCTTCACGATGTTCTCCGCACCCACATTGCTGGTCATGATTATAACGCTGTTCTTGAAATCGACCTTGTGCCCCTGCGAGTCGGTGACGTGCCCATCCTCCAATATCTGCAGCAGAAGGTTGAACAGGTCAGGATGCGCCTTCTCGATCTCGTCGAAAAGAATCACCGAGTACGGCTTGCGGCGAACCATCTCCGTCATCTTGCCGCCGCTCTCATAGCCGACGTACCCCGGAGGCGCGCCTATCAGCTTCGCAACCTCATGTCGCTCCATATATTCGCTCATGTCGAAGCGCAGCAGGGCATCCTCGTTGCCGAACATGAACTCGGCGAGCGAACGGGCGAGCTCGGTCTTGCCCACCCCTGTCGGCCCGAGAAAGAGGAAACTTCCAACGGGCCTGCGCGAGTCCTTCATGCCGCTTCGCGCCCGGCGTATAGCGCGAGAGACAACTCCGATCGCCTCGTCCTGGCCGACCATCCGCTTGTGTATCTCCTCCTCCATACGACGAAGCCTCTGAGCTTCCTCCTCGGTCATCTGCACCACTGGAATGCCGGTCCACCCCGCCACCACATTCGCTATGTCGTTCACCGCTACAACGGGCGTTATCATGCTGCGCTGGAGCTGCCAGTTCTTGCGGTAAGCCTCTATGTCCTCCATCATGCGGCGTTCGTCGTCGCGAAGGCCGGCCGCCCGCTCGAACTCCTGTGCTACCACCATGTCCTCCTTCTCGTGGCGCATGTCCGCCAGCTTGCGCTCCATCTCCTTCAGCTCGTCAGGCGCCTCCATCGCGTCGAGCCGCACCCGTGCGGCGGCCTCGTCTATAAGGTCGATCGCCTTGTCCGGCAGAAAACGACCAGAAATGTAACGGCTGGAGAGTTTGGCCGCGGAGACCAGGGAATCGTCCGTGTACTTGACCTTGTGGTGCGCTTCATAGTGCTCGCGAAGTCCCTGAAGAATAAGCACCGTGTTCTCCTCGTTCGGCTCGTCCACCATCACCGGTTGGAAACGCCGCTCCAGCGCGCTGTCGCGCTCGATGTATTTGCGAAATTCGTCCATCGTCGTGGCTCCGATGACCTGTATGTCGCCGCGCGCCAACCCGGGCTTCAGGATATTGGCGGCGTCGACCGCTCCCTCGGCGCCTCCGGCGCCTATGATCGTATGGATCTCGTCTATGAAGAGCACCACGTTCTTGGAGTCCTTGAGCTCCTTCAGAATCCTGCGCATCCGCTCCTCGAACTCGCCGCGGTACTTGGTCCCAGCTATCAAGTTCGTCACGTTCAGCTGGACTACCCGCTTGTCCTTGAGCATGTCGGGTATGGCGCCACTGGCGATTTTGCGAGCTAGGCCCTCGACTACAGCGGTCTTCCCAACGCCTGGATTGCCTATCAAAACTGGGTTGTTCTTGGTCCTGCGCGTCAGTATCTGAGAGATGCGGGATATCTCCTTGTCACGGCCTATTACAGGATCCAGCTCCCCTTTACGGGCCATCTCCGACAGGTCGGTGCAGAGCTGGTTGAGAGTGGGAGTCTTGGATACGTCAGACTTGCGGCTGTTTTCTGGCGACGGCGCCGAGTTGATGGCGGCAAACTGCATCTCCCCGCCATCTGAGGACATGCTCTGAATGTCCTTCCGGAGACGCGGCACGTTGAAGCCGAAATGGCCGAGGATCTGCGCCGCGAGCCCCTCCCCCTCCGATACGAGCCCGAGAAGGATGTGTTCGGCGCCTACATAGTTCACCCCCATGCTGCGGGCCTCTTTCATCGATATGTCGAGAACCCTCTTCGCCCTTTGAGAGAGGGGCAGGTCTACTATCTTGTCCTTCGGCTGCGATTTCTCCAAGAGGGCATCCATCTGCGCCCTTATGTCATCCGCCCCTACGCTGTATGTGTCGAACAACCCCGACACCAATATATCCATCTCGTCCAGGATGCCCAAGAGCAGGTGCTCAGTGCCAATGACGTCGTGACCGAGGCGCAAAGCCTCCTTATGCGCCTGCTGCACGACCCGTTTCCCTTTTTCGTTGAAGAACTGCCACATTATTATTGCACCTCCTTAATTATTAGTGGAGGAGCTTCTGTTCTCGATGTACTGTCTGAACATAGCCGCCCGGACGTACGGTTCCTCCGACATATCCAATATCTCCGGACTGTTTAGGCTCAGATGATATCTCTGAGCGCCGATCAGCATCCTGCGCCATTCCCTGTTGTCAACCCGCGGCAGCATCCCCAGATCCGATCCCAGCTTGATGAAGGAGAACGCCTCCGCAGCCTCGGGAAACGCGAGTTTCTTCGCGTGCCGCAACAACCCCCACGCTCTCCAGAATCTGTCCGCCGTCTCCCCTTCCCGCGTTTTCTGTATTTTCTGACGCGAAAACAGTTCGCTCGCCACCAACGACTGAGACGCCTTCTCTACGCTCTCTATTATATCCTCAACTGAGACGGATAGCGTAGTTTTGTTCGACAAGAGGTAAAAACTGCCGCATGAAGCGCCCTTGTCGGACAAAAGTTTGAAAAAATCGAGGTTTTTCCAGTCCTTCTGAAAATTGGCCGCAACCTTGGATATATCGTCGGTGACGTCCAATGCGGGCAGGTGAAAGAGCGCAGACGCCGTGACACCTGTACCGACGTAGGCGGGGTTCGATGTCAGATAGCCCAAAACCGGGTCGTGCGCCAGCTTTACGTCTATCGACTCCCCAAGACGCTCAGTCCTCTCACGAGCCGAATTCAGGTCAAAACCGGGGTAAACCGCGGACAAAGTGACATGATCGTTCTCGTTTATCATGCACGTCATGGTTCCCTCGTCGTCGCGCAGCAAAAACCGACCTACCCCGCCGAGCGCGAATCTGGAGCTTATCATCTTCATCTCGAGCAACAGGTGCCTCGACAGGTTGTCGAGGTTATCTATCATGCGAAACTCACACTCGCCCCACGCAGAGCTTCTGCCTAGGCACCCCAGAATGATGGCGGCCAAGTCATAAAGGTCCGACTTGCCGCACCTGGCGGGAAACGGGAAACCATCTATATTCCTTCTCACCCTGACGCTGCTCAGCAAGGTTATGGGATCGGATTTGGCCTCAGAGTCCGGAACGCTCAGCCAAGCAGGCTCAGCCCTTGAAAACAAATCAACTGCCATTGATTCTGCCCTCTCCGCGCAGACAAGCCATAATGTCCCTGAGTTCGGCAGCCCTCTCGTAATTTTCCTGCGATACTGCCTCGCTCATCTCGATCTGCAACTCAATCATATTTCTCTCACGCTCGTCATTCAGGCACTCCCTCTTGGACGCGTCCACATCCGCCGTTTCCTCCGGGGGAGCCTCCTGACTCAATTGCTCGAAGAGCTCCGCCGACGTCACGCCCCAGTGGCTCTCCGCGCCTTGGGTCCTTTGAAGATAAGCGCCGAGGGGAGCCCTGAACGCCTCGTAGCACTTTGGGCAACCGAGCAATCCGATCTCACGAAACTCGCCGAACTTTATCCCGCAGGACGAGCAGACCAAGCTGTCGAAGAACTGCTCCTTTTTTTTGGGCTGAACGCGCTTTACCTTCTTAGTTTTTTGAAAATCAGAAGACATGCCCGAAAACACTATCGTGACGCTGGGGATGTCGGGCGACACGAACCCCAACTCCTCCGCGCACGCGCGGCACAGGCGCAGTATATGGACATCCTGGTTCACAACCTGCTTTATCAATATCTCCACATCTTTTTTTCCGCAATTATCGCATAGCATCAAAGCATCCCCTTAAAACATCGCGAGACTGACCAATATTTTTTTGAGCAAATCCGCTCGAAGCGTATCCCGTTTATATGGAGGAAGATCGAAAAGGGATCTCCCGTTTTCGTCCAGATTGCGAATGGCAACCTCGACCAGCAATCTCTCCCGCGGCGCGATGGCATCCCTATCCTGAAGCCGCGCCAAAAGGCGCCTTGCGTCCTGTTCGGATATCGCGTTGCCGACCAGATCCTCAAGGTGCTCGGCGTATTCGTCGCAATCCGAGAAACGAAGCTGCATAATTCGGATGAACCCATGCCCTCCGCGCTGGCTCTGTATCAAAAAACCCTGCTCCGGGGAAAAGCGGCTCCTCAGCACGTAGTTTATTTGACTCGGCACGCAACCAAATTTCTTAGCCAGATCCTTTCTGCTCAAAACGACCTCGCTACTGTCGGAATCGTCAAACAACGTCACTATGTAATCACCGATGACCTTGGTAAGGCTGTTCATACATTCACTCCCATTCGCGAATCGTTTCAGTGATTATAGAACATGGTCAAAATAAGTCAAGATTATTTGACGTTCACTGTCCTTTATTCACGAACATGAGCGAGTGTATTTTTATTCGCCAACCTTCCTCCTGAGAAATACGGGCTTTACCTTGACCTCCGTGCCAGATGCGAGGCGCCTTATATTTCCCCTGTGGCGCCACGCGCATATTACCACCAAAAAGAAACCAAAAAAAAAGTAAATTCCGCTTTCCATAAATATCGGCATCAACATCGCCGCAACCGCCAACGATGTCAGCGATGCCAGAGAGGCGTACCCGCTGAACTCCCTGACGATAAACCACGCCGCTCCCGCAAGGATCGTTGGCATCGGGTTGAAGAAATCGTAGCAGGCGAACACCCCATATGTAGTCGCGACCCCTTTGCCTCCCCTGAAGCCGATCCACACGGGGTAGTCGTGGCCTACTACCCCTGCCGCGCCGATGAGCGAAAGCACAGCGGGGGAACCAACGCCAAGCGCCATAGCGAGCAGTATGGCCGCCCCGCCTTTGGAGATATCAATTATCGCCGTGACGATCGCCCACTTCCGTCCAAGCAACCTCCCGACGTTCGTTGCACCCACGTTTCCCGATCCAAATTCTCTTATGTCCACTCCCCTGATAATTCTTGCCAAAATATAACCTGTGGGGCACGAACCCACGATATATCCAAATACCATCCAAAGCGCGACTCTCACCATGCCCGCGTCTCCCAACGAAAAACCTCCCGGACGACAATCGCCGCATAATTTGTTTTATTATAGAACACAAATCAAGGACTGAAAAGCGAGGGTTACGTATCCTGGCCAATCAATAAATAAAGGGGAAAATCACAGTGGGACCGCGGGACCGGGCGGTTGCCCCCTGTCAATTACGGCACAGTGATCGAAGAAGCAGCTGAACCCATTATGACACAGGAAGCCTCTACCTTTATTTTAGCGCCGCTCGGGAGCGCACCAAGAGAAAAATTATCGGTCATTGATTCCGCGTTCTGCTGGGAACCATATTCCCTCTGCTCCGCGATCTTATCGTCGACGTACACGGTTACGCGAAATATATAATGCTTCTGTGGGTTGTCCACGGAGTGCGCGACGTCGACAACCAGAACTCCTCCCGGCTTCAGTGAAAGGGCTATTTCCCTCGGAGGGTGTGAAAACGCGACACCCGCAATACCCAACAGAAACGCCGAAGCCAGAGTCACAAGCCATGCGCATCTACCTATGTTTTTCATAAGACAGCGCCACCTTTTAATTCTCCCGTTTTTATAGAGCGATAGCTCGGCACGTCATATATGAAAATCGACGAACACAGCCCCTAACACAACCTAACCGGCCCAATAACGCAAACTTATTCTACTTAATCGAGTCGCTAAAATGAAACATCCCTATAAATCAATGAGCCCAAAGATATCTCATGACCCGACAATCCTACACCCCGCCTCCGATATAGTCAAGTTCCAAGTGCGTCCGCTGAGATTTCGTCTATGACAAGAGTTTGAAGTTTACGCAAAATGACGGCCGAATCTCCGTTCAGGGGTGTTTAATCACGGGATATTTGCCTATCGTGTGCCATGTGCGTTTGCCAAGCACTACGGCGTAATTCACTACGATTGCGTATGTCTGCGCGGTGATAAGCTCGACAAAAAAATCCGCAAAATATACTCAAGCTACAAACGTAATGACTTTCTCAAAGCGTTAAAGCGTAAAAACGCACTCAAACAGGTCGAAAAAAATCAAATGGGTCGCCTGGAACCCAATTCCAAACTTCACACAGTTTTCTTGACAGACCCAAACGGTTTAGCGCAACGCTTCCCCGCTTCATCGAAAAAGGTTTAATATGGCATATATCGGGATTCGTCCGCAAGATACTGAACCACGCTGTCCTTCTCGATGAGAAAGCGGACGCCCTCCACAGCGCAGTGTATCGCGAACATGAGGTATACGCTGTACCTCGGGCGCTGAAACAGCCACAGCATGAAATGGTACAGCCCGATGACGAGGAACGCCCCAGCGAGACTTGCGGCGGAGGCCCATCGCCCAACCGCCCAACGCAATAACATGGAGTCCGCGCCGATATGAAAATTATTGCGGATGCCTCCGAAGAATCGGTCATAACTGGAGACCTGGACGACGATTTCCATCTCGCTGAGCGGAGCGCAGCCGTTATCGGCGCGCAAATCGTAAATTCCGTTTTTGGGGCGCGGGATCTCCTCGTCCCTGTCTGTCCCTACGCGCCCGGCGCCGTGAATTTTCCGGTCGTTCACCCACACCGCCGAGGCCGACCGTATCTCCGGGACGTAGATCGTGAGGCCATTCGCTTCCGGTATGAGAACCGTCAGTCTGTACGTGCCGTGTCCGAGCCGGTAAAATCCCGCGCCGTGCCAGGAACCGGGGACGTGAACGAGCGCGGAGTCAAGAGTTGGGAGATTGGGGTTGTTTTCGCCGCCTTGGGCTCTCAATTCCTCCGGTGTGCAGAAGCGATCCCAATAAAACTCCCACTCGCCGGCGAGGGCGTACAGACCTCCGGCAAAATCCGCGCCGCGGAGATCAATGATTCCCTCAACCGCGCGAATGTCCGTCCGCACTCGCGGCACGGAAACGACGTAAAATACTGCCGCGCTGATCGCGGCGATGCACAACAGAGTCAGAAGAAACCGCCTCATACGTCCACCTCGAAATTTATGGAGCCTTTTAGCGGAACAATAGTAGCTTTATTGCCGTGGATTTTCAACGCCGTTCGGTAAACACGAGGATTCGGTATTACAACTCCGTAAAATCAGGAGATTCAGACTTTGCTCGCGGCGCGGGCCGCCTCAGTGGGCTGAGTCTATTATGATGGAGGGAAAATCCGGGACGCGCGCGGCCAGTTTCCCTCCGATGCCCGCCGGGTCGCCGTCTCCTCCGGCGGGCATCCCCGCGCCTATCCTCCATGCAGCCGCCGCGCCGCCGGCATGGAGGCACTGGGGGCCGTCATTCCCTCTCCGCCAGCGCTCTGCCGACTTCGAACGCTTTGACCGACCGCTTCCCCAGCGCGAAGTATCTCCCGCCGCCCTTGAGGGGTGCGTAGGCAATAGGGGAGATCTTGAGTGGAGCGGGGACGCCGTCGTCGTCCAGGCACTCATCCCTCACCCATGACGCCAATATCTCCCCCACGAAGATATCGTGGCTGCCCACCGCGAAGGTGTGGAGCAGTCCGCACTCCAGACAGAGGGGGAACTCGTCGACTAAGGGCGCGTTGACGTGCTGGCCCCGCAGGGGCGTCAGCCGTGCGCGCTCGAATTTGTCGACCGACCGGCCGGAGACCATGCCGCAGAAGTCGGCTTGAGCGACGTATTCGTAAGACGGCACGTTCACTGTGAACTCGCGGCGCTCCACTATCGATGAGTACGTGAGCCTCTGCTTGCGAATGGATATCTGAATTGCCGGAGGCTCGCTGCAGCAGAGGCCGGCCCACGCCAGCGCCGCCAGGTTTGGCCGCCCCTCCGAGTCATACGTGCCGCACAGCACCAAAGGAGTGGGGTACAGGAACGAGCTGGCCCCCATGTTTGTCTTGCCCGTGAACATCTCGATTTATCCCTCCTCAGTGATTTTGGAAGAAGTATATCACGTTTGCCGGCGCCAGGGCGACAGCATTTACTTTTGCAGGAATAAGAGACAGAATGAATGAATGAATGAATGAATGAATGAATGAATATACAAAGATTGAGATAAGAGGCGTCGAAAGTGAGCGATCCACGTCGGGCTTACGGTAATCTCCGACACAAGCTTGAGGACATAATC
>JAISZL010000055.1 GCA_031269245.1 Synergistaceae bacterium | reverse complement strand
GAGATGACAGATGCGGAAGTAGAAATTGCTAAACGGCCAGAATCGCGTAAGTTCGTGATAATGCCCAAAAGATGGATTGTAGAGAGAAGCTTTGGTTGGCTTGATAAATGCGGACGAATTTAGAGCCGTGTAAATCGTTGCGCAGCAACGCATTACACGACTTTCTTCTCCAACTAACCGCCAAAGTCAGGATATAATAATAATGCTAGAACCTTTTTTGCGTCAAGAGGGGGTTGTATGCTCGTTGCCCGCGGTATAAACTGTTGTGCGTTGGCAAACTTTGAAGGGGGTTTCGAAATGCCTCTGCCTAAGCCGTGGTGGCGCGAGGTAATTGAGACGGTTGTTTATGCCGTGGTTCTCGCCATGTTGATAAGAACCTTCGTCATACAGGCCTTCTGGATACCTAGCGGCTCCATGATACCGGCTCTCGAGCCGGGCGATCGAGTCATGGTCGTTAAATTCTGGTACCACCTGCCCGAGATAAACCCGAAGCGAGGGCAGATAGTCGTGTTCAAATACCCCATGGACCCGAAGAGAGACTTCGTGAAACGGCTGATCGGCCTGCCTGGAGACACAGTCGAGATAAGGAGCGGCCGCGTGTTCGTCAACGATCGCGAGATAGCGGAGCCGTACGTTCAGTATCGGGACAACTTCACCATGCCGCCCGAGCTCATCCCCCCCAACAACTACTTCTGCCTGGGGGACAACAGAGCGAACTCGCAGGACAGCCGCTTCTGGGGTTACGTCAAGGCGGATTTCATGAGGGGGCCGGCCGTGTTCAGGTACTGGCCGCCAAGCAGAATAGGGCTGCTTGAATAGTGGGGAGGACTGTCTGGTTCCCAGGTCACATGGCCAAGGGACAGCGGCGGCTCAGCGCGATGGCGGGAGCGCTGGACCTCCTGCTCGAAGTACGGGACGCAAGGGCGCCGATGCTGACGATGTCGCCGGTTTTGGACAATTTCCCCGACTCACTCTCCATATGGACCATCCTGTCGAAATCCGACCTCGCGGACCCGGACGCCACGTCTGAATGGCTGAGGCACTTCAAGGACAGAGGGCGTCCAGCGTGGGCGCTCGATCTCAGACGCGGCATACCGGACAGCCTGAAGCGCGCGATCTCCTCCCTCTCCCCCGCCTCGTCGTCGAAAAAGATTTACAGGGAAACCCGGGCGGCGGTTGTGGGCACGCCCAACGTCGGCAAGTCCATGCTGCTGAACAGGCTCGTCGGGAGGCACGCCGCCGCCGTTGGAGGGATACCCGGGGTGACCAGGGGTGTCTCATGGTTCAAGGGCCAGGAGTGCATCGTAGCGGACTCCCCCGGGATACTTGACCCTCGCGGGGACGCGAGGGCCCACAGGATGCTGGCGTGGCTGTCGTCCACACGGGGGCAGGTCATAGGGTCGTGGGAGACCCTGGCGCGCGAGTGTCTGGACTTCCTCCAGAGGCACGGCCTCGCCTCCTGCCTCGCCGATGCGTGGGGAATAGACATATCCGGGGCTCCGGAGGATGTCTTGGAACGCATAGGCAAGCGACTCGGGAAACTTGCCGCGGGAGGAGCCGTCAACCTCGAGGAATCGGGCCGCGCGATGCTGGACGCCCTATCAAACGGGAAGCTCGGCAGGATCAGCATCGAGCGCCCGCGCGACCCAAACCCGTGGAGCGAACTGGCTTGACGGTCGCGGGGGTAGACGAGGCGGGACGCGGGCCCATCGCCGGACCCGTGATGGCCGCGGCGGCCATCCTGACCCCTCCTCAGTTCCGCGTGCTGCTTTCCGAGGGGCTGAACGACTCTAAAAAATTATCCGAAAGATCGCGCGAGCGCCTCTTCGGGCGAATCAGAGAACTCGGCGTCACGTGGTCGGCGCAGGCCGCGTCCCACGACAAAATAGACCGAATGAACATCCTGCGCGCGACGCTCTGGGCGATGGAGCTCGCCGTCAGACAGCTTGAAGCCCGCGCCGACGGGATAGACGTGATAGTGGTCGACGGCAGCGCGTACATCCCAGGGCTCCCCAGAGAAATCCAGCGGGCCGTGCCGAGGGCGGACGCCAAGGTTCCGGCTGTTATGGCGGCATCCATCGTGGCGAAGGTCCTGCGGGACAGGGTGATGCGCCGTCTGGACAGGCTGTATCCCGATTACGGCTTCGCGTCGCACAAGGGGTACCCGACGAGGGAGCACAGGCTTGTGCTGGATATGCTGGGCCCTTCACCAGTGCATCGGCTGTCGTTCGGAGGATACAACAAGAATAAAATAAAAAACGCAAATAACATATACGAACCCGGAGACAGTTGACAGTGGCTACTGTTGGAGGACTTCCAGGCGGAATGGCCAACCCCGGCGGGCCGGGCGCGGGCGGGATAAGGCCGCCAGTCGGGGACGGCAGCCAGGTATCGAGACAGGGAGCGGCGCAACCCTCCCCCCACGGCATAGCTGACGGCTCACTGGTCGAGGGTCTGGTCACCGCGAAAAACGGGGACATGTATCAAGTCAGGATAGGCTCTCAGACGATGAGCGCCCTCTCTTCGATACCGTTGTTCACCGGGCAGCGCTTCCGCGCGGTCTGGGACGCGTCGGCCTCCCCGCCGATGCTGAGGCTGCAAGCGGCGGACATGGCGTTGATCTCGCGATTCACGGGGAGAGACCAGCAGGTGGCCTTGGCCCTGGTCAGCCGAGGGATGCCGGTGAACGACGAGACGATGTGGAACCTGAGGCGCTGCTGGATGCGGAGCGAGGGCGACCCAGCCCGTCTGGGAGCGCTTGCTGAACTGTGGGCAAGGGGCGCCGACATGACTGACTCCAACGTGGCGCTGATGATGTGGTATATGGAGCTTACCCCGGAACACGCTATGCAAATATGGAAAAGGCTCCGCGAACGCCTCCGCGAGCGCAGGTTCGCCTCTCAGCGGGACATGCTGTCCGCGTTAAAGGAGGAGGGCGACGAAGAGGCGCTCCGCTTTCTCCAGGCGCACGCGCTCGCCGGAAGGCCCGCCAGGGGCGGTCTGGACCCGTCGATGCTGCTAGCCCCGGCTTGGTGGCCCGTCGATGGAGACGAGGACACTCCCGTTATGGCTCGCGTCTCTCTGTCATGCGAGAGAAAGGACGGCAGGCAGGCGTGGTGGATGGCCTTCGAGATGGAGGGAAACTCCCTGGGCTGCGTCAAGGGCGACATCATGACTAACGGAAGGGCGCTCTCCGCCAATATCAGGCTAGCGGACGAAAAGAGCGCCGGCCGGGTTCGCGACGCCCTTCCAGCGCTCAGGGAGGATCTGTCGAAAATCCTGGTGCCGATGCAATATATAGGGGTCGGTGTGTCGAAAGGCGAGGATCGCCGGGATGGCGCCTCCTTCCAAGCCCTGGACATGGAGCTCTGAGGCGTGGACAGGAGGGTGCGCCGGGCAGCGGCGCTCCAGTACGATGAGAGCGTAGACTCCGCTCCGAAGGTCATTGCGAAGGGGCGGGGCCGCACCGCGGAACGGATAGTGGAGACGGCCAGGGAGGCCAACATCCCGATAGTCGAGGATGCGGCGCTCGTGAGCGCTCTTCTCGTGTTGGAGCTGGGGGATGAGATACCGGTGGAGCTGTATCAGTCCGCGGCCAAGATATTGGCGTTCCTGCGCAACCTCGACAGAAGCGGAGGTTGAGCTTTGAATCACCTCGAGTTCGGGAGCAGAGGCGAGGAGATCGCCGTAAGGTACCTCAAGAGGCTGGGCTGGAGGATACTCGGCAAAAATATCCGCATCGGGCACGGGGAGATTGACATAATAGCCATGGACGGGGACGAGCTGGTGATAGTGGAGGTCCGTTCGCGCAGGATAGGCAGGGTCATGCCGCCTGAGATGAGCGTCGGTCCTCAAAAACTGAGGAGCGTCGTCAAAACCGCCAGGAAATACGTCGATTCGATATCGTACCTCGGCAACTGGCGCATCGACGTATTGGCGATAACGGAGGACGAGCGCGGCGGCGTAGGTATCGAGCGGTTCGGCGACGTCACAGTGGGTATGAGGGGCTGGTGAGCGGGATGAAGGGGATTTGCGGGATCGCCCTTCGCGGAACGCAGGCTGTGAGCGTGGAGGTGGAGGTCGAAATAACCGGCGGGTTGTTCTCCATAACCGTCGTGGGACTTCCTGACACGGCGGTCAAGGAGGCGCGCGAGAGGATTCGCGCCGCGCTGCGCGGCATCGGGCTGACGCTGAGAGGGAGGATAGCCATAAACTTGGCCCCCGCCGACCTGCCCAAGGAGGGAGCGCTGCTGGACCTGCCGATGGCGGTGGGGTTAGCGCGGGCCGCAGGCAGGATAGACCACCGCGAGAGAGGAGCGCTCTTCATGGGCGAGCTGGCGCTCGACGGGAGGCTGCGATGGGTGCGCGGCGCGGTGCCGGCCGCGGTGCTCGCGCGCGAGGCTGGCACGCCGCTCTACGTGCCGGCGGCCAACGAGCCGGAGGTAGCCCTCGTGCCGGGCGTCGAGGCATACGCCGTAGACAACCTGCTGGATCTGATGCGGCACCTGAGCGGGCAGAACCCCCTTTCGAGAATAGAGGGCAGGACGTTCGACGACACGGGCTTCGTCGCGGATACGGACTTTGCGGACATAAAAGGCCAGTTCGCCGCGAAACGGGCGCTGGAGATAGCGGCGGCAGGACACCACAACCTGCTGATGAGCGGTTCGCCAGGCTCCGGCAAGACGCTGCTGGCGAGGGCGCTGAAGGGGATATTGCCTCCGCTGTCGGACGAGGAGATGATGGAGGTGCTGCTCGTCCGAAGCACCGCGGGGCTGAAGACAGACGAGGGGCGCACAAGGCCGTTTCGCTCGGCGCACCATACGGCGAGCTCGGTCGCGATATGCGGCGGCGGCTCGGCGCTGCGCCCGGGGGAGGTGTCGCTGGCGAATCGCGGGGTGCTCTTCCTCGACGAATTCCCTGAATTTTCGAGGGACGTGCTCGAAAGCCTGCGCCAGCCCCTCGAGGACGGGACGATCACGGTAAGCAGGGCGGCCGGCAGCGTGACCTATCCCGCCAGGGTGCTTCTTGTCACGGCGTGTAACCCATGTCCTTGCGGCTACAGCGGGGACCCCGCCGAGCAGTGCAGGTGCTCGCCCATCGCGCTCGACCGATACAAGAGAAAACTGTCGGGCCCCATATTGGACAGGATAGACCTGCATGTAGCGGTGCCCCGCCTCCAGCCGGAGGAGCTGGTGTCGCTCGACGGCGACTGCGGCGAGCGCAGCCGCGACGTGCAGAGCCGGGTCAGGGCGGCCCGTCTCATGCAGCGGGAGCGCTGGAAAGACCTGGGATACCATTGCAACGCGGAGCTCCCGGAGCGCGTGCTGAGACGACGCCTCGACATGGAGCAAGACGTGAAAAGTTTTCTCGCGGACACCATGAAGTCGCTTCGAATGTCAGGACGAGGGTTCTCTCGTGTGCTCAGAGTCGCCCGCACCGTCGCCGACTTGGACGGCGCGGAAAAAATTTCCGTGCCTCACGTGGCGGAAAGCCTCTCGTATCGCGAAGGGTGCGCCTTCAGCGGATCAGGGTGGGGAACGCGGTGAACGACCCCTCTCTGCGCCCTTTGATGTTGCTCAACCTCTGCCAATACTACGATATACGCATCTGGCAGAGGTTCGAGGAGACCGGGCTCCCTCCTGAAGCCTTTATCGACGGAGGAGCTGCCCTGTGGGAGAGGACGGGCATAACCGAACGATGCCGCGGCATCATGTCGCGCTCAATGTCATCCGGCCTGGTGGATCGTGAGCTCGACTCCTGCCGCGAGCTCGGGGTAAGGGCGATAACGTGCCGGAACGCGCTCTACCCAAGTTCGCTGCTGGAGCTTCAGGACGCGCCTCTGCTGCTCTACGTCAGGGGCGGGGTTTTCCTCCAGACGGCTAAGACCGTTGGGGTGGTAGGGACCCGCAGGTGCAGCGCGTACGGCTCGAACGCCGCCAGGAACATAGGGAGAGGCGCGGCAGAAAGGGGGTTGTGCGTGGTGAGCGGCGGCGCGAAGGGAATAGACGGCGCCGCCCACGGAGGGTGCATCGAGGGGGGCGGTGTCACCGCCGCGGTCCTCGGAACAGGGGTCAACGTCGTCTATCCGTCGGAGCACGGGCCCTTGTTCGAGCGCATAATGGAAAGGGGCGCGCTGTGCTCGGAATATCCCCTCGGATCCGGAGGCGAGGCGTGGAGATTCCCACGGCGCAACAGGATAATAGTCGGGCTGGCGTCGCGGATCGTCGTGGCTGAGGCGCCGCTCAAGAGCGGAGCCATGATAACCGCGAGCCTCGCGGCGAACGCGGGGCGGGAGGTGTGGGCGGTGCCTGGGCGGATCGACGACGACCGCTGCGGCGGGTCCAACCGTCTCATATTCGACGGGGCGATGCCCTTAATAGACATCGAGGCGTTCTTTGGGGACGTGGAGGGCAGCGCGGCCCAACGGCCGGCCTCCGGCGGCACGGCGCCGCCGGGTGCGCAAAGCGCCGCGAAACGCGCTTCGCTCTCCGCCGCGGAGAGTCTTTTGATGGCGTTGTTAGCGAACCAAGGCGATAGGACTATTGACAACCTGGCTGACGAAGCTAAAATGAGCGCCGCTGAAGTGTTTAAAATTATGTCTGTCATGTCCCTGCGAGGTCTGGTATATTTATCCGGGCCGGGTCGTTACAGAATAGTCGATTAGGCGGAATGGAGGCGCGGATATGAGTATCAGGGTTTTGTCGCGGGAGGAGCGTGAATCCTTGTCGCCGGAGGCCGCAAAGATCGCGTACAGACATCTGCTGAACCGGCACTACACGCCGGAGATCATGGAGAAATCGTTGCTGCAAGCCGTCATGGTGGCGCGCTTGAATCAGTGTCTGGTCGACGAGGAAACTTTTTCGTTTCTCATAGAAAAAATTTCGGAGTACGAGGGGCTGCCGCTCATCGATCAAAACAAAAAAGATGAGGACGCCGCGCACGGATACTGCTGAGGGGGTAGTAATTTGGCTGAAAGAAAGCGGAAGCCTTCGTCTGCCGAGGAAGAAAAGCCTACGACCGAGCCAAAGAAATCCATAAAAAAAACCGGAACCGCGTCAAAGAAGACCGCGGGCGGCAAGCCGGCCAAGACCAGGGAGAAATCGGGGCCGGCTTCCAAGGCGAAAGAAGAGCCGGCTCCTAAACGCGAGAGCGGGACAAAGGCTGAGGCCGCCGCGAAGAAAACGGCTAAGGCCGCTAAGACCGCGAAGGCAAAGAGCGGTAAAAAGGACTACGAACGCGCGGCCGCGGCGTCTTCTGGAAAGACGCTCGTTATAGTCGAGTCCCCGTCCAAGGCCCGAACGCTCGAAAAAATTCTTGGGGGCTCCTACCACGTGGAGGCCAGCGTAGGCCATGTGAGGGACCTTCCCAAGGCGAGAATAGCGGTGGACGTCGAGAACAACTTCGCGCCGGAGTACGTAAACGTCCGGGGCAAGGCGGACGTCATAAAATCACTCAAGGCCGCGTCGAGCGCGAGCGGCCGGACCTTGCTCGCCTCCGACCCTGACCGCGAGGGAGAGGCGATAGCGTGGCACCTCGCCTCCATCCTGGACATAGACCCATCCTCGGAGTGCCGCATACGTATGCACGAGATAACGTACCAGGGCGTCAGGCAGGCGGTCGCCAACCCCGACAGCATCGACATGAACCTCGTCGACGCGCAGCAGTCCCGCCGGGTCCTGGATCGGCTGGTGGGCTACAACCTGAGCCCGCTGCTCTGGTTCAAACTTCAGCGCGGGCTGTCCGCCGGCAGGGTTCAGTCCGTCGCGCTTCGGATAATATGCGAGCGCGAGGACGAGATTGAGGTATTCGTCCCGAAGGAGTACTGGCTGCTCGACGTCGAGGCCGCATCCGGCGGGCGCAGGTACGTCATGCGGGTGGACAAGCGCGGCAAAAACGCCTTCGTGCCCGATAACGCGGAGCAATCCATCGAGGCCGAGGAGGCCATCAGGAAAAACCCCATAACGGTTCAGAGTTTCAAGGTCAAGGAGACAAAGCGCTCCCCTCTGCCGCCGTTCAAGACCAGCGTGCTGCAGCAGGAGGCGTCGCGCAGGCTGGGGTATTCTCCCCGCCGCACGATGCGCATCGCGCAATCGCTGTACGAGGGCGTCGACATTCCGGGGCGAGGCCCAGTGGGGCTCATCACCTACATGCGCACCGACAGCCTCCGGCTCGCGCCGGAGGCCATCGAATCGTCCCGCGAATACATAGGGCAGAATATCGGCGCGGAGTACCTGCCAGAGAAGCCGAACATATACACCCCGAAGGGCAAGGCGCAGGACGCGCACGAGGCCATCAGGGCCACGGACCCCTGGCTGACTCCGGAGTCGCTCAAACCCCACCTCAGGCAGGAGCAGTTCAGGTTATACGAGCTGATATGGAACCGCTTCATCGCGTCCCAGATGACGCCCGCCAGAGTAGCGCGCACCACTATAGAGGCCGCATCGGGCGAGTACGGCATGAAGCAGTCCGGCATCGTCGTGCTCTTCCCCGGCTGGGGCAGGGTGTGGCCGCTGGGCGTGAAGGACGTGAACATACCCCCAGCGGAGGCGGGCGAGACGCTCGGCTTGGTCAACATCAAGCGCGAGCGGAAGTTCACGCAGCCTCCGGCGCGATACACGGACGCCGGCCTGGTGAAGGTGCTGGAGGAGAAGGGCATCGGCCGCCCGTCGACTTACGCATCCATAATAGAGACGCTCCTGGACCGCGGATACGCGGTGCGCGAGGAGGAGGACAAAAAACTCCTGCCCACGAAGCTGGGGCGAGTCGTCAACATCTTCCTCGTCAAATACTTCCCGAGCCTCATAAACACCGAGTTCACCGCCAAGATGGAGGGAGAGCTGGACTCCGTCGAATCCGGCAAGGAGAACTGGGTGGAGGTCGTCCGCAGCTTCTGGGGTGAGTTCAAACCAGTGCTCGACGAGGTATCGGCGACGGCCGAGAGGATGAGGATCGCCCCCGAGGAGATCGGAGAGAACTGTCCCGAGTGCGGCCATCCCCTGGTGATAAAGAGCGGAAGATTCGGGGAGTTCATAGCCTGCACGGGCTATCCAGAGTGCAAATACACGCGCAACATAGTCAAGACCACCGGCATCAAATGCCCCAAGTGCGAGGAGGGCGAGCTGATCCGCCGCAAGGCGGGCAAGGGGAAGGCAAAGGGAAGGTTCTTCTACGGTTGCAGCATGTACCCGAACTGCGACTTCGCGAGCTGGAAAAAACCTGTCCCCATCAAAAAAGGCGTGGCCGAGGCCGAGACGGACAGCGAGGATTTCGACGAGAGGGAGGGAAACGGTCTTGAGTGACCGCTCCCCCCTCCCCCACGCGCCCCTCCGCTCGTCGCCCTGAACGGCATGGAGCCGGTGACAATCGTCGGAGGCGGCCTTGCCGGCTCCGAGGCGGCTTGGCAGCTCGCGACCCGAGGCGTCAGGGTCAGGCTGTGCGAGATGAGGCCGGGGAAGAGCTCGCCCGCCCACTCGACCGGCCGCCTTGCGGAGCTGGTGTGCAGCAACTCCCTCGGAGCGGCCGCGCCGACTAGCCCGGCGGGGATATTGAAACAGGAGCTGTCGATGCTGGACAGCCTGATAATCCGCGCCGCACGCGCGTCTGAGGTCCCTGCCGGCAGGGCGCTGGCGGTCGACAGAGACGAGTTCTCCTCCCTCGTGAGCGGCGAGATAGAGCGCCACGAAAATATAGAGTTGATCCGCGCCGAGATAACCGACATCCCGGAGGGGCCGGCGATAATAGCCACAGGGCCGCTGTCGGAGGGGGATATCGCGTCGCGCGTCGCGGAGATCGTCGGAGAACGCTTCATGTCGTTCTTTGACGCCTCCGCCCCCATCGTCACGCTCGACTCCATAGACATGGGCAGGGCCTATCGGGCGAATCGTTACGGCTCAGAGGAGGGGGACTACATAAACTGCCCGATGGACAGGGAGAGATACCGCGAGTTCCAAATCGCGCTCGCGGGCGCTGAGAGGGCAAAACTGAGCGATTTCGACGCGAGGCCGCCGTACTTCGAGGGGTGCCTTCCCATAGAGGTGATGGCGGAGCGAGGGGCGGACACAATGAGGTTCGGCCCGATGCGCCCGGTGGGTCTGGACGACCCGTCGACAGGGCGCGAACCATACGCGCTGGTCCAGCTGAGGAGGGACAACGCGGAGGGCACGCTCTACAACATGGTCGGTTTTCAGACCAACCTCAAGTGGCCGGAACAGGAGCGCGTGTTTCGAATGATACCGGCCCTCGAGCGCGCGGAGTTCGCGCGGATGGGCGTCATGCACAGGAACTCGTTCGTCCGCGCGCCTCGGGTGCTGGACTGGTACATGCGCCCGAGGCGGGGCAGCGGAGCGTACAGGAGCGACCTCTTCCTGGCCGGCCAGATAACCGGGGTTGAGGGCTACACTGAGAGCGCCGCGAGCGGCGCCGCCGTCGCTCTCTTCATGTACGCGCTCCTCAAAAACACTGAGATGCGCCCCTTTCCGGATGCCACCGCCATCGGATCGCTCCTCAGATACCTCAGGAGCGCGGAGCCAAAGTCGTTCCAGCCCATGAACGTGAACTTGGGGATATTCCCTCCCCTCCCTCAGGGGAGCGCGAAGCGCAAAAAACTCCCCAAAGGGGAGCGCTCGCTGCTGTATGGCGAACGCTCGCGCCGGGCGATGGAGGAATTTCTCGGGGAACCGCCGATTTGCCGCCAAGGGCCTAAAGGGTAAAGACTCACCCCCAGCCGGTGTCTCCCGATACCGACTTCAAGCCAAACAGGGACGCGGCCCTTCAGGCCCTTAACAATAAATCAGCGTTTTCGGCCGGCGTGAGCCGTCATGACGTGTGCGAATCCACCCAGAGGCGGAACTTCTCTATGTAGTTCCGCAGGAAATCGCGGTCGGAGGCGGGTAGTTTCCCGCCATCCAGCTCCTTTGGGAACCGCAGGTAAAACTCCGGCTGATTCATCGTGCGCAGGTCGAGGAACGACAGCACCTGCCGAAGCTGAGACTGCGCGCCGAATGTTCCCATAGCGCCAGGACTCGTTCCAATCAACCCCGAGGGCTTGCCCGGCCACAGGCTCTGCCCCGGAGGGCGCGAGCCCCAGTCGAGCGCGTTCTTGAGCACGCCGGGGAACGACCTGTTGTACTCGGGGGTGATTACCAACACCCCGTCGCATGAGCGAACCAAGAGCTTGAAATCCTCCACCGCTTTTGGCGGGTCGTTCTCGATGTCCTGAGAGAAAAACGGGAGAGATGATATGTCATACGTGTCCAAATCCAAAACTTGAGACGCCTGCTCCTTGACGATGCCGTACAGCCTGCGGCTGAGGGAGTCTCTGCAAACTCCCCCGACCAGCGCGAAGATCCTCGGTTTTCCCATGTGCGACACTCCTTTCGTATCATAGCTATCATAATATTTAAACGCCGCCTGTTCCCGCACATATTACGTAGACTGAACGACGCCAAGAGGCCGAACAATATTTCGGCGCCTACACGCGGATTTGCTATAAATCATATGTGGCAAGGTATTGCGTTCATTGATATAATATTGTATCTAGAGTAAAGGCAATGTCGCTAAGAGAGAGCCGGCTATACCCGAGATGGTTTCAAAGGTCGGTCGTTATGCGGAACAGAGGGACGGAGGGGTCTTGTGAAGATCGGCATGAAAAAAGGATACTCCGCTCTATTTCTCGCCGCGGTGTTGCTGCTTACCGGCTGCGGCGGAACGGGGCAGTCCCGGGATAAATACCCTGAATATACCTCGTATCGCGACATACCGGGAATAACCGGGGAGGAAATCGCCGCGATTGAATCCCTGCGGGCGCGGGGGGACGGTTTTACATACGGCATGACCGCCAGCACCGAGGCATTTTACAACGCGGAGGGGCGGATCGAAGGATACGCCGCCCTGTTCTGCCGGTGGCTTACGGAGCTGTTCGGGATATCTTTTACGCCGGCGATCTATGACTGGGACCATTTACTTGCCGGCATGGAATCCCTGGACATTGATTTTTCAGGAGAGTTCACCGCCTCGGAGGAGCGGCGGGAAAAATATTATATGACCGGCGCCATTGCCGAACGGTCGATTAAATACATGCGGATCGAGGACAGCCTGGGACTGGCGGAAACCGCGAAATCCCGGCCTCTTCGTTACGCTTTTTTGGAAGAAGCCATCACCCGCGATCAGGTGGCCCGCCATGAACGGCATCCCTTTGAAGCGGTTTCTGTCGATAATTGTGAGACCGCCTACCGGCTGCTCCGGGACGGAACCATCGACGCCTTTTTCGCCGACGGCGTCGCCGAGGCCGCCTTTGACGTATACGGCGACGTGGTCGCTTCGGATTTTCTTCCCGCCATATACAACCCCGTATCCCTGGCGACTCAAAATCCCGATCTGGCGCCGATTGTCTCGGTGGTTCAGAGAGTCCTGCGGAACGGCGCGTCTTACCGGTTGAGCGGGATGTACAATCAGGGATATGAGGACTACTTGCGCCATAAGTTCCTCAGCCGGCTTACCGCGGAGGAGCGGGATTATATCCGCCGCCGGACAGAGACAAAAAGCCCCGTTCCGTTTGCCGCGGAAAATGACAATTATCCGGTCAGTTTCTACAATAGCCGGGAAAATATCTGGCAGGGAACCGCCTTTGACGTCCTGGCCAAAATAGAGGCTCTGACGGGACTCAGCTTTGTCAGGGCCAACAGGGAGCCTCTGGATTGGCCAGAGCTGCTGAACATGTTTGAAAGAGGCGAGGCGGCCATGATCACCGAGCTCATCCGCACGGATGAGCGGGAAGGCCGTTTTATCTGGCCCGACGCTTCGTTTCAGACCGATTATTACGCTCTTCTGTCCCGTTCGGAACATAAAAACGTCACCATCAACGAGGTCCTATATTCCCGTATCGGCTTGATAAAGGACACCGCCTTTGCCGAGGTTTTTTACGCTTGGTTTCCTGATCACCCCGACGTCATAGAATACGAGACCACCAGCGAGGCCTATGCCGCGTTGGAACGGGGAGAGGTGGAACTGGTGATGTCAACCAGAAACCTTCTGCTGAGCTTGACCAACCTGTGGGAAAAGCCGGGCTTCAAGGTAAACCTCGCTTTCAAGTATCCCTACGAATCCACCTTTGGCTTTAACTCGGGCGAAGAGGTTCTATGCTCCATCGTGTCCAAGGCCCTGCGGCTGGTTGACACGGAAACCATCGTCGACGGTTGGACCCGCCGGGTTTTTGATTACCGCGTAAAAGTGGCCCAGACGCGTTGGCTTATCGGCGTGGCCGGATTGCTCCTTTGCCTTCTGGCTCTGCTGTTCGCTATGTTCCTGTGGCGGGGCCAGGCAAAAACGAGACTGGAAGCCATAGTCCGGCAACGGACCGAGGATCTGGAAAACCAGACCCGGCTGGCCTTGGAAGCGTCCCGCGCCAAAAGCGTTTTTCTGGCCAGGATGAGCCATGAGATACGCACGCCCATGAACGCTATCATCGGCTTTTCGGAGGCGCTGCTGCGGCGCGAGCTGCCCGACGACGCCATAGAGAACGCGCTGGACATAAAAGAGGCCGGCGCCATTCTTATTTCCATCATCAACGATGTCCTGGACTTCTCTAAAATCGAAGCGGGAAAGATGGAACTTGCCGGCAACGAATATATGTTCGCGTCCCTGATCCACGATGTGGAGAACATCATCAAACTCAGGGTCGCCGAAAAGATGCTCGCCTTCAACACGAACATCGACGCCGGCCTGCCCAACAAGCTGCGGGGCGACGTGAGCCGCACCAGGCAGATCCTGCTGAACCTGCTAAGCAACGCGGTCAAATATACCAACGAAGGCTCCATAACCCTCAGCGTTTCCGGCACGGTGCGGGAGGACGGCAGTATCATGCTCTCTTTTGAAGTGGCCGACACGGGGATCGGGATCAGGCAGGAGGACATGGAGAAACTTTTCGACAGCTTCAGACGGGTCGATCTTCCAAAAAACCGGGGCATTGAGGGAACCGGTCTGGGCCTTGCCATTTCCCAAAACCTGTGCCGCCTGATGGGCGGCGATATCACCGTGCGCAGCGTGTATGGGAAGGGCAGTGTGTTTACCGCTCTCATACCGCAGAAAATCGTGGACGGGCGGCCCTTTAGAGCGGAAACGGAAGCCCGCCGGCCCTTCGATGGGAAACGGAAGGTCCGCTTCGTCGCGCCGGGGGCGAGAATCCTTGCGGTTGACGATTCCAAAGTCAACCTGAGCGTACTCAGAACCCTGCTACAGCCGTACAGGATACGGGTCGACACCTGCCTTTCCGGGGAGGACGCCGTCGCCATCGTGAAAGAGAGTCCATACGATCTCGTCTTCATGGATCACATGATGCCCGGCATGGACGGAATAGAGACCGCGAGAGCGATACGGGAGGAAGAAAACGGAAGGACTGTCCCCATTATCGCGTTGACAGCGAATGCCATTGCCGGAATGAGGGAGACGTTTCTGAGAAATGACTTCTGCGATTATCTCTCAAAACCAATAGACATAGAAAAATTGGACAGCATCCTCTCAATTTGGATAAGAGAAGACCTGAAGACAGAGGAAATATGAACGGCGGCATAAACAGACGGGGACGTCCGCGATGATGGACGTCCCCGTCGTTGATTGGCGGTTACGTTTACGCCTTTTAAGCCCTCAGTCAGCCCCTCTTGCGAAGCGCGACGACGGCGACTCCGGCCAGGAGCAGCGCGCCCACGCCCAGCCCGGCGTCGCAGCCGCTGCTGCCGCCGCGGTCATCGGCGATATCCTCTAGGGTGATTCCATCGCCGTCGTCGTCGGTAGCATCTACCCCGTACAAAGTGCCGTCATAGGTTTTGACGTAGATCTTATTAATGATTATGTCTTTCCATGTCTTACCGGACACCGCTTCCAGGTAGATCTCAAGGTACTCGCCGTCATCGCTCCAATCGCTGTCGCTGTCGAATTCGGCGGCATAGCTGGTGTCAACGTATACCCCCTCAATCCTTGCCCCTTCTGGGAGATTAATGGGAACTATGAGCGTTGCCTTCGCGGTAATAGCTCCGTCGGGCTCCACAGACCACTTCTCAGGGCCTGATATTACCTCCTCGTCTGTTTTGTAGACAGCGAACTCAACCCCCACTGTCTTAGAATCGTTGTCGCCCGTCGTTGCTTCATTCCACGAAATGGTTACGCTTCCTTCATAAACACCGGAGGGCCAGCCCGCCTTTGGCCTGATCGAGATAGTTTTTTGGTCATCTGACGCGACAATTCCGGAGCGATTATCAGTAAGAACATCGAAGGATGCCGCCTGTAAACCGTTGAAAGTTATTTCGTATGTAATATCCAGAGTCCCATCGTTGGTGATTATGATATCTTGCGGGCTTATATCGCTCGCACTGTAACCTTCCTCCGCAGCGTCAAAACCAACAATATCATCAACGACAAAAACTGTCACGTCAACGGTATCAACGGTTATGTCCGCCTCTTCAAATGCGTCCTCATACGCCTCCTTATAGTCCGGCGGCACCACAACTTTGAAGCTTACTACATCATTACTCAAGGCGTTCTCGCCTATCGTCGTCGGCACCGGCCCTGTGAACTCGATCACCGCATCGTCGCTAAGCACGCCCTCAAACGCGCCTTTGCCGATTTCAGTAAGGGATTCCGGTAATACTACCTTCTTAAGATTGGTTGTAAGACCCTTGAGCGCATCGTCGCTGATGATTTCCAGACCCTTTGGGAGAGCGAGATATCGCAGGTTGGGCAACGTTTTGCCAGCCTTCGCCAGCTTTTCGCCGATTGCGGGGGCATCATCGCCGGAGGCACCAGCCGTCGCGGCGCTCAAGTCCAAACTCACGATATTGGTGAAGTTATTTATGATATAAAACATGTCCTCAAACGTGAAGAAACCGTCCTGTTCATATGCTTTGCCCTCTCCTGGCGCGGCATCTTCGGTAACGATAAGTTCTGTCACTTTACCCGGTTTCAAATCAGGGGACAGCAAATCATCGCTTGTTACCAGCTCTTTTAGCCCGCCTTTGTCAGTCGTATAGGGAGTTTCCGTGGGCGCTGGCAATATGTCCTTGATCGTCCACCTCACGCCGTTATCCTCAGATACGCTACTATACGCCAACGCGCCGCCGGCGAACGCCAGGACCGCGACTACGGCCAGGATGGCCGCCAGTATCTTACTCGAACCCTTCATCTTAAAAACCTCCTAAAAAATTAATATTGACTTCCCCCAGGTCACTCGCGAGGGAGCGGAATCATCCGCCGATGCC
>JAISZL010000016.1 GCA_031269245.1 Synergistaceae bacterium | reverse complement strand
GGCATCAACGGCGTGTCGGACAGGCTCGGGGCGGATGCGTTCATAGTTCCCAGGGGCTACGGCAAAAAGGCGGAGGGCGCGTTGCTGCGCGGAGAGCCCAGCGCGTTTTACCTGAGCTCCTCCGCCCTGGCGAAGATAGCCAAGATGGAGGGGTTCAGGCGGACGTCGCCGCAGCTCTTCATAGCGTCGCTGGACTCGTCCCACTGTTCGTTCCCCGTGCAGCTCATAGGGTACGACCCTGTCACTGACTTCGTTATTGCGCCGTGGATAGCATCGGCGGCGAAGGGCGGCCTAGAGTTCGGCGATGTCGTCGTGGGGAACCTTATCGACGCGGAGGAGGGGGACAAGCTGATGTTCTTCAGCAGCGCGTACCGCGTCGCGGCGCGCCTGGACAAAACCGGCACGGGATTTGACACCTCCGTGTTCCTCAACATGGAGACTGCCCGCGCGGCACTGAGGGAATACCTATACTACACCGGCGGTGACGTCCCCGACGCGGAGCACGCCGTGTCAGTCGTAACGGCGGACATCGAGGACGGCGTCGACCCGGCGGCCCTCGCTCGCGAAATACACGACGTCTATCGCGGCGACGGGATAGATATAATAAGGACGCAGGAGATCATAGGCGGAATATCGCGGAACCTGCGCGCACTCCTGGCCTTCGTCATATCCCTCGTCGTGATATTCTGGCTGCTCGCAGCGGCGGTGCTCGCCATACTCTTCTCCGCCATGCTGAACGAGCGGAAAAATGAGCTGGGCATCTACAGGATCCTGGGAGCGCCGCGGTTTCGCGTCGCCGCCATAATCCTGGTCGAGGCGTCCATCATCAGCCTGCTGGGGGCGCTGGCGGGGGCGGCCGTCTTCTGCCTGCTCGTCCTGCCGTTCAGGACCCTCATAGATTTGAGCATGGCCCTCCCCTACGTGCAGCCCAGCGCCAGGACCGCCGCGCTCATCGTAGCGGCGGGGGTCGGTATTTCATTCCTGTCCGGGCCGCTCGCGTCGCTGCGCTCCGCGCTCGGGGCACGGAGCGCGTCGGTGGACGCGGTCGAGGGGGCGGAATGAGGGTGAGCCCGAACCGTGCGCGCGACGATGGATCATGAGATGACGCGGCCATGCTCCTTGATGTAGAAGATCTCAGGAAGGAGTACCGGCGCGGCGGCAGTGGTTTTTTCGCCGTCGACGGCGTTAATTTGGCTGTGGACGAGGGGGACTTCGTCGTCATCTCCGGGCGCTCCGGCAGCGGGAAGAGCACGCTGCTCAAGCTGATAGCCGGGCTCATCCGGCCGTCGTCAGGCGGCGTCTCCTTCGGCGGGCGCAGTATCGCCAGCTCGAGCGACGACGAAATAGCGAGGCTGCGGAACGCCGAGATGGGGTACATACCGCAGGATCGCGGCCTGCTCTCCAATTTCACCGTCATGGAGAACGTCATCCTGCCATTTTACCTTTACCGCAGGAAGGGCAACCCTTGCGAGAGGGCCTCTCGCCTCCTGGAGCGGGCTGGGATAGCGCACCTGGCGGAGTCGTATCCCGATCAGCTCTCGGGAGGGGAGAAACGGAGGGCCTCCATAGCCAGAAGCCTGATCAACGAACCCAGGCTGGTGGTCGCGGACGAGCCAACCAACGACCTCGACCCCTCGACTGCGGGGGACGTCATCGGAATGCTCTCACAAATCTCCCTCTCAGGCGCCGCCGTCATCCTGGTCACGCACGAGAGGAACGCCGCGGCGCGCGGCGGCAGGAGGCTGACGATGGAGTCAGGACACCTGAGCCGATGTTGATCTGACGCCAATTCGATTTCATATCAATTTGAAATCAAATGCCCTAAGGGTGAAGCGTTAAAACAGGTTTGGACAAGCGCTCAGCCACAACAAAAACAGCCTGTTGATCGCGGATTGGTATCAATAGGGCACCCGAGGCGTTCGCGTATTCGCGGCGGACACGGGCAAAAGCGCGCGACGCGCGCAATTTTAGCGAGGAGGGACAGAAATGACCGCTGTGATCGAAGAACAGGGCGATATAACGGATGACGACATCAAGTCGTGCAAAATAGTGGCCAGGGGGACGAGCAGGGTCTTCAAGATAAAACGCGCGGGGGAGAGAAAACATAATTTCACCGCTCTTCACAACATAAATTTGAAGGTTAAAGCCGGTGAATTCATCTCGATCGTCGGGCCAAGCGGCTGCGGGAAGTCGACGTTCCTCGACATCATGGCCGGGCTTTCGCTGCCCACGTCCGGCGAAATCTACATCGACGGCAGGAAGATAACCGGCCCGGACCTCAACCGGGGCATCGTGCTGCAGGGCTACGCACTCTTCCCGTGGAGGACTGTCAGGAAAAACATAGAGTACGGCCTGGAGGTCAAGAAGGTCCCCAGGCATGAGCGCAGGACCGCGAGCGACAAGTACATCGAGCTCGTGGAGCTCACAGGCTTCGAGGATCGCTACCCGCACGAGCTGTCGGGCGGCATGAAGCAGAGGGTCGCGATCGCGCGCGCCCTCGCCTTCGACCCTGAGGTGCTGCTGATGGACGAGCCCTTCGCGGCGGTGGACGCCCAGACCAGGGAGACGCTCCAGGACGAGCTGCTCCGCATATGGGAGAAGACGAGCAAGACCATCATATTCATCACGCACAGCATCGAGGAGGCCGTTTTCCTGGCCGACCGGGTCGTCGTCATGTCCATGAACCCTGGCGCCATAAGGTGCCTGGTGAACGTGAACCTCCCGCGCCCGCGGAGAATCCGCGACGTGCGAAACTCCAGCGATTTCAACTGGATCACCGGCAAGGTGTGGAACCTCCTACATGGGGAGGACTCTGGCGGCGCGGAGAACGATGCGGGGCGGGCGGGCGCCGTGTCAGGCTCCTGATTGCAATTTGAATCTTCCCTTTAGGCATCTAACAGCCTTTGTGGCCGCGACGGCGGCGGGGACTGTTTTCGTCCCGCCGCCATATCCGGTATGTTGAACTGCTTCACGGGTTTCCCTATACAATCATCTCCAAGCCATAATTCGAGAGCGCGCCGTCGAAAGTGTCAATACGCATTTCTCAGTTGGATTCCAATGGTTCGCAAAAGAACATCTCGTATACGCTGTCGCGCTGGTCCTCGTCAAAAACTTTCCCCGCCAATTCCCCGGTCTTCTGGATATTCGCGTGGACTACCCCGGCGATCTCGGAAGTCCCCGCGAAATGGCGGGTTGAATCGAAACACTTCAGCGCCTCGGCAAAATCTCTCGCCTGAAACGAGGAATTTTTGAGCTTCTCCCATTCCCGGTTGGTGATCGGCAAAACCTCTTTCATCACTCCAACGAAACTTAGCCATTTTCAGGCATTTTTTTGGCGTAATTAATGGCTAAATAGTAGTTTTCAAACACGCCCTAAAACAACTCTTGCTTTCCCATCATATTCGATGCATAAATACTGATATTTACCGCATCCTTAAATGCTCTAATCGCTCTCATGACGCTCATACCAACCATGAACGCAATCCTGTGATGAAGCCCAAAAAAGACATTGGGTACTTTGAACGTACCGCCGATATGGTCTTTGCGCTGGAAGGGCAAAAGGTCGGTAAAAAAAAATAAAGCAAGTTCCGGTCATTCGATATAAGAACGAGATAGATCACTAGCGCCCGCCTGCGTATGAGAATACTGTATGGGAAGGGGCTTAGAGATGGAGCAAACGGATATCGGGCAACTGTTTTTTGTCCTGGAGAGCAGCGCCGATCCCGAATCGGCGAAACAGATGAGCGCTTATATGCGGAACCAGTTCAGTTTCCTAGGCATATCGACACCGAAAAGGAGGAAACTCTGCAGAGATTTCCTGCGACATGCCGCAAAGAGGGAAATGGACTGGCGTTTCGTCGAACTCTGCTGGGAGAGGGTGCACAGGGAGTTTCAGTATCTCGGCGTCGATTATCTCGACGTGATGAAGGATAAGCTCGCGGCGTCCGATATTCCGAATCTCAAAAAGATCGCGGTAACTAAACCGTGGTGGGATACGATAGACGGCCTGGACCGCGTCGTCGGTTATATCGCTTTGGCTTATCCCGAGGTGAATGATGTCATCCTCGCGTGGAGCGCGGACGAGAATATCTGGCTACGCCGGATCGCCATTGATCATCAGCTCGCGCGCAAAGAGAGAACCGATACGGCTTTACTGGAGCGCGTTATTTTGAACAATCTGGGGCAAAAGGAATTTTTCATCAATAAAGCCATCGGCTGGAGCCTGCGTGAGTACAGCAAAACCGATCCGTCCTGGGTGAGGGATTTTATCGCTCGGAATGACTCGGGACTCTCGTCTTTGTCCGTCCGGGAGGCTAGTAAATATTTGTGACAATTCCAAGCGTCAGAAAAAGTCCGAGTGCGTCCCCGTGCGCTCGAATACGATAACCTCTCCGTCAACTTGATAAACCAATAGCCAATCTCACTTTATATGACATCCCCTCCGGCCATTCCAGTTTCCGGTCAAGGGATGGTCGCGGCACTTCTCATCAAGGGGGCGCTCGTTCACCAATTCAACAATAACGCCATCAAGAAGCCCGATGTCGAGCCCTCGCTTCACCGCGAGCTTGTAATCCTTTTTGAACTGGACTGTGTAGTCGGACGTCAGCATCAGCTCTTCAAATCGGCCAGCATGTCCTCCGCGCTATCGAAGCGTCCTTTCCCCGATGATTTCACGCGCCGGATTATTTCATCCCCCTCCCGCATAGCGGCTTCCGTCACAGCGTTAGGATGCGGGGTTCTCATATCGAAGGGCAGTCCCCCTACGTTGAGAGACTGGCGCAGAAAGACATTGACGGCATCGCCGAGGCTCAAGCCATACCTGGAGTAAAGCGTTTCCGCCTCGCTTTTTATTTTCGGGGTCTACCCTTATGGATAACGTTACCGTTTTAGGCATGACCGATCACCTTCTATCAAAAATATCACAAATGTCATACATTTACAATGTGGGAACGCGCGTGTCATTTGTCACCCTGCGTCCTGAGGCCTTCCGTGAGTTCGTTCAGCATCTCATCTGCGATATTCAGCGATCCTTTCACTTTCTCCGTGTTGCTCATGTGTTATACCCTCCTCTTTAGATTTCTTGACTTTCTGGTTTCACACACTTTATTTTACAGACTCTCCCACGGGATGAGCCTCGCTTTTTTAACCCACCTGTTCTCAAAATCCAATTCGAGCCCAAGCGGCTGATTGAAATCGTCAAAGTTTATTTGGCGGTCCCTTCGCTTGACACTCAATCCGCCTGAACACGTTGAGTAGCAACGGCGCGGAGAATCGAGCTCTATTTCAAGCGCTTTTTATTTTGGCGCGCAACGTTGAATTTTTTGCAGAATTGGGATATATTTAAAGTGGTATTAAAGTACAAAATTCAGCGTGATGTCCCATACGAGGAGAGGATTTAGATGTGGAAAAACCTGAAGACCAGGACGAAGCTTCTGCTGGGGTTTGGCCTGGTCCTGGCGGTGTTTGCCGTGGCCGTAGCCGTGACGTGGAGCAATCTGACCGATCTTCAGAGAAACAACCGGTATCTCGACGAGGCCGTCGTCCCATCCATGGCGATCACCAGCCGGATGGAGCGGGAGGTGTACGATCTGTTCGTAGCCGTGGACTCCATGCAGTTGTTGGAAAGCGAGGACTCCATCAAAGCCGTCGATGCCGCGGAGGCACCGCCCCTGAAGACGCTGGAAGACGCTTACGCCATGCGGAAAACCTACCCTCAACTGCATGCGCTGCAATACCTGGACGAAAAGGTCGCCTACCCGCTCAAGGGCTACATTCAAATGCTCGACACGCTGGAGTACGACTTCCGAAAGAAGAACGCGACATTTAAGACGCTGGTGGAGGCCGGCGCCGAATTGGCCGAGATGAGCGGCAAATTGGTGAGCGATCTCTTTGACCACGCGAGAACGGCGGCAGGGGCGGGTAAGCTTGCGGAGCGGCATATAGAAATTCTCAATATGGCACAGGACATCACGACGGATCTCCTGAACATCCGCTACTCGCTCTTGCGGCAGGTGGCCAACCGTGACGTTAGCGGGATACCAAAGGCCCTTGACGAGTCCATCGGAAAGGTCGAAAACGCCATCCAAACGGTAAAAAGCGCATTTTCGGAGACTCAATTTCGAAACGTTGCGGACCAGCTTCTGGGGAAGCTCCCGGAGTACAAAAAACTCGTCGAGGCTTTTGTGGATGATTTCAGGGTGATTCAGAAAGCCGACGCCGAGAGAGCTCCGTTTGTGACGGCGCTCAACACGGAGTCGTCGGCCGCCTCGAATATCGGGCGGGACCGCGTCAGTTTTTTCGCGAGGGAGAACCTGTCCGCGCTGAGTTCAAGCATCACCATCCTGATAATAGCGGCCATACTCGCCATCCTGACCGGTTTCGCGGTCGCTCTGGCGATCTCCGGAAGCATCACGAGACCGCTTTCAACGATAGTCGGTATGGCCAAACGCGCCGAAGGGGGCGACCTGACCATCGAGAAGGAGGACTTCCTCTACGAGGGGGAGGATGAATTGGGGAACCTCGTAGGGGCTTTGACAAACATGATAGCGGCTCAGGAGAAGGCGGTGCGGCACGTTGTAGACGTCTCGGAGAAATTGTCAGACAGCGCGGGCAACCTATCCTCAATTTCCGAGGAAACAAACGCCTCCATGGAGGAGGTCAAGGCGTCCATAGACGAGGTCTCCTCTTTGAGCGAACGCAACGGCACGGCGCTGGAGCAGTGCAACACTGGTATCGAGGAGATGAGCGCGGGGGCGAATTCCGTGGCTCAGTCCGCGACGGAAAGCGCCGCTTTCATCTCCGAAACGACCAACGCATCCAACAAGGCGATTCAGACGGTGAACGGCGTGATCGCTGGTATGCGCAATGTGGACAAGAACGCCAAGGAGAGCGAGGGCAAAACGCGGCAGCTGGTCTCTTCCGTCGAGAATGTGAGCAGTTTCGTGTCGGTCATCACGGGGATAGCGGACCAGACAAACCTCCTGGCACTGAACGCGGCCATCGAGGCGGCGCGGGCCGGAGATGTGGGACGCGGTTTTGCCGTGGTCGCCGATGAGGTCCGCAAGCTCTCCGAGGAGTCCGCGCGCGCCGCGCAGAGCGTGAACGAGATAATAATCGATCTTCAGAAGGGAGCCCAAGAGAGCATCGCCGCCACGACGGAGGCGGGACGCGCGCTCGCCGAAACGCTGCTTCAGGCGGAGCAGGCACAGAAGGAGTTGAACGGCGCACTCGAACAGATGAACAAGGCTAACGACTCCATCCAGAACATCGCCGCCGTCGCACAGGAACAAGCGGCGGCGAGCAAGGGGATGGCCGCAGGCATTGACAGCGCGGCAAAATCGACGATGGAGATGGTGGATACGATCACGAACATCCGTCACGCGGCGGACGAAACCACCAGCGCGGCTCAGGGGGTGGCGGAACAGTCCGAAGCGGTAAACCGCCACGCCCAGACATTGACGGAGGTCCTGTCCCGCTTCAAGGTACACACCGCCGATGCGTGATTCCGATTTTAAAGCGAGTCAGCAATCATTTGTTCAATCTCGAAAGGAGAAGAAACCCATGATGCGTTCAATAGGGCTGTACATCTATGAGCTTGACGATGCGGACGCCGCTGTCGCGGAAATCAAAGCCGGACTTGAGGATTTTCCGCTTATGGAGAACACCGTCGGTATTATCATGTGTGATCCAGAATACATTGATTCAGGCATCTACGAGGCCGTATGCGCGGCCTTGCCGTTTCCTGTCGCCGGCGCGACCACAATGACGCAGGCGGTGGAGGGCGAGGCCGGTATCCTGATGCTGACCGTCTTTGTGCTGACGGGCAATGATGTGTTCTTCTCGGTCGCCATGACCGAGGAGATTGTCGCGGGCAACGACGCGCTTACACCGACGCGCGCCTGCTTTGCGGAGGCGGTGCGGCGCTTGCCGTCCGAACCCAGGCTGATCCTCGCGTTTCCGCCTTTTATTGCCGACAACGCGGGCGATGCGTATGTCGAAGCGCTCACGGAGCTCTGTCCCGGCGTCCCGATTTTCGGCACGATCGCAATCAGCGATTCAATCGCGTTTGACAACTGTTCAACGCTATGCAACGGCGAAGCTTCGCTGACAAAGATGGCCCTCATCGTCGCGGCGGGCGCCGTCAATCCGCGGTTCCTCATCGCCACAGTGGACGATCACAACAAGACGCCTTACAGCGGCGAGATTACGAAGAGCGAAAAAAACATCGTGCGTGAGATCAACGGCGTATCCACCTATGAATATTTTGCGGATATCGGCTTGGCGAAAAACGGCAAACTCGACGAGGGGCTGCAGTTCGTCCCCATCCTCATCGACTTCAAAAAGCGCGCTGACTACGACGGCATTCCCGTCGTGCGTGCGATCGTCAATTTGACCGAGAATGGGGATGCGATCTGCCGCGGCTATATGTACCAAAATTCCGTGTTCACCGTAATCAATCCGACCGCTGAGGACATCCTGCAAAGCTCCTCGGAAGTGATTGAAAAGGTAAAAGCGATTCCTGACCGCCAAGCGACGCTGATTTTCTCCTGCGTAGTGCGGCGCATGATGTTCGGCGCAAAACCTCTGAGCGAGGCCTCTATGATTGAGGAAGGGCTCAAAGGGAATTCTCCGTTTATGCTGGCTTACGCGGGGGGAGAAATCTGCCCGACTTCCGTATGCGCTGGGGACGTCACCAACCGCTTCCACAACTATTCCATCATCGCCTGCATCCTATAGCGACGCGCGGGATAAGGAGGAACGAGGTCATGCCGGACGAGGAAGTCGTAACCAGGCAAGCATACGAGGCATTGCTCGAAAAATTGAAAAACGCCGAATCCGAAGTTCGAAAGCTCAAACGCCAGGCGCACGTCAATGACAAACTGATGGAAACATTTCGCGTAAACACGCTCACGCAGGAAAACATCCTGAACACGATACGCAAGGACATCGAGAGGACGCAGGTGTATAACCAGCAATTGCTCATAAACTGTCCTGACATCATTTTCCTGCTGGACTCCGAACGGAAATTCCGCCTGGGAACCTACCTGACCACAGTGCTTATCGGCGTGGGCATGGATGAGGATAAAAGCGTTTTGAACGGACGGTGTTTTGACGACATCGCCGCGCGGTATCTTCCTCGGGACATGGCGGATGACATCCTGGAAGCTGTGCTTTTGGCGGAAAAAGGCGAGGCGCAGCGAAAAGACGTCGCCTGGGACAATTTCCGTTTCGAAATGGCGATCACGCCGTTTTACAGCGACAAGGGGGAGTTTATGGGTGTACTGGTGCTCATGCACGACGTGACAAGCCTCGCGGAGGCGAAAGAGCTCGCGGAAACCGCCTCGCGCGTCAAAAGCGAGTTTCTTTCGAATATGAGCCACGAGATTCGCACGCCGATGAACGCGATCATCGGCATGACGACCATAGGCGAATCAGCGACGGATATTGAGCGGAAGAACTACGCCTTGAGGAAGATCGGGGAGGCGTCGCAGCACCTGCTCGGCGTGATCAACGACATATTGGATATGTCCAAAATCGAAGCCAACAAATTCGAGCTCTCCGAGGAAGAATTTGATTTTGAGAAGATGCTGCAACGAGTTGTGAACGTCATCATTTTTCGCGCGGATGAAAAGCACCAGAAACTGACGGTGCACATCGACAATGAAATTCCGCGTCTGCTCGTCGGAGATGACCAAAGGCTGGCGCAGGTGATCACGAACTTGCTCGGAAACGCGGCGAAATTCACGCCGGAAGGCGGATCCATCTCGCTGAAAGCGCGGATGATCCGCGAGGAGGAGGGCGTCTGCACCATCCAAATCGAGGTGGCCGACACGGGAATCGGCATCTCGGAGGAACAGCGGGCCAAGCTGTTCCGCTCATTCCAACAGGCGGAAAGCAACACGTCGCGCAAATTCGGCGGCACGGGGCTCGGCCTCGCGATTTCCAAAAATATCGTGGAGATGATGAATGGGGAAATCCGCGTCGAGTCGAAATTGAACGAGGGCGCAGCCTTTATCTTCACGGTTCGGTTGCGGAGCTGCGCGGAGAAAATCAGGGAGTTTTTGAATCCCGGCGTGAACGCGGGCAACGTCCATATTCTCGTGGTGGACGACGACGCGGATATCTTGGAATATTTTTCGGACGTCATGCGGCGCATGGGCCTGCCCTGCGACTGCGCGGCGGACGGCAGCGAAGCGCTCCGTATGGTCGGGCAAATCGGCCCGTATGACATCTATTTCGTGGACTGGAGAATGCCGGGCATGGACGGTATTGAACTGACAAGCGAGCTCAAGTCGCGGACGCCGGGCAAGTCCGTCGTGATCATGATCTCCGCCGCGGAATGGGGCATCATAGAAAGCGACGCGAAGAAGGCCGGTGTGGATAAATTCCTGCCGAAGCCGCTCTTTCCGTCGGCCATAGCGGACATCATCAACGAATGCTTCGGCGCGTCCAGGAGGCAGCAGGCTCTCCCGCAGCCGGAGGAAACGCTCTGCTTAGAGGGGTTCCGCGCTCTGCTGGCGGAGGATGTGGAAATCAACCGCGAGATCGTCTCCTCCCTGCTAGAGCCGACGCTGCTTGCGATCGATTGCGCGGGGAACGGCGTGGAAGCCGTTCGCATGTTCGGCGATATGCCGGAACGCTACGATATCGTTTTCATGGATGTGCAGATGCCCGAGATGGACGGGTACGAGGCGACGCGTCGGATTCGCGCGCTGGATGTTCCGCGGGCTAAAAAAATCCCGATCATCGCGATGACCGCGAACGTGTTCAGGGAGGATATAGAAAAGTGCCGGGAGGCCGGCATGGACGACCACATCGGCAAACCACTCGATATGGAGGAACTGCTCGCGGTATTGAATGAGTATCTCCCAAAAATGCGAGATGAAATTGAGAAACCTTCAATAAAAGCAGTATTTTAAGCTCTTTAAGGAGGCAGCAACTATGAAATTGTCTGACGCCCAGATGAAAAAGCTTCTTGAGTACAATGAGAAGCCGCAGTTAAAACAACTGGCGCTCAATATGGCGTTGACGAGACTGAAAAAGATCTATAAGGAAACTCCCACGCCCGTTGTTCTCAGTAGATGCACGTCGGAACTGAACATGATATTTGAAAAATTCGCGGCAGTCATGAAAGCAGACTATGACTGGATAGTATCATTATAGGAGGATAAACCATGCTGAAAACAATTGAACAGACCGCCGCTTTGATAGCTGAAAAGAAGCTGTTGCACATCTCCGGCGCTGAGGCCCTGTTGCGCGGGCTGCCCGCGGGCAATTGGATCGGCGGCTCTACGGAATATTTCTTAGATGAGGGCGGCGGACAGGTGAGAAATGATGCGCTGGATGTGCTGGAGTTGAATTTCAGCGAATACAAATTTGCGTCCTACGACGCGCAGTCCCTGCCGAATATCACAAAGGACGCCTATGATAACGGATTTTCCCTCGTCATACTGCCCTTCGACAGCGAGGTGCATAGCCGGTACGCTCAAAACGCGGCGGACTATGAGGACATTTTCTTGAAGAACATTATTGGCTGGATCGCCGGAATAAACCTGGGGGCAGCGAACCAGACACCGGTGGCGGTGAACGGCGTTCTCGGTGAAATACTGACTGACAAGGCGGCGGTACTGCATGTAAGCCTGCCCGAAGGCAAAATCGCGCAGTTGAACATAGTCAATATCTTCCGCCCTGATATGAAAAGCCCGGTCATCACTTTCGCCGAGGAGGGCTTCAAGGCGAAAACCTGTTTTGTGGACGGGGAGGAAACGGTCTTTGCCGATTATATTGCTCGTAAGGGCCTTGACACCAAACTACCGCTGGTTGGAGACTACTCCGGGGCCAGCATCAATATCTCCGTAAAAAGCGTGGAGGGTGGTACGGTAAACTTCTACGCACCCGTATTCAAAAGCATAGAGTACCGTTTCGCTGAAAACGTCCCCGACTATGTAGAGGCTTTTCGCAGCAAGATCAACGAGATCAGGAACAGGGATTCGGAATTTGCCTGCAACTGCATTCTCAATTTCCTGTACGGAAGCTTGGAGGGCAAGGATATAGGCGGTTTCTACGGCCCGATTACTTTCGGAGAGGTTGCTTGGCAGCTGTTGAACCAGACGTTGGTCTATTTGCAAATACTCGACGATTGAACATCTATAGAAGAAGGACGGTGCCCATTCTGAATAAACGGTGTTATCGCAAACGGTGTTTGGTATGACCGCGAAACCGCATAAGTGGCGCGATTGCGCCTGGAAGCGGGCTATCGCCGACGGCGCGAGGGACGCCATAGCGTATTTCATGCCCGACCTCGCTTCCGACATGGACGCGTCGAGGGAAGTTACCGCCATAAGCGGAATGGAGCTGCCGGTGAAGGATTCCGATTCGGATAAGGGGATGCTCGTTTCGGATGTCTTTCTGAACGTCCCGGTGACCGGCGGGGAAGATTGGAACATCGCCTGCCTGGTTGAACAACAGCATGAACCCGACAAGGACTTTGCCGGGCGGATTTTCGGCTCGTGGATTCGTCTCAGGGCGTCCCGGCCGACCGGAAGGGCGACAGCTTTTGCCATATACACCGGGGATTCGAAGGACGTGAATTTTTACACGGAAACATGTTACGGGTTCAAGGCTTTTATAGAATTCAGGACGTTTCATCTCACAAGTTATGGTGTCGAAGAACTGAGAGAGGACAAACGGCCTTTCGTGCGCGTGATGTACGCCGGGCGTCTGTCGATCTAGAGCGGGGGGCGACCTGACGCTCCGCGAAAAATATGCGTGGGAGCTCTTGAACACGACGGGCGCGGAGAGTTATGATAAGAGACGGAGAAAATTCATCCTTGAGTTTGCGGACAGGATATTCCGGCTCGGCGATCCCGAAATAAGCGATGATTTGAAGGGGGCGTATAAATTGCAGACTATATCGCTTGACGAGTACGTGAAGCAGATCGACATCGAAGAAGCCATGATGACGGGCGAGGAAAAAGGCATGGAAAAAGGCAAGTCTGAGGTGGCGCGCACAATGCTCGCCGATGGCCTTCCTGCTGAAACCATCAGGAAATACACCGGCTTGGATGAAAGCTCCATACTTTCACTGCGGTAACTGACGGCCCGAATGCCGAGAACTAAGAGACGGCGGGGGAAACCACCCCGCCGTTGACAGTGTTCGTATCCATTGATCACTCATATTCTTTTTGAGCCCGATCCTTCCGTTAAAACACTTCGTTCTACGTTTTACCCTCTTGTCCTTTTGCGGCATAGCGGTACTAATAATACCAGCATAGCTAAGGCAATGATTGTGAATAAAACCGCGAATATCTTCAATGATAGACTGAAACCTACACCCCTCGATGCGGCGGACAAAGTTGAAGGGCCAAAGAACATCCCGACGCCCCAAAACAGGTAATATGCGCCGGAAATAGTTCCTTTCAAGGCGGAATCAACCGTGTCGTTGAGGAAAATCATCGATGAGAGGTAAAATACCCCTAAACCCAGACTCGCAATGGTCAACAGAAATAATATTCCGAAGGAGCCCGAAAAATGGATAGCGATTAACCCCAACGAGGCAATAAATAATCCGAGAACCATAAGGAAACCCGCGCCAAACCGACAGGACAATCGACCAGTGATAATTTGAGAAACACTGATCGCCGCGTAAAATAGCGAAAAAAAAGCACCCATATACTCCGTGCTAAAATTTTTCTCCTGCAACAGGTATGAGGGAATAGCGGTGAGGAAAATGCCATACGCGCTCCCATAAAGCGTAATGCCTATCAACGCGATTAATATTTTTCGATCCTTAACAAGACGTGAAATCGCAGACAAGTCGAATGTAATAGAATTTTTTTCAGCGGGGCGGACATCTTCAACGAAAACTAAAATCAATAACATACCGAACAAACAGCCGAGAGAGTATAGAAGAAAAAGAAAGCCCGATTGACATGCCTTTCCCAAATAAACGCCGCATATCGGGCCTAATGTCAGCCCAATATGAAGAATAGCGTTATATCTCCCAATAATCGAACTTTTTTCCAATGGGTATTTTACGGACAACATCGCGGGAGCTAGAGCCCAAACCGGCGCTTCGCCGGCCCCTTGTAACAGCCTGGTAAGAAAAAGCGAATAGGAACTGCTGGAAAAATAAAAACACAGCCCTGCCAAGAAACACAAAAAATAACCAATAGCAAGGAAGATTTTAAACCCGTATTTATCCGCCATTGCCCCAACCGGGACTTGCAGCGCTATATAAGCTACAGCGAACATCGAGGCAAGGTATCCAACATTCTGCCCATTTCCATCAAATTGGATCACCTTTTGAGGGAGCAGCGCGACTATCATCCCTACCCCAATCATCATAAAAAACACGGAAATATTCAGCCCCAAAACAGTGTTGCGCTTGATATTCGCCTACCTCCTTTTGCAAATCCCAATTGATACCAATTCGCGATCGACAGGCTGTTTTTGACAAGACCGAGCAAAAGTATATCACGTTGGGAGGATATTGTGAAAGCGTCAATAAGCCAAAGCGGCGCAAACAATGGTTTTTCAGTTGACGGCTCAGGGGGTTTTCAAAGAAGACCGCGGCATACCGGGTGTCCTTGAAAGGGGCTTTTCCAAATTGGCATGAGAATCATACCGTCGGCGCCGCGCGTATGCGGCACATCGGGTATATAATGAAAGGAGTTATGCGCAAGCGGGCTTGGGGATGTGGGGCGCCGCGCGCCGTAAAGTACCCAAACGCCGTATCGGTCATTGAACCGGCGCTTCATTGGAGCGCGTTTTTGTGACGGCTTGGTTTGGTTATACGTCGCCCCCTCTCTGACGAGACGGAGCACGATATTTTTTGTTTTCAGCCTCGCAATCACATGGGCTGCGTGAACAGGGGGAATTTCTGTGGGAGTATTGAAACGGTACGGTGCAAATCTTCCGATCTCGGCCAGGACGCCCGGCGTAAACCTTGAGGAGGGAAGCACGCCGCTGGTTCGCTTGGACAGGATAGGCGGCGACCTCGGTATCGAGCTTTGGGGCAAGCTGGAGGGCTGCAACCCGTCCGGGTCGTTCAAGGACCGCGGGATGGTCCTGGCTGTGGCCAAGGCGCTGGAGGACGGCGCGCGCGCGCTGGTCTGCGCTTCGACGGGCAACACCTCCGCATCCGCCGCCGCCTACGCCGCGCACGTCGGGGCGCCGTGCTACGTCCTCCTGCCGTCCGGCAAGGTCGCTATGGGCAAACTGGCCCAGGCGCTCATATACGGCGCCAAGGTCATAGCCGTTGACGGCAACTTCGACAGGGCGCTCGAGATGGCCCGCGAGGCGTCGAGGAAGCTGGGCTTCGCCATGGTGAACTCCGTGAACCCGTACCGGCTCATATCTCAGAAGACGGGCGCGTGGGAGATATGCGAGGAGCTGGGGCGGGCGCCGGACATCCACGCCATACCCGTGGGCAACGCGGGGAACATCAGCGCTTACTGGGCCGGGTACAAGGACTTCAGAGAGTGGGGGAAAATCTCCGGCCTGCCCAGGATGGTCGGCTTCCAGGCCGAGGGCGCCGCGCCGCTCGCCACCGGCAAACCATGTCCCAACCCCGAGACCGTAGCTACCGCGATACGCATCGGCAACCCGGTGAGCGCGGAGAGGGCAAAGAGCGCGGTCCTGGAGTCCGGGGGTGAGTTCGGCGCCGTATCCGACGAGGAGATACTGGCGGCTCAGGCGATGCTGGCGGCAAAGGGAGGCGTATTCGCGGAGCCGGCGTCGTGCGCCGCGCTCGCGGGCCTCATAAAGCTCCGCGGGGCCAAGAGGCTGCCAGAGGGCTCGAAGGTCGTCATGGTCCTCACCGGCAACGGACTGAAGGACCCAGACGCGGCGCTTCGGCAGACCGGCGAGCCCATCAGGATAGGCAGCTCCATGGAGGAACTTCTGGAGGCGCTCGCCCAATGAGGGATGAGGTCATGAAGGTCAGGGTGCCGGCTACCAGCGCCAACCTCGGCGCTGGTTTTGACGCGCTGGGAATGGCCCTGTCGCTCTACAACGTGTTCACCGTCACGGCGCTGCGTCCCCGAGGGGAGTTCCGCTCCGACATAATAGGAGAGGGGGCGAAGGAGATGTCCGACGTGAGCGCCAACCTCGTGATAAAGAGCTACGCGGAGGCCTGCGAAAAATGGGGCGTTGACGGCCCCGGCTTCGACCTCCTCTCTAACAACGCCATACCTCTGTGCCGAGGCCTGGGCAGCTCCGCCGGGGCGGTGGTAGCCGGGGTGATGATCGCCAACGCGCTGAATGAGATAAAGGCGTCCGAGTCGGACCTGCTGCGCATGATGACGCAGATGGAGGGACACCCGGACAACGTCGCGCCCTGCTGCCTCGGCGGCATGACCGTAAGTTGCTGGGACGGGAGCGAGCTGCGCTACGTGCGCCTGCCATCCCTGCCAAGCGACATGCACGTCGTCGTCGCCGTGCCAAACGTCAGGGTCTACACGACCGACGCGAGGCAGGCGCTCCCCAGCGTGGTGGAGTTTGACGACGCGGTCTTCAACCTCGGGAGGGCGGCGCTGCTCACGGCGGCGTGGGCCACGGGCAAGTGGGACCTGCTGTCTTGGGGCATGGACGACAGGTTGCATCAGCAGTATCGCGCAAAGCTCTTCCCAGGGGGAGAGGTGATAATGGACAGGGTGCGCTCCATCCCGGGCTGCCTCGGAGTCGCGATAAGCGGCTCCGGTCCGAGCGTGCTCGCCATGGTGCGCGGTAAGCCCCGCAGGGTGGCTGAGACGATGTGCCGCACCTTCACCGAACATGGGGTGGACTCTCTCTTCTTCGTGCTGGCGGGGAACGCCGACGGCGCGAGGCTGGAAACGAACCTATGAGCAAAAACCAGAAAACGGCGGTCCTGAAGTTCGGGGGAAGCTCCGTAGCGGACGCGGATCGGATGAGAGAGGTCGCCGGCATCATAAAAAAATATCTGGGCAGGGGATACAGGCTGTCGGCCATAGTTTCCGCGATGGGCAACACGACCAACAACCTGCTCGCGATGGCGAGCGACGTCTCGGACGAGCTCGGCGGCAGGGAGATAGACCAGTTGCTCGCCACGGGGGAGCAACAGAGCATAGCCCTCCTGGCTCTGGCTTTGAAGAGGGAGGGAGTGCCGGCTCAATCCTTCACGGCGGCCCAGGCGGGATTCCACGCCAACGGTTTCCCTACCGAGGGCAGAATCTACAGGGTAAACCCGAAGGCTGTCATCGAGGCTATGGAGAACGGGATGGTAGCGGTCGTCGCCGGGTTCCAGGCCATAACCGACGACGGGGACGTGATCACCCTGGGGCGCGGCGGCTCCGACCTCTCGGCCGTGGCGCTGGCCGCCGCCATAGGCGGCGAGTGCCGCATACTGAAGGATGTCTCAGGGGTGATGTCCGCCGACCCCCGCGTCGTGCGCGCCCCGGTCAAATTGCGGAGTCTCTCCTACAAAGAGTGCATGGAGATGTCGTCCCTCGGCGCCAAGATGCTTCAGGCGCGGAGCGTTGAGGTGGCGGCGAGGTATGACGTGCCGCTTTACGTGGCGTCGAGTTTTATCGAGGAGGAGGGGACCTGGATAATGGAGAGCAATCCGGTGAGCGAGGGGCTCGTGATAAAGGGCGTGGTTCGGGACTCGAACGTGGCCAAGGTCGTGATGATGGGCGTTCCGGACGTGCCAGGGGTGGCTGGGCGGCTCTTCTCCAGCCTGGCGAGCCAGGGCATAGGGGCGGAGATGATAATACAGAACAACATGAGGGGCGGGCTGAACGACATCGGCTTCCTCGTGAAGAAGGAGTACCTCGACGGCGCCATAGACGTGTGCCGCGGCTTCAGCGACGACGTCGACGCTCAGGGAGTGTCGTTCAACACCGAGATAGCGCGGGTCTCCATAGTGGGGGCGGGCATCGCAAACCATCCGGAGATACCGTCGCGCATGTTCAACACCCTGGCCAAAGAGGGGATCAACATAGACATGATAGCTTCGACAGCGCTCGCCGTCACATGCGTCGTAGCCGCCATGAGGGCGGAAGACGCCGTGCGGGCGCTGCACGAGCACTTCATAGAGGAGGGCATCGTTTAAATGAAAGTCGCGGTATTGGGCGCCACCGGCCTCGTCGGCCGAGAGATGCTGAAGGTCATGGAGCAGAGGAGTTTTCCGGTCGACGAGCTGGTCCTCCTAGCCTCCGAGCGTTCAGCGGGGAAGACCGTCGAATTCCGCGGCGAACCATGTGTCGTCCGCGCTGTCCTCGACGACCATTTCAGCGGGGTTGACGCGGCGCTTTTCTCCGCCGGAGGCAGCGTTTCCAGGCGCTGGGCCCCCATAGCCGTCTCAGCTGGCGCGGTCGTCATCGACAACAGCTCCGCGTGGCGCATGGACCCAGCCGTCCCGCTCGTCGTCCCTGAGGTCAACCCGGAGGACATCGAACAGAACAGGGGAATCATCGCGAACCCCAACTGCTCCACAATACAGGCCGTCGTGGCGCTCTACCCGCTTCACAAGAAATACGGCCTCAACTACGTGTCGTACTCGACGTACCAGTCGGTCTCCGGCACGGGCCGGGAGGCGCTGCTGACACTCGAGGCCGGGAGCAGGCACCTGCTGGAGGGGCGCGAGCCTTCCGCCCCGATGGTGTACCCATATCCGATCGCGTTCGACCTCCTCCCTCACATCGGGGCGTTCGACTCCGACGGCGTGACGGAAGAGGAGTGGAAGATGGTGCGCGAGTCCCAGAAGATAATGCACCTGCCCGACCTGCGGGTGAGCTGCACCACGGTGAGGGTCCCGACCTTCAGGGGGCATGGCGAGTCCATCATCGCCCGCTTCGACAAGCCCGTCTCTCCAGACGAGGCTAGGGAGATACTCAAGAACTCGCCGGGGGTGGTCGTCCAGGACGACCCATCGCACTCGATATACCCGAGGCCGCGCTACTGCGAGGGCAAAGACCCGGTCTTCGTGGGCAGGATACGCTCCGACACCGGAGTGCCGGGTGCGATCGCCATGTGGGTGGTCTCGGACAACCTGCGAAAGGGCGCGGCCCTGAACGCCGTGCAGATAGCGGAACTGCTGTAGCGAGGGGGGTTGAGGCATCTTTTCGCGATCAAAAAGAAATCAGGCAGAGACGCCTCCGCTTCGGAAGCGGAGGCGTTGTTTTTCAATTATTACATTACTTAAGCCGGTCTCCCCGTCGGATCTCTTGTGGTCTTTTTAAGGAACACCGCCGCGATCAGCAAGATCAGGGAACTCACCACACTCAACAAAATATCGTGATGAATCGAGACTATGGACACAATCCCTATTACCAGCCTTTCCCAGGGTACGAGGGGCCTGAACAGCCATCCTTCCAGCGATACGGCGAGGAAAATTACGCCGAGAACAGCCGATATGGTGAGGATGGCAAGCTCCTTGAGTTCGATATCCTGAACCAGGAGCATCGGGTTGTAGACGAAAACGAAGGGCAGCAAATACGACGCAAGCGCTATGCGTGTGGCTGTAAGACCCGTTTTCGCGGGGCTTGCCCCGGCGATGCCCGCTCCGGTGAACGCGGCGAGGCAAACAGGAGGGGTGAGGTCCGCCATTATCCCGAAATAGAACACGAAAAGGTGCGCGGCAATTGGAATGACCTTCATGCCGACGAGCGCTGGAGCGATTATCGTGCTGCAAACGATGTAATTGGCCGTGGTAGGCAGGCCCATGCCCAGCACCAAACACGCGATCATCGACATCACAAGCGTCAGCATGAGATTGTTGTCTGAAATCTCGATGATGTTGTTCGAAATCGTAAGCCCAAGCGACGTGAGAGAGGATGTCCCGACGACAAAGCCGACCAGGGCGCAAGCCATAGCGACGCCTAGCGCGCCCCTGGCCCCCTCGGTCATGGCGTTTACGATCTTCGCCATGCTCATCCTCGTGCCCCGTCTCAGCGAGCTGACCGCCAAAACGGACACGATGCCGACAAAGCCCGCCTTCAGCGGAGTATACTTCATCAGGAGCGCCGCTATAATGACCGCTATCGGTATGAGGAGATGTCCGTCCCGCCTCATCACCTCGGCAACCACGGGCAATTGATCGGCGGGAAGGCCCCTGAGCCCGGCTTTCCTCGCCCTGATGTGGACGTTCATGAAAATAGCGATGTAGTAAACCTGAGTTCCCGCAAAATACCTACCATATGATAAAAATAATCATGATATATCAACGTATTAGCTTGATATTGGAGTACAATTATGGTACCTTATATAGTCGGTATTACCTACTAC
>JAISZL010000050.1 GCA_031269245.1 Synergistaceae bacterium | reverse complement strand
GCCATATTTCCATTTGTGCCTTGCGATGATTTCTTTTCTTGTCGGCATCGTTGCTTTAGCCATGTTTCGCACCCCCTATTGACAACTAAAAAGGGTACGGTTTTCAGTGCTGTTTTTTTATGACGCAACGATTCCTTTTTCGGTGCTGTTTTTTTTGATGCTATGCGCTCTCTTGACTAGGGCGGTGTTTGAAAACTACTATTTAGCCGTTAATTACGCCAAAAAAATGTCTGAAAATGGCTAAGTTTCGTTGGAGTGATTAGTTTTCAAACACGCCCTAGTCAAGGACCAAAGGCGAGTCTAGGGGACTGGTCCCCTTGCGGGATTCGGGGCGGAGTCCCGAGGTCTTGACTGTGGTTCGAGGGTAAAACCTCCTTGTTATGCCGCGTGATTTAGGATATCATTCGTGAATTGCGACACGGACTTTTTAGCTGATCAGGAGGCCAATCAACTATGTACAAAAGGAATCCATACGTTATGGTGCCGGGCCCAACGCCCGTCGCCCGTTCCATCCAGGACGCGATGGGGCGGGAGACGGTGTCGTTCCACGACCCCCGCCTCGTGGCGGAGTTCAAGGCGCTCATCGACGACCTCACGACCCTTTGGAGGTGCGACGGTATAGCGTTCGTAGTGGCGGGCTCGGGAACCATGGCTATGGAGATGGGGATAGTGAACATCGCCTCCGACGAGGACAGGGTTCTCGTCTGCTCCAACGGGTACTTCGGCGACAGGTATATAGACATCTGCTCGCGCAGAGGGTTCAAAATGGATACCATCAGGGCGAAGTGGGGAGAGACCGTCACGGCGGACGAGATCGACAGGCGCCTAAGCGAGGACAGATTCGACGTGCTGGTCCTCACCCACGTCGAGACCTCCACGGGGGTCGAGTTTCCACTGCGGGACCTGACGCGAATGATGCGCGATAAACACCCGGAGGTCCTCATCGCGGTCGACGGCGTCGCGTCAATGGGCGGCGTCGAATTTTATATGGACTGGGGCGTTGACGTGATGCTCACGTGCTCCCAGAAGTGCTTCGGGATATCGCCGGGCCTGGGGATCCTGTGGGCTGGGCGGCGCGCGATCGAAAAGCGCCGTGGTATGCCGCCGCTCAACGCCTCCTACGTCGATTTCGAGAAGTGGATACCGGTCATGAAGGACACGGTGAAGTACTGGGGAACTCCCGCCGTCAACCTGATTTGGGCGCTCTCGGAGTCGGTGCGGATAATTAAGGAGGAGGGGTTGGAGAATCGCTTCAAAAGGCACAGGCACTACGCGAAAGCCATACGCGGCTCCCTGTCCGCGATGGGTTTCGCCCCCTGCTGCGCCTCTGAACTGGCGTCCCCGACCGTCACGGTCGGGCTGTATCCTGACGGCTCCGGCATCGACGACGCGGCCTTCCGCGGCGCGGTGTACGACGAGGGCGCTCACATAGCCGGCTGCTTCGGGGACTTCGCGGGCAAGGGGTTCCGAGTGGGGCACATGGGCAACATCGAACCGAACATACTGGTATCGGCCGTAGCGGCCATAGAGCGGGCAGCCATACGATGCGGCCACAAGATAGAGCCTGGCGTCGGGCTGGCGGCGCTGCAGAGAACCCTCCTTGAAGGATGACACCTCCTTGACCTGAGCTTTTCGCGGCGCCGCGGAAATTTTCCATAGCGGGGCTGTTCATGAGATTGCCGATATTGTAAAATACCAATATATCTATAAAATAACAATGTTGTGGATATTATGCGGCAAACAAATATTTTCCAGCGTTCGCGAGGGAGGCCGTCTTATGTGGAAAGAGGAGTACCGGCTGGGGGTCGATACGATAGACAGGCAGCACCAGCAGCTTTTTGAAATGGTCGACGGCCTGCTAGCCGTGATCGACGACTGCGAGCACGCCGACTACAAAAAAAAGTGCGCCGACGCGGTGAGTTTCCTGTACGACTACACGGTCAAGCACTTCCAGTTCGAGGAGGGGTATCAGGAGTCGATCGGCTACAAGGACATCGAGGCCCACAAGTTGCAGCACAAGAGGTTCATAATAACGGTCGGCAACTTCGCGAAAAAAATGATCGACTCGGAATACGACATGAAGGTCGTGAAAGCGTTCTCGGGCTCGCTGGTCGCGTGGCTGAACTACCACGTCGCCGATACGGATCAGAAGATAGTTGGCAAAAACCCCTCGCGCGGCAGCGAGTCCCTGCTGACCTGCCTCGATAGCTTCTCCGACAGCGCGGCCAACGTCATCATGACCATGCTGGGGCTGAGCCGGGGTGAAATCACGAGAACGATGCCCCCCAAGATGAACTTCAAGGGCGACATAACGTTCGAGATAGGACTGACCGGCGACGTGGCCGGCAAGGCTGTGTTCGCCTACTCGGCCGACTTCGCGCGCGCGATAATAAAGTCGCTCGTAGCGCGTGATATCGACGAGCTGGATGAGATCGCGCGCTCCGCCATGGCCGAGACGTCCAACATCATAGGGGGAAAATCCACCGTCATGATGTCGGGTGACGGCAGGACGTGCGACATCACTCCCCCGACGCTGACCGCGAACCTCCGCGAGGGGTGGGGGATGGAGGGGTTCCATCTCCACACGGGGAAAGGCGACATGCAGGTGCTGCTGGCGGTCGAATAGCGGGCGCCCGTCCGCTGTTTAGCGTTAAAACAGGTTTGGAGAGCCGCATCGAAAACAACTTATTGATCGCTGATTGGCATCAGACGCGGAAGTTGGCGCCCTCCTCCTGCAGGACCGCGGCGAGCTCCGCCAGGCTGACGCAGGAGGAGGCGATCGCTTGGGCGGACGCCAGTTGTTTTTGCATACCCAATGCGATGTCGTTCACGTCCGCGATGTTTTTCTCGCTTATCTCCTCGATGCCGCCGATCAGCGAGGCAAGGTCCTGATTGCCCGAGGCTATCTTTTCGATGGACGCCGACACGGACTTTATCTGATCCGACAGGGATATTATGGACGAGGCTATACCGCCGAAGATCTCCCCAGCGGAATTGACGACCTCGATGCCCGACGACACGCCGCTGGTGCCTGATTTCGCGGCCTCCACCGCCTGCTCCATCTTGCCCTGGTTTTCGGAGATCAGCACGGCGATTTTGCGCGCGGCGCCGCTGGAGCTCTCGGCCAGATTGCGGACCTCCTCCGCCACCACGGCAAATCCCCTTCCGGACTCGCCGGCGCGGGCGGCTTCAATGGCCGCGTTGAGCGCGAGCAGATTCGTCTGCTGCGCTATGGACGAGATCATGTTCACGATCTCGCCAATTTCGCGGTACCCCTCGGCCAGGTCGACCACGGCGTCCTGCAGGGCGGACGAGCCGGAGCCTATGTCATTCATCCGCCCCATCGCCATTTCGACCACGGACTGCCCCTCGCTCGCGTTCCCAGACGCGGAGGACGCGATATCGTTCACCCTCATGGCCATGGCCATGACACTCTGGGCGACGCTGGACATCTCGCTGGCGATCGAGTACACGTTCTTCGTCGAGTCGGCCTGAACCTTCGTGCGCGCCGATATCTCCGACATGGCGAGGCTGACGTCCTCGGAGATATCGGCGTTGCTCTGCGACTCGGCCTGAAGCTCCTCGCTGGCGGACGCGATGTTCTCCGCCTCCGACTTCACCTTCCTTATGAGGCTGGACAGGTTTCTTTTCATGGTCGAGAACCCATCCGCCAGGGCGCCCGTCTCGTCCTTCGATCTTACGTTGATTGCGCGCGCCCTGAGGTCTCCTCCGGCCATGACCAGGCACTCGTCCCTCAGCAGGGCGATTGGCGCGGCGATCCTCTTGCTGATCGCAACGATGAATATGAGCGCGGCCAGGATGAAGCCCGCGGATATCGCTAACATCAGCCTGGACAGCACTGATACATCCCTGTTGACTTCGGCGAGCGGGGCCGCGACCGCTACGAACCAGCGCTGGCCGCCCTCGAGGTTTATCGGAACGAACACGCCGTCATAATCGGTGCCGTAGAAGGAGTAGCTCCCCACGACGCCGGAGTTCCCGCCGGAGGAGGCATTCCTGAACAGGTTCAAAAGGCTGTCGTCCAGCTCGGTTAAGTCGAGGCCGGTCTCCGGGCTGACGCGTTTCTCGCTGATGTTCAGCTTTCCGACGATCTCCGGGACCGCGGGTCCGGATATGACTAGCCCGGTACGGTCTACTATGAAACCGTAGCCGGTGCTCTTGAAATTTACGCTGCCGATGATGTGGTTCATCCTCTCGAGGTTGTATGTAACCCCAAGCAGCCCCATGAACTCCCCCTCGTTAATGATCGGTTCGCAGACCATCACGGATGGTTTCCCGGACGAGCTGGAGACCGTCACACCGGAGACGTAAGGCGACTTCGTGGACGACACGATCTTGAAGTACTCCCGCGTGCTCGCGTCGAACTCGGTGTTCACCGAGCGAACCGCCCTTCCGTCGGGCCACACGAAAAACAGGACGTCGAATTTGCCAACGCGGCCGAACATGTCGGACATCGCGGCAACTATCAGATCCCTATCGCGGGCCTCGCGTATGGGCTGCATGCCCGACATGATTTTGAGGTATGCGGTGATGGAGTCCATGTTGGCCTTGATCTGTTCCGCGTAGCGGGAGCCTATGGCCATAGCGGTCTCCCTCGCGCCGGCGGACAGCGCCGTCCTCGACAGGCTGTAGCTCACGGACGACAACACGACGAAAGATATGACGAATATTGGCACGAACGCCGCCAGCAACTTGGATTGAATGCTCGTCCCCTTTAATATCATAATAATCTCCTCACCGCCCTCTTCCAGACATACCGCCGTATTTTAATCATATTTAACTGATATTTTTGACAGAACAATTTCATTATATCATTTCTTAGGCGCGAAAAAGTTATATCCGGCGCAAAAAAAATTTCCACATAATAGGCGCGGTAAAGGTTATAATTCAGTAAAATTTCGATGGGCGGATGGGGAGAAACTTATATAGATGTTCATAGTGTTGGAGGGAATCGACGGTTGCGGCAAATCCACGCAGAGCTCGAGGCTGGGGGAGTGGCTCTCGGGCCTGTTGGGACTGGACGCGGTTTTAGTCACATACGAGCCCGGAGGGTGGCCCGGAGGAGAGGCCGTGAGGGCTCTGGCGCGCGGAGGCGATTTTTCGAGCGTATGGAGCGAGTTTTTTCTCTTCATGATGGACAGGTGCGAGCACGTCGCGAGGGTGATCAACCCGGCCATCGCGGGGAAAAAAGTGGTTTTGTGCGACAGATACATGCCTTCGACGCTGGCATATCAGGTATTGAGCAGTACTATAATGACGGAGTCGGCTGCGGAAAAAATAATCGGCCTGTCGAAATTGATAGGGCTGCCGCAGCCGGATTGCACGTTTTTTCTGGATGTGAACGTGAGCGTCGCTAAAAGCCGGATGGATGCCCGGGGTAAGAGGGACTCTTTCGATAAAAGGGGAGAGGATTTTTTCGAGCGCGTCAGGTTGGGATACGAGCGGCTCATGCGATCCGGCGCTGGAACTGAGTGGGTAAGGCTTGACGCGGCTCTGGACGAGGAGAGCGTCTTCGCGGCGTTGAGGGGACACGTGGAGCGGCTCATGTCGCTTGAAGGGACTGAGATGCCGGACAAATGAAGGTAGCGGGCTCGACAAAGACAAAAACTAAGGAAGCCGCGCCATACGCGCCGCAGAGCCGAGGCAGAGGGGAGGCCCAGGTATCCGGGGCTGAGGGAGCCCGTGTTTCGTTCGCCGAGATGGAGTCCGACATAGAGGCCCGCATGATCATCGAAGAGCTCGACGATATCGGGGGACGGCTCTGCAAGTATCCCACGTCGGTTTTGCTCGCCCAATACAGGGAACTGGTCCGCCGGGCGCTTGACAGGATAAAGAGGGGTATGCGCATAAAGCGTGAGTTCAAGTGGAGGCGCACCGAGCGGTCCATGTTCATGACGATCGAGCGGATAGAGGGCGCTCTCGCCGAGCTGGAGGATCTGGAGGCGGCGTTGCTGCGTGAGCGGGACAGGACCCGCGTGTTCTCGCTCATGGACGAGATAAAGGGATGTCTGATATCGATACTCTTCTGAGGGACGTGGCCCGAACGCCGGAGTGGGCGGAGCTGACGGCGATGATCTCAGAGAGGGGCGCTCCGCAGTCGTTGGCCGCCATCCTGCCCGAGGAGCTCATGAGGCCGTTCAGAGATGAGTACGCGCGCATGGCGCTCTGCGACTCCGGCACGGGAACGGACGGTTGCGCCTCGTGCGCCTCGTGGGGAGGGGAGGGGCATCCCGATCTGGTCATGGCCCGCGGCGACTGGAGCGCCCCGGGAGTGTCAGACTGCCTCGTCCTGCAGGCCGAGATGCATTTGAAGCCCGTGACGGCTCGCGGGAGGCTCGGCGTCATCCCATCGGCGGAGGGGCTGTCGCCTCCGGCCGCCAACTCCCTTTTGAAGCTCGCGGAGGAGCCGCCGGCGGGTTCGAGGCTGCTCTTCCTGGCAGTGGAGGACAACCTCATTCCCACGATACGCAGCAGGGTGTGGATGGTCCGCTTCGCGCAGGCGTTTGAGGCCGCCGCGTCGCCTCCTCCGAGAACCTCGCTCGAATGGGCTGAGTGGCTGGAGGGAACCAGGAAGAAATCCCTCGACGAACTGGCGTCCGAGGCGGAATCCTGGGCGAAATTCCTGTCCGAGCGGGGGGAGTGGAATGCGGCGGCGGACCTCGCGAACGTTATGTACCTGTCAAAGAAGAGACACATGCCGGTTTCAATGGTTCAGGATGCGCTGACGGTGATCCTGAGGGAGGGAGTGCGGAGTGAGCAAATATTTAGCGACTTACGGGAAGCCTAGGTTTCTCGGGATAGTAAGCCTGGATGAGGATATATACGCATCCGTCTTCGAGGGCGGAGGGCTTATGGTGACCAACACCCACAGGGGCGAGGAGCTGTCGACCGTCATGGGATCGCTGGACGAGGGGCAGGAGCGGGAGTACAGGAACCTCAGAACCATATCGGAGCACGGTGAGGGCCCGCTTCGCGGGGGAGATCCGGTCGTGACGGACCTCGACTTCCTCAGGGTGCCGTCGGACGATGACGTATCCAGGCGAGAGGCTCAGGCTCGGACGGAGGACGAGGTCTTGCGGACGGCCAGGGAGCTGGTCGAGTGGCATCGCCTTCAGATCAAGCTGATAGACGCTGAGTCCATCCTGGACGGGAAAAAGCTGTTCTTCTACTTCACGGCGGACGCGAGGGTGGACTTTCGCACTCTCGTGAAGGACTTGGCCCGCAAGTTTAGGACCCGCATCGAGTTGAGGCAGATGGGGGTGCGCGACGAGGCGAGGATCATTCGCGGGCTGGCCTCCTGCGGGATGCCGTGCTGTTGCAGCTACTGGCTCAACCAGTTCGCCCCTATCGGGATAAAGATGGTGAAGGAGCAGAATATCGCCTTGAACCCGGCCAAGATCTCGGGTATATGCGGGCGTCTCATGTGCTGCATGTCCTTCGAGCACAAGGTGTACAGGGATCTTTGGTCCGGCCTCCCGGGTCCGGGCAGTAAGATAAAGACGCCGGAGGGCAACTATATAGTCCTCTCGATGGACGTGGCGAACGAGGCTGTAAGGTGTCACAAACCGTCCGGCGGAGACGTCATGGTGCCCATCGCGAGCTTCGACGAGTTCAAACAGACCGTGATGGGCGGAAATCAGTGGGGGCCGCGGGAGGAAGGGGAGTTTTCCGAGAGGGGCGCGCTTAACGCCTCGCAGCATCGTTCCTGCGGGTCGTGCCGCGTGAATTTCGGTTTCGCATCCGACGGGGGGTGTGCCTCTGAGTCCCTCAAACCCGCCGGGACGGCAGAGAGGCACGCCCCTAGAGTCTCCAAAACCGCTTCAGGCCAGAAATCCCCGGCTGGCGGCGACGCGGCCTCAGAGCGCAAACGCCAGAATCGGAGAAGGGGCCACAGGGGTGGCCGCAGACACAGGGCCGACGCTTCGGCGCCGGCCGCCATGAGCGCTCCGGGGGGAAATGGGGACGCTTCCCAGGCAAACGCGAGGCAGGCCCTCCGGGGCGGCCCGCCTCAGGCCAGCGCGGCGAGCATGGACGAGGCGGGCGACAGGGCGAAATCGGCGAGCGGCCGCTGCCGGCGGAGACGCCCGAGGAGAGCTCCCGCCGGAACGGAGAGGGCGGATTGAGTTTTTGATTTAATGAAGCGCTGATTAAATGGCTTAAACGACATCCAAATGTTTTATGACGCCGGTTTCGACTGGATTTGGATCTTTGCCCTTTAGGCATCTAACGATAAATCAGCCTTAAAATTTAACAAGCTGACGCGGCAGTGGATAAAACGACGGGGGGTCAGGATGGGTTTCTTTGACGGATTGATATCTAGCGTACGAAACGCGGCGAACAAGTGGTCTCAGGGCGTGTCGAATCTATTCTCTGACGAGCCCGTGACCGACGAGTTCTGGGAGGAACTGGAGGATCGTCTCCTGCGGGGGGATGTGGGGGTGGAGACGGTTGAAGCCCTCATAGCGGATCTCAAACGGACAGCCATAGACCGGAGAATCGCCCGCTCCGCGGAGCTCAAGAGGGCATTCGCCGAGATGCTCGTCGGGTATCTCGACGAGGTCGAGGGCATGGGGGCGCCGCTGAATCTATCCGCGTCCCCGTCCGTCATAATGCTGGTGGGGGTGAACGGAAGCGGGAAGACCACCACGGCGGGGAAACTGGCGTCGAGGTTTCTCAGGCAGGGCAAGTCCGTCATACTGGCGGCGGCCGACACATACAGGGCGGCCGCCATAGAACAGCTCAAGGCGTGGGGGGAGCGGGCATCGGTCAGAGTGGTCGCGCAGTCGCATGGCAGCGACTCCGCCGCTGTGGTCTTTGACGCCGTCCAGGCAGCGCGGGCGTCGGGGACGGACGTCGTCCTGGTGGACACCGCGGGCAGGCTTCACACGAAATCCAACCTCATGGACGAGCTGGCGAAGGTGAGGCGAGTCGTCGCGAGGGAGTTGGGCGGGGACCCCGCCGAGTCGTTGCTGGTCCTCGACTCGGTGATGGGGCAGAACGGTTTCACGCAGGCGGAGGCGTTCAACAGGGCGGTTTCGCTGACGGGCGTCATAATGACCAAGTTCGACAACACCGCGAAGGGGGGAATCGCGCTCAGCATAGCTCGCGGGCTGCGCCTTCCCATACGGTATATCGGTTTCGGAGAGGGCTTGGACGACATCGAGCCGTTCTCGCCGCGTGATTTCATCTTTGCTCTGCTGGGAATGGAGAACACCGATGATGATAACGAATAACCCTATGGACGTAAAAAACGACATGCTGACCGAGTCATCTACGGTTCAGGAGATACTGAGGGCCCTTTACTTCTACGGAACTGATTACATCATGTCGATAGCGGGGAGGAGGGAGCGTCTCATACACAAGGAGCAGCTAGTCGCCCTGCTGGAAAACGGCAGGGCGAGCTCGACGCTGGAGGATATGATGTCGGCGGTATTGAATGAGCCGCTGTCGGCCAAGATGCAGATCGAGAACATACCGCATGAGACTCCCCTGCTGATCTTCCGGCAGAGCCGCTCCAACTCCCCCGGGTCGCTCGAGTGCGTCACGTTCGAGGAGTACCGCGAGCTGAAGGTCAGGGAGGCCGAACTCATGTTCCCCGAGTGGTGGGGGGTGCCGCTGCCGGTTCTGCGCGTGTTCGAGGAGATGGTGCTCCTGAACGATTCGGCCCGCGAGCTCATCCCCCGCGACGCGCAAGCCCTGACGGACCAGATCGACAGGATCAAACGCGAGAGGATAATCGTCCTCAAGAGCGACGGGCAGGACAAGACATTCTCCCTCCACCATCTGACGGAGGGCGATTTCCTGATGGAGGACATAAGCGGCGACTTCGAGATGGCCGAGGATCTCATATGGTGGGCCTCGGTCGGCAAGGCGCTCTTCCGCCGGATGGAGGAGAACGGCCTTCTTATGAAGCGCCTCACGCCGCTCGAGGACCCGCCGGAGGGCGCGGCCGAGGTCATCCCTTGCTCGTGGGAGGGAGAGCTTATGGGGAGCCTCGCAATAAGGCTCCCCGACGAAGCGGAGGAGGAGACCGGCCGCGAGGCGCCGCCGCACGAGGACATCGCTCCTGCCGGCTCGTCAGAAGGCGAACGGGAGGACGAGCCGGCGGAGCGCCCTCTGCCTGACGCGGCTTGCGATTTCGCGGGGGATCTCGCCCCGCCGAGGGCATCGCACGAGCTTCCCGAGGGCTTGGACAGGGTGAACAAAAACGCCGCGCGCAGGGCGTATGGCGGCGCGCCGAGGCGAAACGCGAAGGAGCCGGAAGCGACGGGGAATGCGGAGGGCGACTGACGGCGGAGGTCTTGCGGTGAAGCTGGTGGCTGGCGTTCTCTATCCGGCGGATGAGCCCCGGCTGTGCGAGTGGACGGCTGTGCGCATGGCGAGTATCTTCGGCGCCGCCGAGAGGGAGAGCGAGCCGTATCCGTTCGGTTTCACTGACTATTACAGGGATATATCGCCCGATCTCGTCAGGCGTTTTTTTTCGTTCAAGGGGCTGAGGCATCCGTTCGGCCTGGCGGCATGGAAGAAGATGGCTATAGCGCTGGAGGAGGAGAGCTCGTCCGGCGGACCGCTCAGCAGGCGGGTCAACATAGATCCTGGTTATTTGGACGGCGCCCGCATAGTCCTGGCCTCGACGAAGGACAACGCGCACAGGATATACCTCCAGGACGACATATTCGCGGAGGTGACCATGTGCAGAAGAAAGTCTGGATGGGAGAGCTTTTCGTACACGTTCCCGGACTTCGCCAGCGGAATGTACGACGCGTTTCTCGACAGCGTGCGCGCGGACTGGAGAAGCGACATGCGTGCCTTGAGGCGAGCCGGCGCGAATTGATACCAATTCGATTTCATTATAGAGTGTTAATGTGGGGAGGAACTTTTAATTGATCGAGAGATACAGTACCGGGGACATGAAGAGAATTTGGTCCGACGACAACAGATATGCAAAGTGGCTCGACGTCGAGTTGGCGGTCTGCCGCGCGTGGGCGCGTGACGGCGCTGTACCGCCCGGGGATATGGCGGAGATAGAGGCGCGCGCGTCGTTCGACGCGGCGAGGATAGCCGAGATCGAGGAGGTGACGCAGCACGACGTGATAGCGTTCGTCAGCTCAGTCGCGGAGAATATAGGTCCCGCCGGCAGGTTCGTCCACCTTGGGCTGACAAGCAGCGATGTCATAGACACAGCCGCGTCACTGCTGCTCTCGGAGGCGCTCGACGTGATAATAGCCGCGGCCCGCGGCCTGCGCGCCTCGCTGGGCCGGCGGGCGCGGGAGTACAGATACACGCCGTCGGTGGGCAGGTCGCACGGCATTCACGCGGAGCCGACGACCTTCGGCCTAAAACTGCTCGGTCACGCGGCCGAGGTGGAGCGCGATATAGCGCGGCTGGAACAGGTTAAGGAGGACATCAGGGTCTGTAAGCTCTCCGGGGCCGTGGGGACTTACGCGAACTGCCCGCCGCACATCGAGGCGCTTGTCGCGGAGGAGCTGGGTCTCGCGCGCGACCTGGTGTCGACGCAGGTGATCCAGAGGGACCGTCACGCGCGGGTTATAAGCGCGCTGGCCCTCTACGGCGCTGGGCTGGAGCGTCTGGCCGTGGAGATCCGTCACCTTCAGAGGACGGAGGTCATGGAGGCGAGCGAGCCGTTCGGCAGGGGACAGAAGGGCTCGTCGGCCATGCCCCACAAGAAAAACCCTATACTGTCTGAGAGGGTGACCGGCATGGCGCGGTTGCTGCGCGGATACGCATCGGCCGCGCTGGAAAACGTGGCGCTCTGGCACGAACGCGACATCAGCCACTCGTCGGTGGAGCGGGTGATTTGGCCCGACGCCTTCAACATCGCGCACTACATGACCAACGTCATGAGGAGGATCGTGGACGGGCTCGTGGTGAACGAAGCTCAGATCTCCCGCAACCTGGAGATCACGAAAGGGCTTCTCTTCAGCGGGCGCGTCCTCTTGGCTCTGGTGGAGTGGGGGCTGTCGAGGGAGGACGCTTACGCCGTCGTTCAGGAGAACGCTATGCGGTGCTGGGAGTCGATCGTCTCCGGCGGCGAGCCAAAACCCCTGCTCTCGCTGCTCTCCGAGGACCCGCGCCTTTCCGATTTCGCGGGAGGGTCTGGACGACTTGAATCGCTCTTCGACTTGGATTTTTACACGAGGCATGTCGACGAAATATTCACCAGGTTTTCGTGCGTTGAAGTAGACTGACAATTATTGGGGGAGGTATTGCCGTGATAACGAGTCCGGACAGAAATTTCGCGCTGGAGATGGTTCGAGCGACGGAGGCCGCGGCCATGGCTGCCAGCAGATGGGTGGGGCGTGGGGACAAAAACAGCGTAGACGGGGCGGCGGTCGACGCGATGCGCCTCGTGCTGAACACCGTCTCCATGGACGGCACAGTCGTAATAGGGGAGGGAGAGAAGGACAACGCGCCCATGCTCTTCAACGGGGAACGGCTGGGCAATGGGGACGCCCCTCAGCTCGACATAGCCGTCGACCCGGTCGACGGGACCACCCTCACCGCAAAGGGCCTGCCAAACGCCGTGAGCGTCGTGGCGTTCGCGGACAGGGGATCGATGTTCGACCCCCGGCACATAATGTACATGAGCAAGATCGCCACAGGCCCCTCCGCCGCGGGGGTCATAGACATAAACGCGTCCATAGAGGACAATATCAGGGCGGTGGCCGCCGCCCTCGGCAAGAGGGTGGAGGACGTGACCGTGACGGTGCTGGACCGCCCGAGGCATGACCATATAATTGAGCAGGTGAGGGCGATGAAGGCGAGGATAAGGCTTATAATGGACGGGGACATCGCGGGCGCCCTCTCGACGTGCAAGCCGGATTCAGGCATAGATCTGCTGCTTGGGATAGGCGGCTCGCCCGAGGCCATCATATCGGCGTGTGCTCTCAAATGCGTTGGCGGCAACATGCAGTGCAAGCTCTGGCCGCGCGGCGACGATGAGAGGGGCAAGTGCGCCGAGCGCGGAATGGACGTGGACAAGGTCCTTACGTTGAACGACTTGGTGTCGAGCGACAACGTTTACTTCGCCGCCACCGGGGTCACCGACGGCGACTGGCTGAACGGCGTGAAATACCTCGGGGACTCCATCGTTACCTCGTCGCTCGTCATGAGGTCTAAAAGCGGCACCATCAGGTACGTCAACGCGGAACACAAGTACAAGAAACTCGAATCCTATGTAAATGTTTTGTACTAGGGGAACGCTTGATTACGGAGGGGTTTGAATCCTCACCCTTTAGGCCCTAACGATAAATCAGTGTTTCTCTAGCTTAAATTGCTATTGACTCGTTTTAATACTGTGTTTTAATATCTTTAGTGAGGAAGACTCAAGCGAGGAGTGATGTCAGTGAGCGCTGATGAAAATAAAGTAGTCGTCTATTCCACGAACAGCTGCCCGTGGTGCGTCAAAGCGAAGGAGTATCTGACGTCCTTGAACGTGCCGTTTTTGCCGGTGGACGTCGGGGCGGACAAGGAGGCCGCGCGCGAGGTGGTTGAAAAGACGCGCCAGCGCGGGGTGCCGGTCGTTAAGGTCGGAGAGAGGTACATCGTCGGTTTCGACCAGGACGCGATAAAATCGGCGCTGAAGGAAAACAACCTCATCTAGGCCGGACATGCCGAGGTGGGAGGCGTCGCCGCCGTAACTCTCCGGCTGCCAGGGCGGATATCGCCGAGGGGATTCAAACAGCGCTTCAGGGGGAACGGGTTTAGGGTTCGAGATCGCGGAGGGAGAATCAGGCAAACTTTATAAACCGTGAGGATCACTGGCGTCAGAATTCCTCACGGTTTTTTAAATACATCGGCTATCTGCCAAGGGAGTGATACTTTATGATGGGAAAATACACGGTCAAGGGGATGAGCTTCCACGCCTTTCATGGGATGCTCGAGGTAGAGCGCGAGTTGGGACAGGTTCTCGTGGTCGACGTGGCGCTCGAATTCGAGCTGGCGGGTGACTTGCTGACGCCCACGTCAGAGACGATAGTCAGGGATGCCGAGATATACGAGCTGACCAAGAACGTCATGATGGGCACCAAGTTCAGGTCGCTTACGGGGCTTGCCCTCAAGATAGCGCAGGATATCCTGAAACAGTTCGAGTACGCCGACAGGGCAAGCGTGTCCATCTGCCGAAAACAGCTCTTCATACCGGGAAGCGTCGACAACATCGTGGCCGAGGTCTCCTGCGGCAGGGACGAGATCATCGGGTGCGAGAAGAAGAAATGAGCGAACTGGGCATATCATGCTCATTCGGCTGCGCGGCTGGCTCGGGGCGAGGCTCCTCTGACTTCGATGCCAGCATCGACGCTCTGGCGCCGTCTCTCGCGGAGGCCGCCGGGTGGATAGCCCGAGGGGCGGCCTCTGATGAACCGGGCTTCGGTTGGTACAATCTCCCGGAGCAGGATATCTCCCCTATTTTAGATACGGCGGAGTGGCTGGCGTCATACGACTCCATCATCCATGTCGGCATAGGCGGCTCCGCATTGGGCAACCTCATGCTTCATCAGGCGCTGCTGCCGATGTATTTCAACGAGGGCGCGGTAGGCTCCCGCGTCCCTCGCTTCTATCTGGCGGACAACCCCGACCCCGACAAGGCGTCGGCGATCTGGGAGCGCGTCGAGGGCTCGCGGGCGGCTTTGATAGGCGTGAGCAAATCAGGGGCCACGGCTGAGACCATGTCCCAGTTCCTGTGGTTCAGGTCGAGGATGGAGGGTTCGTCCAGAGGCGGGGTTGACGGCGACATTCTGGTCATAACCGACCCTGGCGGGGGCGTGTTCCGCACTTACGCGAGTAAGCGCGGGTGCAGGTCGCTTGAGATACCGCCGTCCGTTGGCGGCAGGTTTTCCGTCCTGTCCGCGTGCGGGCTGGTCACCGCGGCGGCGTTGGGGGCTGACGTCAAGGCACTGCTCTCAGGAGCCGCGCTCATGAAAAAAACGCTGGAGTCCGCCGCCGACGCCGGGAGAAACCCGGCGCTTCGCATGGCCGCTGTCCAGGCGATTCACCAGAAGGCCGGGAGACCGATGACGGTCATGATGCCGTACTCCAGCAGAATGGAGACGTTCGCCGAGTGGTTTGCCCAGCTGTGGGGCGAGAGCGTCGGGAAGGACGGACTGGGCACTACGCCGATCAGGGCACTCGGCGCCGTCGACCAGCACTCGCAGGTGCAGCTCTACACCGCCGGCCCCGACGACAAACTTTACACGATAATAAACGTCCGCCGTCGCGCGGAGGAGATCGAGCTCCCCGAGGTGTCCGACGAGTCGCTCGCGTCCCTGTCGTACCTCTCACGGCAGAAGTTGGGCGAGATGCTGAGCTATGAGGCGGCGAGCACCGCCGCCGCGCTGGTCAAAGCCGGCCGCCCGGTGGTCTGGATGGAGCTCGATCGCCTTGACGAGGCATCGCTCGGCGGGTTGATATTCCTTCTGGAGTTCGTCACTGCCGCCACCGGCCGGCTGATGGGGATAAACCCGTTCGACCAGCCCGGGGTCGAACAGGGGAAGCGGTACACGTATGGGTTGATGGGCAGGGATGTGTACAGGGGCGACGCGGACGAGGCGAACGAGTTTTTTGGACGCGTGAGGAGCGGCACCGTTCGTGCTTGAATTGGGGAAGCGCTGATTGATACCGATTCGCAATCGGCAGGCTGTTTTTTTATGCGGCTCAGGCGGTCCTCCAAACCTGTTTTAACGCCTCACCCTTTATGCCTTTGACTTCAAATTGGCATGAGCGGGCCGCGCGGATTTTTTTGTCCGATCACTCCGCGGGGCAGCTGACGATGCCTATGTTCCTGTCGCCGCTCATGTACACCGAAAAATCCCCCTTGTAAAGGCGAATAGCCTCGTGCGCCCCGCACTCGTAGGGAGTCCTCTGGAACCACGCCTCGTTGTAGTCGTTGTCCTTCTCCCCCTGAAACACGGGCATGTAGAGCACCTCGTCCGTCTCGAGGTCTGAGAAGAAGTGCGTCCCGTACGAGAGCTCGGGCATGTGCCCGGTCTTCGGTATCCCGACCTCGACGATGCACGCGCTGCACGTTATCTCGTCGTACCTCACCGGAACGCCGAGCTCGGGGCTGCTGGAGCCGACTCGACCGGGCGCTACGAGGATGTATTTCTCGGGCGACAGGCGGTTGTTCATCTCGCCCAGAGCCCTGGCTATGCTCTGAAACTCGCCGCTTGTCGAGTAGATCTCCGGGTCCACCAGGACGAGGTACTTTATATTGTCATGGCTGCCGTCGGTTACCATCCTGTCAGCGCGCAGTATCGTCTCGCATCCATTCAGCTCGGGGCCGAGCGTCGGGTCGCCGCTCTCCTTTATCCACAGGGGGCGGGCCTGCAAAAGCTCCAGTCGGTTCTCCAGAGGCTCGTAGGCGAACTCTATGTCGGCGTATGTCCCCATTTTTTCCTGCAACAGCGGCATCAGTTTCGACATCGTCTTGAAAAAACGCGCGTACGCCCTGGGAAACGACTCGAACGGCATACATACCTTCCCCTCGGTGGGGGAGAAGATGCTCGTCCTGTCGAGCGAGCCGAAGTAGCCCTGGTTTTCGTCGTATATATAAAGGCTGGCGTAGGTGGAGAAATCGGGGTGCCATCGGAACGAGTCGCGCCAAACTTCCTTGATGTCGATGGTGGTGAGCTCGCCCGTTGCCCTGTCTATCGCGTGGAAGTGCTCCTGGGAGTGTTTCATTATCTTGAACGCGCTCGAGCCCTCCGGGCGAAGGTACGGGTTCGTGAGAGAGTACGTCCTGGCGTATCCGCGCTTGGTGCTCATGGTGCCCAGCCCGAATACCATTCGGATGAGTCCATCCTCGCGTTTTATCCTGGTGGTCCAGCGTCTCCCGTTGAAGGAGAACCCGACGCCCGCGGTCGTGGGGTAGTAGTAGTTGCCGCGCCACCTTCCGGAGATCCTCATTATCACGATGCCCATCAGGTCGTCAGGAAGATTGTGCTTGCGCCGGTAGGTCTCCGCGGCGGGGAAGTATGTCCTCGAGTACACGCGCTTTATCTGGTGCTCGACCGCCCTCACCCGAGCCTCCAGCGAGTCGCCGGAGTTGAGGAGGAACGGGGACATGTATTTCCCTGCGAACGAATATTTCAGCGAGTCCTCCAGCATCGAGCTGCTTCGGATCGCGACTGGGTCGCGCATCTCCGCCAGATATCCATATAGGGCCTTCGTCACGCATTCGGGGAGCTCCACCTTCACGAACTCCTCCTCCAACTCCTCCGGCGCCGCGCCGCGCCTCATGCCGTCCAGGTTCGGGACGCGCGATATGAAGTCCTGGAAGACCCCCGCCCCGATGTAGCGTGACCTGGGAAGGACCACGGCGCGCAGCCGCTCGTCGTCCGAGTCGCGAAGGACCCTCAACGCGTATAGAAGCGACCTTCCCTTTCCCCCGATGGTGCCGCCGCCGATTATAAAATGCGCGAACTCGGGATCCATCGACGGATCCCATGAAAAATATCTCTCCAGTACCTCTTCATTCGAAGCCATGTTCTGCCTCCTCGCTCCATGAGCCGGATTCCCGGCAGTTCTTCAGAGCGTGAACGATGCTGCCGGGCACGTCGCGGGATTCACCGGACAGATCCCGTATCAGGCCCTTTACGCGCGCTCTCGCCGACGCGGCGGCGTATTTGCAGTTGAAATCTATCCTGGGGAGCGCGAGAGAATCGTTTTCCTCGGCTATGTCACGCTCGGGCACGTAGACCAGCGGCCTTATCACGCGCACGCCGCTGCGGCTCATCGCTATGTGCGGGTGAAAGCTCCTGAACCTCCCCGAGTAGAGCAGATTCATCAGCGCCGTCTCGATGGCGTCGTCCCTGTGATGCCCGAGGGCCAGCACGTTACAGCCGCGCGATCTTGCCGCGGACGCCAGCATCCCCCTCCGTATATTCGCGCACAGACTGCACGGCGACTTGCCGCCCCTCGACTCCAGGATGCTGAAAATCGGATACCCCTCCACGCTGAACGGCGCCCCCAACGACTCGACGTACTCGCGCAGACGCCCCAGGTCGGACTGCCCGCCGGCGGGGTCTATCGTCAATGCTTCGACGTCGAAGCGCACGAGACCGCGCCGGCGCATCCCGCAGAGCGCGTAGAGCAACAAGTTGCTGTCCTTTCCCCCGGATAATCCCACGAGTATTTTATCACCTTCGCGTATCATCGAAAAATCGAAAATCGCCCTGCCGATGTCTTTCGCGATCTTCTTCCTCAGCCTGAACCTCCGCGCGTCGCCCATCCGAAAAACGCTGCCCCCTCGATTATCCGCCGCTCAAAGCCTCGCGGTCACGGTTTGCCGAATGTCATCTAAAACACTACCGTAATCCTTGCTATTCAGTATAATATAATCACTCAGTAATGAGAGGATGATGCTTCGAGTAATGCCTGACGACAATTATAGGCACAAATTGCAGGGGGTCCTCGACAGGACTCACGAATTCCTCGGTTCCAGCATAGACCATGTCGTGGGCATACGCGACGACGTGATGCTCGGCCTTCGCGACCTGTACGACGAGCTGAACGCCGTTCGCCATGAGACGAAGGACGTTATCTCCGCGAGTGACTCCGTCACTGAGGCATATAAACAGGCACGCCGTCAGTTGGCGAGTGCTGAAGTGGCGCATGATTACGATATGCAGGCCAAGATGTACGAGGAGGCCGAGCGTTTTATGCGGCTTAGGGCTTCCTTCGAGGAGCGCGAGCGCTACCTCAGGCGGAGGCGCGACGACCTGGAGCGCGAGAAGGTCCGCATGGAGCGCATAATGGGGCACAGCACCAACATGATGAGCAAACTGCGGCTGTCCATCGAGATACTGAAGAGCAGGATGGACTCCATGGATTCCATGAGATCCGCCGGGGACATGCGGGCGGCTGCGCTGGCGTTGCAATTCGCGGAGCGTGAGAACAAGAGGCTGGCCCGCGAGATTCACGACGGCCCCATACAGCAGTTCGCGGCGTCCATCCTGTCGTTCGAGTACCTGGAGAGCGTCGTTGCGCGGGGTGATCCCGAGTCCGTCAAAGCCGAGATAGAGAGGATAAAGGGCCAGCTTCGCGATGCGCTCGCCGACTTCAGGGCGTTTTTGGTACATCTCCAGCCGCTCGGCCTGGAGAAAGGGCTTGGCCGGGCTATAACTCGCCTCGCCGAGAGCTACAGGGAGAGGCACGGGATAAGTTTCGAGGTAGAGTCGGCCCAGGACGAGGATTCGTTTCCCTCCGTACTAAGGTCGAACGTGTTCAGGATAGTCCAGGAGGCCGCTTCAAACGCGCTCAGGCATGGCGGGGCGAAAAAAATAAAGGTGAGGTACGGGTATGACGACAGGGATCTCTCGGTCACGATAGAGGACGACGGCAGCGGATTCGACGTAAACAGCGGCAGGGTTTCGGCCGCTGAGCGCGGGTCGTTCGGCTTGGCCAATATGTCGGAACGCATACATTTTGTCAATGGCACCCTCAACATCGAGAGTAGAATAGGCAAAGGCACGCGCATATCACTCAGAGTTCCGTTAGGGAGAGATGACAATGGGAAAAATTAGGATCGTGCTCGCCGACGACCACCGGCTCTTCAGGGACGGGCTGCGCCGGTTGCTGGAGCTGGAGAGCGACATAGAGATCGCGGGAGAGGCTAAGGACGGGGTGGAAGCGGTCGATCTCATCCTCGAAACGGACCCCGACATAGTCCTCCTCGACATCAACATGCCGCGCATGGACGGCGGGCAGGTGATCGCCAAGCTCAAGGGTTCCCATATACACTCCAAGTTCGTCGCTATAACGGCATACGACGACGAGGAGCACCTGGCCAATCTATCCGCCCTCGGAATAAACGGGTACATACTGAAGTCATCGAGCATGCCCGATCTCCTGGCGGCCCTCCGCTCGGTCAACAGCGGCGAGTCATATGTGGACCCGAAGGTCGCGGGCAAGCTCTTGTCGTCGTTCCAGAAGCACAAGGAGGAGAACGACGTCCTCCTGCTCCTGACACAGCGCGAGAAGGAGGTACTCTTCTGGCTCTCGCAGGGGTTCAACAACCTGGAGATATCGGCGAAGATGGTGCTGAGCGAGAAAACCGTCAAGAACCACGTCAGCCATCTCCTGAAGAAGCTGGGCCTTAATGACCGCACCCAGGCGGCGGTGCTGGCGTGGCGCATGGGGCTAGTCCATGCCTCGTCCACGTCCCTTCCGGACCAACCATTGAACTCGCCCATATAAAACCCAACAGGGACAAGATGCCCCGGGGCATCTTGTCCCTGGTTTGCCTTCTGAGGGCTGATGAGCCGTTAAGCGCTCGAGCTGGATGATGAGCTCATGCTGGACATGAAGTTGCTCACGGCCGACATCTGAGCGTTGAGCTTCTGGATGGCGACCTCCATGTCGGAGTACTGCTTGTACATCGCGGTCTGTTTCGTCTCCAGGTCCTTCTCCAGCTTCGCTATCCTCTCGTTCAGCGTCGACTGCTCCGTGTCGATGGAGTTGAGCGCCGCGGCGATGCGTCCTTTAGTCACGATCTGGCCGCCCACCACTATCTGAGAGCTGTCGACCAGGTTGCCGATGTACGAGTCGAGGTCGCGCATGAAGGTCAGCATCACGTTCGACACTATGCCCGAATCCTCCTGGACCTTGGAGAAAAATTTCTCGGAGTCGAACTCGAGGTAGCCGCTCTTGCCGTACTCGGCGGCCTCCGTCGTGAAGCCGAAGTTAGCCATCATCGCCTTGCCGGAGTCGGCCGTGAAGTCGAGCCACGAGACTCCATAACTGTTATTGCCGATGCCGCCGGACCCCTGAATCTCCGAGATCATGACCGCGTCCGCCATGTACGAGTACGAATAGCTGTAGCTTTTGCCCGCGGTGGGGCTCTTCCCCCCCGACAGCCACTCGACCCTGCTCTGCATGACGCCGTTCGAGTTCGTCTCCGTGACGATCCTGTAATCCCGTCCCTCCTCGTATATCGTGGGCTCCTGGATCACGTTGCCGCTCGAGTCGGTTTGATACGCGCCGGTGTATATCGTCAGTTTGCCGCTTATAGGGGACTGGGAGACCGGCACGAAGGGGAGGAGGTCGTAGTTTTGCCCGCCCTCCCTCTTTATCATGCCGTTGTTCGTGTCGAAGGTCGCCTGGTTACTCGCGCTGAACGACACGTTCCCGGACCCGCCGATGATGAGCTGCCCGTCATTGATCGCGACCTTGAGCCCCATGCTCGTCCCGGAGGGCGTCGACGAGTCGCTGGGCGAGAAGATGTTTGTGGAGAGATCGAGCTTTTCCTTTATATCCTCCAGCGAGTCCGACTTCGCCACGTCTATCCTGGTCGCCTTGCCCCCTATGTAGAGGTAGAACGACCCCTGGACGTTGAGCGCCTCGGAGGGGTGCTGGACCCTTCTCGACGCCACTGACCCCGAGATCATCGCCAGCGGGGACGACAGTTTCGTGCGAAGCTGGTTCTTTATGCTGGAGAGCAACTGGTCGCCGTGGAGCACCCCGAAGACCGTACTGCCCTTGCTATCGGAGAGGATGGAGGAGAGAAAGTCCTCCTCGTCCACCGGGTTAGCGGCATCCTCCTTCTGGCTCATGTAGTAGTTTATCCACTCCATAACGGCGTTGTACTCCTCGACGAACGACTCCAGGGCCGCTATGGTGTCCGTTACGTCCTGCGTGACGTTCAGCCGCACGCTCCCCGATCCCTTCAGCTCGAAGGTGACGTCCGCTATGATGTCGCTTATCGTGTTGCTCGACCTCGTCATCTCGACCCCGTCCACGGAGAATACGGCGTCCGTGGCTTCGCGGAAGCTCCCATCGGTGAACGTCCAATCGTCATTCGCGTTGCCGGGGGTTATGAAACCGAGCTGGGCCAGCACGGAGTCGCTGTCGTATATGCCGTCGGATGGCTCCATGTAGAACACGCTCTCGTTCGTGCTGTAGTTCACGTTCGTCCCGGCTTGCAGGAAATAAGAGGAGCCATTAGCCGGACGTGTGACTGAGGCTGACCACTCTATGGCTTGACCGACGACCGCGGATGAGGTGTCAAGGACATTAACGATGTTGAAGTCGGCTCCCTCGACGTACTCCGTTCCGCCGGCTATTATCGAGAATCCCAGGCCGGCGTCGAAAAACTCGCCGGCTGAGGTGAGGGGAATCAAATCCTTAGTTGGATCCGTGGACATGTCCGGAAAGACGTATGCCTCGTTGCGCGTGATCCTCAGGTCGTCGCGCCTGTATATCGCGTTGACCTCCGCGCCCGCGGGCGGCCGCTGCCCGTCCTTGAGCCATGTTATCTTGCCGTTGGCGGGATCATAGTCGAAGTCGGTCCCCGCCTTGTACTGGTAATAATACGAGCTGCCGTCTACGTTTTTCGTCTCGTACACCAACTCCAGTATCTGCTTGGGGTACTCGCTGGGGTAGACATATTTTTTGTTGGTCTCGTCCCAGACCGTCGATCGCGGCAGGTACATTTCGTAATTATAGCCCTTGGAGAGGTCGTTAGGATCGACGGCGACCTTGCCCGCATCCCCAACCATCGTCATCTTCTCGCCGAGCTTGGCGCCGGTGTTGTTCGTGCCCGAGACGAGGCTCTCGATGACGAGCCGGTTGTCGAGCAGCTTGGCGCTCACGTTCAGCTTGTTTCCGTGCTGGTCGGCGGCATTCGCTATTTTTTCGTTGATCGTAAGGAGTGTGTCGTCCGTGCCGACCGTTATCTCAGCGTAGCTCGATCCCATGTGGATCCTGAAAGAACCGGATATGCCCAGGGACTCCGTGCGGCTGTCGAAGCGCGTCGACACGTGGCGCTGGGAGCGGGCCAGCGATTTGACGTCGATGTCCCACGAGGTAAATTCGGCGTTCGCCGCCACGGTGGCGGACACGATGCTCTCGGCGGTCGCGCCCGCGGGGCTGAACACCGTGAACTCGGCCGTCTTTTTCTTATAGGCGTCCGGGAGCCTGAGGCTGGTCATCTTGGTGCGCAGGCTGTTCAGTTTGCTCTGCAGCTGCTGATAGAGCGTCTTTTTTACCTCGAGCGTGTCTATGCTGTTCTGCCACTGAGTCTTAGGCTTGCTGGCGGCCTCTATCGTCTTCGTTATCATTTCGTCCCACGGTATCCCGCTGCTGATGCCGGATATTTGGAATAGAGAATCGGACATAACTGTTACAACCTCCAATCGAATGGCGCAATTGATTATGATTATAATACATATTTCGGCTTGTCTTGAACCCGCCTGAAGGGGCAAACGCGCGTCCCGCGAAAACACATCGGCCCGCCGGTACGCGGACACGCATGGCGCTGTTGCTCCATTCCATTATAAATGATACCATATATTTGATAATATAATTCAAACAAAAATAATGAAAGAGGATCAGCGGTTATATGTCGAGAAAAAAGAAAGAGTTATTGCGCTCGAAGGCTGAAAATACGCGGGAGAACCACAGAATTTTTTTCATAAGACACGGCGAGACGGACTGGAACAAAAATTTCAGGTATCAGGGCCTCTCGGACGTCGAGCTGAACGAATTTGGCCTCGAACAGGCGCGGCGCCTCGGGCTCAGGCTGGCTAAGACCGAGCCGACGAGGGTCGTATCCAGCCCTCTGGCGCGCGCCCTGCGCACGGCGGAGGAGATAATGAGGCTGAACTCGGGCAGCGCTCCCATAGAGACGATGGACGACCTGCGCGAGATCTCCTTCGGATGTTGGGAGGGCCTGACGTTCTCCGAGGTGTCGAAGCGCTATCCTGACACATACGGGAGATGGCGGTTGGCTCCTTTTTCGGTGACCCCGGACGGCGGCGAGTCGATCGGCGAAATCATCGAGAGGTCGCGCGGCGCGGCGGATGACATAGTGAGGCGGGGCGTCCCGGGCGGCGTGACCTTCATAGTCGCGCACGGGGCCATATTGCGCTCGCTGCTCGCGTCCATGATGAACGTCTCGGACATCGACCTGATGTGGATGATGAGGCTCGACAACTGCTCCTTGACGGTGCTGGACTTCTGGGGCTCCCATCCGTCGCTGCTGACGCTCAACGACACGCACCACACGAGGATGAGCGAGCGGGATATCGCGCGGTTGGTTTTCCATGTGTAATTTCAAACAGAGGGGGCTATTACGCCTCCCGTTATGATAATATGGTAAAATCTTACGGCGGCCAGCGGGGAGAGGCCTCCGGCCTTTGGCCCCCTCCCCGGCGGCGATTCAGCCCTTATGCGGGTAGGAGGCAATGCCATTGAGTGAAGTGACTGGCGGTTCGTCCTTGGATCGGGACACGGAGAGGGCGCTTTGGGGGAAGCTGCGCGACGGCGACGAGGAGAGCAGGGAGAAGCTGATCTTGGCGTACAGGCCCATGGTCTTCTGGCTCGCCAAAAAATTCAGAGTCCCTTACAGCTCGTACCCCGACCTGATACAGGAGGGCATGGTGGGGTTGATTTCCGCTGTGGACAATTTCGAATTGGCCCGCAACAACAAATTCATAACATACGCGTACTACAAGGTGAGGGGCCGAATGGCGAATTTCCTCCAGCGCTCGGAGGCCAGGGCGCCGTTGCCGGTCGAGGAGGAGTATCTCGAATCCCCCGACTCCTTCGCTGCCGACCTCGACAACATGGAGTGGGCGCTCGCGCTCAACGACGGGTTTAACAGCCTGCCTCGCCGTGAGAGGGAGATCGTGCGGTCGATGATAATCGACGGGCGGCGGGCCGGCGACGTGGCCCGCGAGCAGGGAGTGGGAATCAGCCACATCTACAGGTTGCAGAGGAGGGCCGTCGCGCGGCTCAAAAATTGGTTCCTTAAAGGGGACGCCACTTCCGACGCCTGAAGCGTGAGAATTTTTGGGGAGGCTGGTTTAAGTCCCGTTGGCCCCTTTCTATTTTTTGTTTTCACCCGCGGGGTGAAAACAAAAAATAGAAAGGGCGCGGGGAACTAGTTCCCTGCCGGGTGCGGGCAGCGCCCGCGGTTTGAGGTATGGCGCGAGGGCTTGATTTTTTCGCGGTCCTGGAGGTGTGCGGTTGATGGAGAGCGGTGACGGCAAATATCTGGAGAAGCGTTTCGCGAGGATAGAGCGCTGGCTGAAGCGATGCGTCGCCGCGTGCGGGAGCGGCTCGTGGGGATCGGCTCTCATGGAGATAGAGTGCATGGAGGCCGAGACGAGGGAAATTCACGGCGAGCTGTGGCGCGCCGCTGAGGCCGCCTCGATCGAGCGAGCGCCGAGAAAGCTGGCGTCGTCGTGCTTCTTCTGGTTTCGCGTGGCGTTTGCGGCGACGGCCATCGTCCTGTCCGCCGTATTCCCCCTATCGATGGAGATCGACGGAGGTCACGGCGTCCGCGCCGGAGACTACTCCATAGAGATTCTCTCTAGCAGCGAGGCGGAGATTTTGAACGCGCTCAGGGAGAATCTGAGCAGCGCTAACAGGGGCAGGGTGGTCGTCTCGGTCGAGCTGCCCGAAAAAACGGCCGTCGCCGCTCCTCTCGCGGCGGGCGCGGCGATGGCGGCCCCTCCGCCGCGCGCGGCGGAGGGGCCGGCTGAAACCCGGGGCGGGGCTCCTGGGGCCGCCGGCGCCGAGGAACCTGAAGAGGGCGCGGTCCCCGGCAAAGCCGACATCCACCCGTCGGTGGAGGACGTCATATCCCTGATTCAGGTTGGACAGCGGGCTCTCAGGGTTTCGGAACCAGCCATAACTGTCGTCAAATGACCCATAGCTTCGCAGGGGCTGGTTTGTAGCTGGTCGCTATATCAAAAATTGGGGAGATGGTTGGTTTTGTGCTTGAAGTCTTTGGGAATGGGCGCGGCGTTTGGACCGAGGTTCCGCAGGTTCCTGTCGATGGGGCTGATCGCGGCGCCGATGTGGGCCGCGTTATGGGCTGGGACGGGTTCAGCCGCCGAGCCGAACGCGGGCGAGGTTGGAGGCGTTCCCGTGGTCATAGGAGAGCCGGGGCAGAGCCGAGGCACAGTCGAGATAGATATGGAGGGCGTGGCCGAGTCCGATGTGCCTCTGAACGAACCCAGGCCCCAGAGCTTGGGTGACCGTCCAAGGGACGGGCGCCCAGGCGCGCAGTCGCCCCCCATCCTCTCCGTGTCGGTGGAGGGCAATTCCCAAGTGGTGTCCAGCCACATACTCTCGGTCGTCACGTCGCAGGCCGGGTCCCCGTTGGATCAGAACCGCCTTTCCAGGGACGCCGACGCGATATTCGAGCAGGGTTTCTTCTCCAACGCGGACTACAGGATCGTCGACGAGATAGACGGCGCGCACGTGATATTCATGGTGACGGAGAACCCCACGATAGAGGACATCCGCTTCTTTGGAAACGAGACGTACTCCGAGGAGAAGCTGAGGGAGATCTGCTTCACGAAGCCCGGGATGATATTCAACAGGGTGTTCTTCCGCAACGACCTCCAGAGGATCAAGGAGAAGTATCAGCAGGACGGGTACGTCATGGCGCGAGTCAACGACGTCAAGATAGAGGGCCGGGTCGTCAACGTCTACATCATGGAACCGAGGATCGGGGACATCGTAATCCAGGGGAACAAGAGGACCAAGACCTACGTGATCTCCCGCCAGCTTCGGCTGGAGAAGGGGGATCTCTTCAACTCCACGAAGCTCCGTTACACGCTGAACAAACTTCAGGGCTTGGGCTACTTCGAGGACGTCAACGTCGGCTTCGAGCCGGGGGATACGGAGGACGCGGTGAACCTCATTCTGACCGTCGCGGAGGCGAAGACGGCGCGCATAGGGGTATCCGTAGGCTACGGGACGCAGAGCGGCTTCAGCGGCGGGCTCTCGTACAGCGACAACAACTGGCGCGGCAGGGGCGAGAGCGTTGGCATCGGATTCGACGTAGGGGACAGGGAGCAGTACTGGCTGACGCTGGAGCAGCCGTACATGGACCACAAGGTCTTCGCGTGGCGGGCCGGAGCGTACAAGAGGATGTGGAAGAACCTGGGCTACTACGACGACGACCTCTTCCAGTTCGAGTACGACGAGGACAGGGTCGGGGCGTATGTGGGCCTTGGGCGCAAATTCAGCGCGCGCTCGAAGCTGAGCTGGTTCATCACGACAGAGTGGCAGAACATCGACATAGACGCGCGCTCGAACGCGAACCTGACCCAGATACAGCTCGAGGAGATGGAGAGTGGCAAGAACCTCATGGTGTCGGCCAGAGTTACGCGCGGCAACATGGACGAGTACTCGCCGTATCCCAAGGGCGACACCGAGTCCATAATAGTCGAGAAGGGCCTTGACGGCTTCGGCGGCGAGTGGTCCTACTGGAAATACTGGTTGGAGGCCAAATATTACACGCCGATGAACTTCCTGACGAATTTGTTCGAGAGGAACTTCACCGTTGACGACGTGCCGCCGATCATAGCGGCCCGAATGATCATAGGGGACTCCGAAGGATATCTCCCCTGGGCCGTCGACTACACACTGGGCGGGGACAGCACCCTTCGGGGCTATGAGGACAAACGGTTCAGGGGCGGCCAGATGTTCCTGCTGAACACGGAGCTGCGCCTGCCGGTTCACAGGACGGCCTCGCTCGTGTTCTTCTACGACATAGGCCGGACGTGGGACACCAACGCCGGCGAGAAGATCGACTTCGGCGACATGGCCGACGCGTACGGGATAGGCGTTCGGGTGCGCACCCCGATAGGCAACCTGAGGCTGGATTTTGCGCAGGGCGACGAGGAATCGAGGGTGCACTTCGGCTTTGGCGAGATGTTCTGACGCGGCGCCTCCAGGCGCATATGCATTTGGAGTTGCGGCAGTCAGGGCTGTCGCGGCTCTGTTTGTTTTTATCGCGTTCGAGGCCGCCTCAGCGCGCGCTTCCGCCTCCGTCGCGGTCGAGGGGCTGAACGGCTGGCTGACTTTAGGCGCCGAGCGCAGCCTGAACGCCGTGTACGAGCACATACCGAACGAGGAGCCCGTTCACGTCAAGGAGGAGTTGCTTCGCGTCGTGGCCAACAGGCTGCTCTTGGGATATTCGGTGAGGGCGATAACGTTCGAATCGGGCGGCATCGTGCGAATAAGCCTCCAGATGGAGGGCCTGCCCGTCGATTGGGGCGTATCCGTCGCGGCCCCCAACTTGAGCGCCCCGGTGGACTCGTGGTTCAGGTCAGACACGGAGGGGATGTCCGACGAGATAGCGAGCCTTATGAGGGGCGTCCCCATAGAGGCCCTGTCGTGGGGCGACATAGACCTCAAGGAGACCATCGAGCGCATCGGCGCGGAACGCATACCGGGCTGGAGGGTGTCCCTTATGGTTCGAAACAGGGCGGACGGGCAAGTGGCGTTGGAGGTCTCGTTCACTCCGGACCAGCCGTTGACGCTCGCCGTCACGTCAAAGATAAATTCCTCGTCCATACCGGTTATGCTTCACTCGAACCTCAAGGACGATATCGTCAAGGGGTTCGCGCCGGTGATAGGCATCCCAGTACCGTGGCTCGACCGGCACAAGGATGATCTGGCGGCGCTCAGCAAGGAGATACTCGCGGACGAATATCTCGTCAAAAAGGCGCACGCCGAGCCGAACGTCGGCGTGGCCGTCGGTTCGGTGTCTACGCTGGATATAGAGCTGGAGAGCAGGCGGTACTCCGCGTGGGTGTGGATGTCGATATACGCCGGGACGCGCGACCGTTATCCTGAGGCGGGGCTGCACTTCGGCAGACGCGTCCGGATCTTTCCCCGAGAGGACATGGAGATGTACGCGGAGCTCATGGTTCAAATGGACAGCTGGAATTTGGAGACACGGCTCGGGATGAGGTGGCCTGTGATGCGGAACCTGTGGCTCGGAGGGGAGTGGAGCAGCGCGGACGGCACCTGGTGGGGCAAGGCCGCTCTGGACGGGCGGGTGAGGCGCCCGTACGCGTGGCTGCGCTACAGCGGGCGGGACGACGTAAACGCCGCTTTGGGTGTGCGCGTCAACGACTTTTTATCCATAGAACTGCATTACGACTCCAGGTTCGGGGACCCTTGGAACGTGCGCGCACTCGTGAACCTTTGACGAATGAATTGGGATGGGGGCGGAAAAATGGAGGGCATCTCTATCGCTAGGGTAGCCGAGATTACGGGGGGGGCCTTGATCGGGGACGGGGAGAGGCGAATATGCGGTTTGTGCGCGCCTGACGAGCCGCAAGCAGACAAGCTGTGCGTAGTCTGGGACAGAGGCGCGTTGGAGCGGATCCCCGGGGATGTGCCCGTCCTCGCTGAGACGGGTTCGGTAAGGAGCCGCGACGGAGTCGAGATGGACCATCCGAGGGAGGCCCTAGTGAACCTCCTTCCCCTGTTCGACAGAAGGATCTCTGACGAGCCATGCGTACATCCTCGGGCTTTCGTCCATGAAAACAGCGCGATAGGGGAGGATTGCTTCATCGGGCCGGGCTGCGTCATATCCGAAGGGGCTGTCATAGGCGGAAGAGTGGTCCTGCAGGCCAACGTGTTCATCGGCAAAAACGCGGTTGTTGGGGACGACACGCGCATTGAAGCGTTCGTCTCCATTCAGGATTTCGTTGAGATAGGCAGGAGGACGCTGATACACTCGGGTGCGGTGATAGGGTGTGACGGCTTCGGCTTCGTGCCGGGCCAGGACGGGAAATGGGAGAAAATCCCGCAGATAGGGACCGTCTTGATAGGCGATGACGTCGAAATAGGGGCCAACAGCACCATAGACAGGGCGACCTTTGGCGTCACGAGGATAGGCGACAGAACGAAGCTGGGGGTTCACGTCCACATCGCCCATAATTGCGAAGTTGGCCCGGATTGTATGATGGTCGGTTTCACACCGCTCGGGGGCAGTTCGAAACTGGGCAGGCGAGTCCTCGTCGCCGGTATGTCCGGTATAGCTGACCACGTCACCGTGGGCGACGACGTGACGGTCGCGGGCAGGTCGGGGGTGACGAAGGACCTGAAGAGCGGGTTGACCGTGTCGGGTTTCCCCGCGCAGGAACATATGGCGGAAAAGAGGTTTCAGGCCTCGCTGAGGCGGGCCAGGGACTACGGCGAGCGGTTGAAAAGGATAGAGAGGTTCATTGGGAACATGGCGGCAGGGGTTTGCGAGGGGGATATCTAGTTGGTTACGAGCAGGAGAACCATCGGAGGGGAGCTGCTCTTCGAGGGAGTTGGGATTCATTCGGGGGAGCGGTCGTCGGTCAGGATGAGTCCATTGCTCGACGGGAGCGGCATCCGCTTCAAGTTTGGAGAAACGAGTTATCGCATAGAGGAGGCGGCCAGCGTCGAATCCCGAAGAAACACGGAGCTGCTGTTTCCGAACGGCAGGATTTTGAGGACGGTCGAGCATATGCTGGCGGCCGTCGCGGGCGTGGGCCTTGATGACGTTCTTATAGAGGCGGACGGCGCGGAGGTGCCCATCCTTGACGGCAGCGCCCTGCCCTTCGCCAGGGGGATTCTGGATACGGGCTTCGCGATCAAGAATGAAAGGCGCGTCTTTGCGCCGCTTGGCGTCCCGGTGTGCATCGACTCGGGGAAATCCAGCATAACCGCCATTCCGTCCGATGAGCTGAGGGTGACTTACGTGATAGACTATCCCGGCACCGCGATCGGCACCGAGATGAAGGACGTCGTCGTAAACGAGGACACGTTCATGAGCGAGATCGCCCCGGCGCGGACGTTCGGGCTCCTATCCGAGGTGGAGGAGCTCCAGAAGTCCGGCCTCGGCCTCGGGGGAAACCTGGATAACGTCATGATAATCGGGGACGGCGGTCCGCTCAACACGGTCGGATATAAAATAGAGTCCGAGTGCGCCGCTCACAAGATCGCGGATCTTCTCGGCGACCTCGCCGCGGCTGGCGGAATCGTCCGGGCGCACTACGTCTGTGTGTGCGGAGGGCACTGGCTTCACGCGAAGCTGGCCCTCAGACTCAGGGGCTTGGCCGGGACAAATGACGAGTAGGGGGAATGGCAATGGCTGACGACGTCAAGGAACCGAGGTGCAAGTGCCTGTACGATATCAAGAGAATAAAGGAGTTCCTGCCGCACAGGTATCCGTTTTTGCTCGTGGACCGCATCGTGGAACTAGACATGGATGGAGAGACGAAGAGAATCGTCGGGATCAAGAATGTCTCCATGAACGAGCCCTTCTTCATCGGTCACTTCCCGGACGAGCCGGTGATGCCGGGAGTGCTCATCCTCGAGGCCATGGGGCAGGTTGGCTGCGTCATGATGGCCGTGGCGCAGGAGGAGCGAAACAGGGCCTCCGGAGGGCGATCGACGGTGTTCCTCACCTCCGTTTACGAGGCCAAGTTCAGGAAGCCGGTTGTCCCCGGCGACCAGTTGAGGACCGAGGCTACGCTGATCAGGTTTCGGGGAAAGGTCGGAAAGATGAGGTTCGTCGGGACCGTGGATGGAGAGGTAGCGGCCGAGGCCGTGCTCGGCTTCATGAGCATCCCGGGCGGGGCGGCGAGGGAAGAGGAAGATTGACGTCATGTCCATGGGCGCGGCAATCCATCCAACGGCGCTGGTCTCCCCGGATGCGGAGCTTGGCGGCGGCGTCAGGGTAGGCCCTTACTCTGTCGTCGACGCAAACGCGAAAATCGGCGGCGGGACGATTATAGAGTCGTTCGCGCGCGTGACATCCTGGGCGGATATAGGGCGCAACTGTCACATTTTCGAGAACGCCGTGATAGGCCAGGATCCACAGGACCACGACTTTGGGCAGGAGAGGTCATACGTCCGCATCGGGGATGACGTCATAATCCGGGAGAACGTGACGATACACAGGGCGACCGGGGAGGACTGCGAGACCGTGGTGGGTCAGGGGTGCCTGATCATGGAGGGCTGTCACCTCGGGCACAACGTTCGCATGGGAAAATACTGCACCGTCACGAGCAAGACTGGCTTCTCCGGACACGTCCAGATCGGCGACTACGTGGTCGTGGGGGGGTTGAGCGGGTTCCATCAGTTCGTGCGAGTCGGATCTTACGCCATGATAGGGGGAATGACCAAGGCCATAAAGGACATCCCCCCGTATTCGCTGGTTGACGGCAACCCGGCGTACATATACGGGCTCAACACCGTGGGCCTTCGCAGAAGGGGCTTCACACAGGAGCAGCGCACGCACATAAAGAACATATACAGGATGCTTTTCGACAGGCGGTTCAGGCACAGGGAGGCCTTGGCCATGATCGAGGAGCGATTTCCCGATGACGTGTTCGCGCGCGAGATAGTGGCGTTCGCCAAGTCGACTCGGAGGGGGCTCTTTCAGTGGCGAGGCGGCAGGACCAAGCTCGCGCGCGAGCCGGAGGAGGAGGAGGAGTAGGGGATGATCCGCCTTGTCGCCATGGATGTAGACGGGACGCTGACTGACGGCGGAATATACATGGACGATGCCGGCGGGGAGTTCAAGCGCTTCCACGTTCGCGACGGATACGGCATAGAGGCGTTGATGAAGTCGGGGGTGCGTGTCGCCTTTATAAGCGGAAGAGCCTCCGGCGCGACGGACCGCAGGGCTCGTGACCTCGGGGTGACCCTGGTCGTCAACGGTACTGGCGACAAGCTGACCGATCTCGAAACTATGGCGCGGGAACTCGGCGTGGCGCGGTCGGAGGTGGCTTTCATAGGCGATGATCTGCGGGATGTCCCGTGCATCGAGTGGTCGGGGCTGGGGGTAGCCGTCGCCGACGCGCATGACGATGTCCTGTCGGCCGCAGACGTGATCACCTCGGCGCGCGGAGGCGAGGGGGCGGTTCGGGAGGTTGCGGACCGCGTGCTGCGCGCGAACTCCGCGCGGTGAGGGCGCGCGTGCCGGGACGAAGATTATCGTTCGGCGGCCTCATACTGGATCGATTCATCCTGGAACAGATGCTGGCGCCCTTTATGTTTGGCATCATGTCCTTCACGGTCATACTCGTGGCGGGCAACTTGCTCTTCCGGCTCGCCGACCTGGTCATTCAGAGAGGTGTGCCGTTCGCTGTTGTCATGAGGCTGTTCCTCTATTCGCTCCCGAGCGTCGTCGCCATGACCATGCCGATGAGCTGTCTTTTGGCGTCGCTCCTGGGCTTCGGCGGCATGTCGGCCAACTCGGAGCTGGTGGCCCTCAAAGCCGCGGGCGTTTCGTTCGGGCGCATAGTCAGGCCGCTCGCCGCGGCTGGCGTGTTAGTCTCCGTATTCACCTTCGTCATGAACGAGACGATAGTCCCTTTGAGCGAACGCGCGGCGGCCAACGTGCTGCGCTACGAGGTCTACAGGAAGGTCCCGCCGGTGTTCAAGGAGAACGTGTTCATCCGCGAGGAATCGGAGGGGTCGCTGCGCCGGGTCATATACGTGCGGGAGGTGCTTCCCAGGTCTGGCGATATGAACGACATACTCGTGCAGGAGTTCGACGGCGGAAAAATCCGCAGGCTCGTCTCCGCCCCGTCCGGCAGGTGGGAGAACGCGACGTGGTGGCTCATGAACGGGCAGGTGTTCGAGGTGTCGGGCGACGAATCCGTGAGCCTGCTGTTCAGCTTCGACAGGCAGAAGCTCAACCTCGGCATGGCTCCGTCCGACATAGGCGCCGGCGCGTCCAAGCCGGAGGAGATGAGCCTGAAGGAACTGCGCCTCACAATCGAGAACTCCAATAAGCAGGGTAACGACACCGGGAAACTCCGGATGCTCTTAAACCTCCGCATCGCTGTCCCCTGGGCCAGCGTGGTCCTGGTCTTAGTTGGCGCGGCGGTGGGCAGCAGGCCGCAGAGATCCAGCTCTGGCATGGGACTCGGCCTCTCGGTGGTGATAGTGTTCTGCTATTACGTCATAATGTCCTTCTGCAAATCCCTGGGCGAGGCTGGCTTCATGCCGGCGGCGCTCGCGGCCTGGACGCCGAACGCGGTTTTTCTGGCGATCGGCTCACTGCTGATCAGGCGGGCCAACAGGCTCGGGTAGACGGTATGATTGCAAAAATTGGTGTTATAAATATTTTCTTGTGCGTTGGGAGATGGTTATATGGCCGTTGCCTTGATAGCGGGCGAGGGAGATCTGCCGGAGGAGATGGCGCGAAGGATGGCGCTCAAGGGGGAGAAGCCCCTCATTTACAGCATGAGGGAGGACAGCGGCTCGCTAACTTCCTACGCTGACGACGTCATACCCGTGTTCCGTGCCGATATGGCCTCCGCGCTGAGGGACATGGCCTCGCGCGGCGTAAGGCAGATAATGCTGGCCGGCCTTGTTTCGAAGACTCTGATGTTTCGCCCCGAGATGATGGACGATGCGGCCAGGCAATTGATAGCGTCCCTCAAGACCAGGGATGACCATGCTCTTCTCGGGCGCATAGTGGATTTTTTCGAGAAATCCGGTTTCGAGGTCATAGGGTACACGGATATTCTGAGCGACCTGCTTGCCAAGCCTGGGCCGATCGCCGGGAGAGCGCCGAGCGACGAGGAGAGTGCCGACGTAGAGTACGGGATAGGCATCGCCAAGGCCGTGATCCCGCTCTCGTTCGGCCAGAGCGTCATTGTGAACGGCAGGGCGGTGGTCGCGGTCGAGGCCATGGAGGGGACCGACGCCGCCATACTTCGGGCGGGCTCGCTCTGCAGAAGGGGAGTTCTGGTAAAAATGATGAGGCAGGGGCAGGATCCAAGGTTCGACATACCCGTGGTCGGCCCCAAGACGCTCTCGTTGATGAAAAAAGCGGGCTTGACGTGCCTCGCCGTCCAGTCGGGGTGGACGCTGGTCCTTTCCCCTGAAAAATTCGCGGCGGAGGCGGCGGAGCACGACCTGTCAGTGGTGGGAATAGATTATTGAAGCGCCGCGGCGGAACATTGTTCGTGAGCGCCGGAGAGGTCTCCGGCGACCACTACGCCGCGCGCCTGGGGACCCTGCTCAAGGAGAGGGGCTTTTGCGGCGGCATATACGGTCTCTGTGGTGCGGAGAGCAGGGAGGCGGGTTTCGAGGCCCTCTGGAACAACGAGCGCCTTCACGTTATGGGGGTGGCCGAGGTATTCAGTTCGCTGGCCGATATTCTGAGGCTGATGGGGGAGATCTGCGGGAACGTCATGGAGCGCCGGCCCGACGCGATGGCGGTCGTCGACAGCCCCGATTTTCATCTGCCCCTGATAAGGAGGCTGCGGCGGTGTGGTTATCGGGGGAAGATCTTTTACATCTCGCCGCCTGCGGTGTGGGCTTGGAGAAAATACAGGGCGGCCGACCTCGCCAAGCACGTTGACATCTGCCTTCCGCTCTTTAAGTTCGAGCACGAGTACCTTCTGTCGAAGGGGTGCGACAGCCGCTGGGCGGGGCATCCCTTGGTGGAGGATTCCCGTGGATGGAACTACGGCCCGGACGCGCCCCTGCCGCGCATCGAGGGACCGAACGCGCCTGAGCGCGGGGACGTGCTGGCGGCCCTCCTGCCGGGGAGCAGGTTAGGCGAGATAAAGGCGCTCTATCCAACGCTGTCGGAGCTCGCATCGAGGCTGTCGAACGGCGGATGCCGGCCGGTGTTCTCCGTAGCCCCCGGGCTTTCCGGGAGGGCCAGGGAATATCTGATGTCGAACGTTGAAAGGGATTCCCACAACTACCACGACGGGCCGGGCAGGGACATAATGGCCGCATCGAGTGTAGTGGCCGGATCCAGCGGGACAGCCACCGCGCAGGCGCTTCTGCTCAGACGGTATATGGTGGTGATGTACAAGGTGAGGCCCCTCTCCGCGCTGATAGGCAAGATGCTGCTCAAGGGGGTGCGTTTCGCCATCCCCAATCTTTTGGCGGGAGAGGTATTCTACCCTGAGCTAATACAGGGGGACGTAAACGCCGAGAACGCGGAGAGGGAGATGCGCAGGTGGCTCGACATGGATCCGGGCGCGAGGGAAAAAATGACCGGGAGGATGGATGATCTCGCGGCGCTCATGGGTGGCGGCGGGGCATACGGTTTTTGGGCGGATCAGATAATGGAGTCCATGTGATGAAACTCTCGCCAGGCGATTTCAAGCCCTACCTGAGATTGCTCGACTACTGCATGCCGTATAAGTCGCGCCTCATCCCGGCCGTCGTATGCATGGTCGTTTCATCGGCGCTCTCGGTCATACCTCCGTGGATGATAAAGTACATCGTCGACGACGTGCTCGCCAACGAGAAGGGCGCCCGCGAGAGCAGGCTGAGGGTGCTTGCGCTCGTGGCTGGGGGCATGGTGCTCATATCGGTCCTCAAGGCCGTATTCTCCTACTGCCACGGGTATCTGATGGCATGGGTGGGGCAGAACGTGATAATGGACATTAGGCTGGAGCTGTACGACAAGACGCAGAGGCTGTCGCTTTGCGTCCTCTACAGGAGGCGCATGGGGGAGTTCATGTCGCGCATCACGAACGACGTCTCCACGCTCCAGAGCATCCTGGCTTCCGTCGTGGTGGACCTGGTGAGCCAGGGCATAGCGCTGGCGGGCATACTGGGCTTCATGTTCTTCATCAACTGGCGGCTGACGCTCTGCGCCTGCGCGATACTGCCTATAGCGGCGTTAGCCATCGACAGGGCATCGGCGAAGCTGCGGATAGTCGGATGGCGCATACAGGAACAGCTCGCCCAGCTGTCCGCCATCGCGCAGGAGGCGCTGTCCTCCATCAGGATAGTGCGCGCCTTCGCCACGGAAAAGATGGAGTACGATCGATTCAACGCTCAGAGCAGGAGCCACTTCGATGCCATAATCCGCGGCGCTCGGACGCGGGGGGTGCTGGACGGATTCGTCGAGGCGGTGCTCTTTTCCGCGATGGCGCTTATACTCCTGCTCGGCGGGCACAGCGTGATAGAGGGGAGGCTCTCAACGGGAGAGCTGATAACTTTCCTCACCTACATAGGCCTCATAGTTCAGCCAGTGCGGGTCATCTCCAAGGTCATAAGCTCGATTCAGCAGGGCGTCCCGTCGGCGGAGCGCGTCTTCGAGATACTCGACGAGCGAGGCGAGGTCCTGCCGTCGCCGTCGCCCGTCCTCCTGGCCGATGTGAAGGGGAGGATAACTTTCGAGGACGTTTGGTTCGCTTACGAGGGCGAGCGATGGGTGCTCGAGGGGATAAGTTTCGACATAGAGCCGGGGCAGCGAATAGCCATAGTCGGCGAGACCGGCTCTGGTAAATCTACCATCGCGGATCTGATACTGCGCTTTTACGACCCGTCGCACGGAAGGATATTGATCGACGGCACCGATCTGAGGGATCTGGACGTGACGAGCTACAGGCGGCGCGTCGGGGTCGTGCCGCAGGATCCCGTTCTCATGAAGGGGTCGATGGCGTATAATATTTCATACGGCCTGGACGGCTGTTCCATGGATGAAATAAAATCAGCGGCCAGGGCCGCTGGCATCGACGACTTCATCTCGTCGCTGCCCGACGGATACGGCACGGGGGTGGGTGAGCGCGGAGTCACCCTGTCGGGAGGGCAGCGCCAGCGGGTCGCGATTGCCAGGGCGATAATCCGAAACCCCGCCATCCTGCTGATGGACGAGGCCACATCGTCACTCGACGCCCTGGTTGAGTCTCAGGTGCAGGGAGCCATGAACGAGGCAATGAAGGGAAGGACCTCTTTGGCGATAGCCCACAGGCTGTCGGCCATCCGAGAGGCGGACAGGATCATCGTGATCTCGGAGGGGAAAATTGTCGAGGAGGGAAACCACGAAGAGCTTGTAATGAAGCGCGGGCACTACTACAACTTGTATCAGCTTCAGGGGGGCGGCGAGGGTGCCTGACATCTTCGGCAGCTACATCAGGTACGCGAGGGGAGAATCGTCCGGGCTCTCCCCCTGGGCGATGCTGAACGTCGTCGGGGCTTTGTCGCGTCCCTTTATAGACGCCAGAAACGCCTTCTACGACAGGGGAGTATTCCCCAGTATGGACCCCCCGCTGCCGGTGGTCAGCGTCGGCAACTTGTGCAACGGCGGCACGAACAAGACGCCGATGGTCGAGATGCTGTCCAGGAGGCTGATGAGTCTCGGACTGTCCGTGGGAATCGTGAGCAGGGGCTACACCGGTGAGACGACCGGCGCTATGTGGATCGGGCGGGACGCGGCGAGCTGGGATCGCTCCGTGACGGGGGATGAGCCTCTGATGCTCGCGTCGCGGCTCCCCGACGCAAAGGTGGTCGTGTCGCGCGACAGGCACGACGGCGTCCGGTTGCTTCACGAGCTGGGAGCCGACGTCGCGGTGGCCGACGACGCCTTCCAGCACAGGCGCATGGGGCGCGACCTCGACATGGTCCTGATAGATGCCACGTGTCCCTTCGGGAACGGCAGGCTGTTCCCCGCTGGGATCCTGCGCGAGCATCCCGATGCCCTCCTGCGCGCTGATATCGTAATATTGACTAAGGTGGAGCAGGCTTCGGCGGAGTCCGTGGAGGGGATAAGGCTTCAATTGTCGCGCTGGGCGCCGCCCGAGAGCATATTCACATCCCGCGTCCGCCTGGAGTCGTGGCTGGAGATGTCGGACGGGGTCCTCGGGGCCTTCGATGGCGAGGGCGGGCGGACAAAACCCGAGGGCCGTTTCGTGGCTTTCTCCGCCATAGGCAACTCGCACAGCTTTCACAGGTCTCTGCTCGACATGGGTATGGACGTCGCGGCCAACCGCGCCTACAGGGACCACCACCGGTTCACGTGGAGGGACGTCGACGAGCTGGAGAGGCTGGCGGGCGCGCATGGCGCGACGGGCTTGATATGCACTGAGAAGGATATTCAGAATATGCCCGAGAATCCGTGTTTCCTCCTGCCGGTCTATATTCCCAGCATCGCGGTGTCGATCGACGAGGACGATCGCTTCTGGCGGGCCGTGTCGCAAAAGCTCAAGCCGGAGCTCGTGGTCACGTCCAATGGGTACGGGGAGGACTCTGTCGGCGCGCTGCTCGCCCGCAGGCTGAGGGACCGATTCCCGCTCGCCCGGGTATCGGCGTTCTCGCTGGTAGGCGACGGGAAGGAGTATAGGGACAGAGGCATACCAGTGGTCTCCCCTCCGGCGGACATGCCCAGCGGAGGCATAGTGAAGTACTCCGTCAAGGCGCTGATAGGGGACGTCAGGCACGGTCTCGTGGGCCTGATGAAGCGCCAGATCGCGGCGTGGAGGTCGATGCGCGGCAAATTTCGCACGCCCATATGCGTCGGGGACGTCTATCTCCTGGCGCACACACTGTGGGGCCAGGGGCTGACGCCCGTCCTCATCGCCACCGCGAAGAGCGTCAAGCTGCGGGGGCACTGGCTCGCGGAGCGATTGCTCATGCGGGAGCGAGCGAGAAGGGTGTGGACGAGGGATGCCGAGACCGCGGAGGATCTCGGGAGAACGCGGATCGACGCGGTCTTTCACGGCAACCCCCTCATGGACCTGGCTGTGGAGTTCGACGCTGGCTCCGACCCGTGGAGGGGCTTGGAGCGCCCGCACATAATGCTGCTGCCCGGCAGCAGGCCGAGGGCATACGAAGACGCGGCGCTGCTGCTCGACGCCGTTGCCCTGATGTCCCAGAGGGTGACGTGCGGCTACGTCCTCGTGCTCGCCCCCACGCTCGAGAAAAAACCGCTATTCGAGAACGTGCCCTACAAGTTCGATGGTGATGGAGGGCTCGCGGTGGGACTCGCGAAAATCTTCATATACTCCGGTCCTCTGGCGCCGGCGGCGCGCGGGGCGGACCTGCTGATTGGCCTTGGAGGCACGGCGAATCAGGTCTCCGCCGGCCTGGGCGTCCCGGTGCTATCCATAATTGAGCGGAGCAAGATCGTTCAGAAGAAGTTATTGCGCGAGTCCGAGGTCTTGGTTGCGCCAAAGCCGGATGCCTTAGCCGAGGCGGCCATGGATTTACTTTCGGACCCGGCGAGGCGCGAGGAGATGTCACAGGCTGGGATGCGGCTCCTCGGCGGCTCGGGGGCTCTCGACAGGGTGGTTGAGTACGCCGCCGCGAATCTGGGGTGGGATGCCAGGTGCAGGTTGTACGGCGTTTTGCGGAAATTTTGCCTTGAGGCAAGGGACGGCCGTGTATCGGCTTGCGGCGAAAGGGTTTACGAGGAGAGCGAGGGGCGCGGCGATGACGAAAACAACGGAGGGGAGCGCGAGGCCGAATGGAGAATGCCGGAAAATATGATAGGCAGGGCTCTCAAACTGGTGAAAATAATAAAAGGACAGCTGTGACGCTGGGGATTGGGGGGGACAGGCTGGTCATCGTAGCCGGCCCCTGCATGTTGGAGTCGCTGGAGCTTGGGGAGCTCGTCGCGTCTGAGCTCAAACGGGCTTGCGAGGAGCGCGGTTTCGGCTATATTTTCAAGGCGTCCTTCGACAAAGCCAACAGGACGTCCGCGCACAGCGAGAGGGGGCCTGGGCTCGAGCTGGGGCTGGAGTGGCTGGGAGAGATCAAGAGGCGCGCCGGGGTTCGCGTGGTCACCGACATTCACGAGCCGTGTCAGGCGGAAAGGGCCGCGGAGGTGGCGGACATGCTTCAGATACCGGCGTTTCTGTGCAGGCAGACCGATCTTCTGGTCGCCGCCGCGCGCACGGGGAGGCCGCTCAACGTGAAAAAAGCCCAATTCCTCGCGCCGGAGGACATGGCATCCGTCGTGGAGAAGTGCCGCGAGGCGGGAGCGTCCGGGATAATCCTCTGCGAGCGGGGGAGTTCGTTCGGCTATCACAGGCTCGTGGTCGACTTCAGGTCGCTCTCGATCATGAGGGAGCTGGGCGTCCCGGTGATGTTCGACGCGACTCACAGCGTTCAGAGCCCTGGAGGCAGGGGGAGCTCCAGCGGGGGTGACAGGCGCTTCGTGCGGCCTCTCACGCGCGCGGCGCTCGCGATTGGGGTTGACGCGGTCTTCATGGAGGTTCACCCCAATCCCGACAGCGCGAAGAGCGACGGGCCGAACATGGTTCCCCTGGCGCGGGTTGACAAACTGCTCGTCGAGATGGAGCGAATAGACAGGGTGTCGAGGTTCGACACCGGTTTCGCCGATCTCGACTGGATTTGAGTGCTTACCCCCCTCAAACCGCGGGATCAAAACCGTGGGCTCTGCCCACACCCGCCAAGGAGATGGCTCCCTGGACCCTTTGCGGGGTTCGTGGCAGAGCCCCGAGGTCTTGCCTGTGGTTCGAGGTACTCTTTAGGCTCTTGACGATAAATCAGCCTTCAATAAGGGGCGAATATACGTGATGGACGGTGCGAATATGAGGACAAAGAAGGGCGCGATACGCGAGGGAGCGGGGTCCGCACACTCGGACGAGGAGCTCGTCTCCGTCGGCCGCGCGGTGATTTTGGCCGAGGCCCGCGCCATGGAGGCCGCCGCCGCGCGCTTGGGGGATGATCTGGCGCGCGCGGCGAGGCTGGTGTCGTCGTGCAAGGGGCGGGTCGTCGTCTCTGGGCTGGGCAAATCTGGGCACGTGGGGCGCAAGATAGCCGCCACGCTGGCGTCGCTGGGGGTCCCTGCGCACTTTCTGCACGCCGCCGAGGCGTCTCACGGGGATCTGGGCATGGTCTGCCCGGACGATGTGGGGCTTTTTATCAGCAACAGCGGCGAGACGGACGAGGTTCTGGCTCTGCTGCCCTACTTTCGCAGGATAGGCGCGTCAGTCATAGGCATGACCGGCAAATCCTCGTCCACCCTCGCGAAAAACTCCGACATAGTCCTTGACGTAGGGGTTGAGAGGGAAGCCGATCCGCTGGGTCTCGCCCCGACGAGCAGCACGTCGGTGCAGATGTCCGTCGGCGATGCCATAGCCGGCATCTCGACGACGCTGAAGGGCCTCAAGCCAGAGGATTTCGCCATGTACCATCCGGGGGGAGCTCTCGGCCGCAGCCTGCTCACCAGGGTGTCGGACCTGATGGGGAGCGGGGAGCGAATGCCGCTGACCCCGCTCGGCTCGTCGGTCAGGGGCGCTCTCTTCGAGATAACGAGCAAGGGATATGGCGCCACCGCGGTAGTGGACGAGCGGGGATATTTGCGGGGCATCTTCACCGACGGGGACTTGCGCAGGCTGATGGAGCGCGTCGGGATAGGCGCGATGGACCTTCCGGTGGAATCGGGGATGACGGGAGAGCCCCGCACCATAGCGCCTGAAAAACTCGCCACGGAGGCTCTCAGAATAATGGAGAGAAGAAAGATATCGGTTCTCATAGCGGTGGAGGACGGGTATCCCATAGGGATGATACACCTCCACGAAATATTGCGGTCCGGGGTCTCCTGAATGAGCATGGTCTTAGGCGCGTATCGCGCCCTCTCCAGCGTGATATTCCCGCTGGCGCGGCGGTGTCTGGAAAGAAGCCACCCCGTCGGTTTCGGCGAGCGTTGCGGAGAATATTCCCCGGAAAAGATGGATCTGTTCGGGCGGGTTCCTGATGGATCGGCGGTCTGGCTGCACGCCGTGTCGGTCGGCGAGGCGCAGGCCGCGAGCCCGTTCGTCTCCTACGCGGCTGAAATGTCCCCGGACGCGGCGCTGTTCGTCTCAACCGTCACCGAGACGGGGGCGGAGAGCGCGAAGCGCCTGATGGGGGACCGCATGGCGTCTCACATCTACGCGCCGTGGGACATCCCGTCCATAGTGAAAAAGTCCTGCGACGCGATACGGCCCTCCGTCTACGTGACGGTGGAGACGGAGGTCTGGCCGAACATCCTGGCGGAGCTCCGCTCCCGGGGCGTGCCGACCTGTCTGCTCAACGCCCGCGTCTCCGACCGAACCGCGGCGCGGGCGCGCCTCTTCCGCAAATGTCTCAGGGATGCGTATGATTTGTTCGACCTGATTCTGGCTCGCGGGGATGAGGACGCGCGGCGTATCGAGTCCATGGGCGTGGATTTGAAAAAAATCAAATTAGCCGGGGACTGCAAGATAGATGCCATCATCGAGCGGCACGATCAGATTCGGAGGAGCGGGAACGATCCGCGGGAACGCCTCCGGCTAGGCGGCGGCACGTATTGTTTCGTCGCGGGCAGCACGCACGAGGGCGAGGAGAGCGTAGTACTGGACGCGTTCAGGGCATTCAAATCCGCGTCCGGGGTTCGGGACGCGCGCCTGGTAATCGCCCCGAGGCACCCCAACAGGGCCAGCGAAATCGCGGAAACCACGCGCTCGTTCGGGAGTGCCGCGCTCCTCTCCGAGCTCGGGCAAGGCAGCCCGGAGCGGCCCGATATAGTGATAGTCGACGAGATAGGGATCCTATTCGAGCTGTACGGAGTCGCGGACGCGGCTTTCGTCGGGGGCAGCATGGTTCCGAGGGGGGGACAGAACTTGCTGGAGCCCGCCAGCTGGGGGACGCCCACTCTGCATGGGCCGCACATGGAGAACTTCATGGAGCCCACGGAGAGGCTGGACGCGATCGGTGCCTCGGTTCTCGTCCGAGATTCCGGCGAGATGGCGCGCGAGATGATTCGGTTGTTTGGCGGAGACGGGGTCTCAGCCGCGCGGCGCGGCATGGATTACGTCGCCGGGCGAAGCGGCGCCGCGCGCCGCGCGTGGGAGTCCGTCAACGAACTCCGAATGAGCCGGCGAAGTCTCCGAACGCGCGCGGACCACGGCCTATGATGGGCTATAATTTACGCTGCGGGGTGGTGATGAGATATGTCCTCGGACGATGTCAAGCGGCGGATAAAAAGGCGCAGGGCTTATGAGGATGATCGGGACGACCCGGTCGTCCGCGTGTCCCGGCGGGAGGCGCCGTCGTCCCCGGGCTTGAAGCTCGTCGTCATCCTGAGCGATGGCATAAGGGGGCACGTAAATCAGAGCAGGGGCGTGGCGGCATGGCTCTCCAGGCGCACCGGCGCGGAGATATTGGAGCTCGGCATACCGGAGCCCAAGGGAATCAAACGCCGCAAGGCGCGCGCCGCCGCGTCGAAGCTGCTGGAGGGCAACAGGCGCAAGGCACGCGACTGGTTGTCCTTGGCCGAGGGGGAGAGCGTCATACGCACACTCGGCAGATGGCTGTTGGAGCGCGGCATCAGGGAGGGGGACGCCGAGTCGTTGATACTGCTGTCGGCCGGCACTATGTGCGCGTTCTACAACATCGCGCTAGGCTACATCTGGCGGTGCACTTGCGTCACCGTCATGACCCCGAGCGTTATAGGCACGGCGCCGTTCGACTTCGCGATAGTGCCGGAGCATGACTGCCCCAGGGACGTCTCCAATGTGATGACCACAGTCGGGGCGCCAAACCTCATAGTTCGGGAGGACCTGGGTCCCGTAGGTGAATCGCTTCTGCGCGAGTTCCCCCCGTCGCGCGAGCGCAGGTGGGGGTTGCTGATAGGCGGGGACGACAGGAATTACCGCATCTCGGCCGCGTGGATACACAAGCAGGCGGGGAAGATATTCCAAGAGGCCATGCGCGGCGGCGTGGACCTGTACATAGCCACGAGCGGACGCACGTCGGCTGAGGCCGAGAGCGCGCTCCGAAGGATCGCGGCGAACAGCCCCAATGTGAGGTTCCTGATGATCGCGAGGGAGGACCCGCTGAACCCCGTGCCCGCGATGCTGGGGGCATGTGACGAGATCTTCGTGACCGACGACTCCGTTGACACGGTCTCCGAGGCCGTGACCGCCGGGCACAGGGCGATCCTGCTCCGCGCGGAACGGGTGGGAGCCATAAAGAACAGGCTTCAGGGCGCAACCTCGCTCTTGGTGTCGTCCGGTCTCCTTCCCCGAAAGGCGCTCTGGGGAGTGTCGCGCTTCGACCAGACTTTCAAAAGGTTCATGCGGATGGGGCTCCTCGTGGATTTCAAGGGCTGGCTGCGCGAGCGCAGGAGGGATGAGTTCTCCCCCTTCGCGCCGCTCGGCGGCCAGATTGACATGGATTTTGACGGCTTCAACGAGGCCAGGCGCGCGGCGGACTGGATACTCGACAACTTGGGCGCCGTGCCGCGCTCGAACGGCCGCGGCGAGGGCGGATGGGACGGGAAACATTGGCATCACGCGCCCTTCGAGTGACGCCTCTCGGATTTTTCGCGCAGCGTGCACTTTTCGAAAAACGCCCTGTCGAGGTTGATGTACCCGTCCACGCACGGTATGAGGCGCCCGATGTACTGCCCCTTTACCACGGCGATCATGACCAGCTTCCCCATCATCCTCAGGGTCTCGTATATTGGCATGTAATCGGTGTCGCCGCTCACGAACACCGCCGCGTCGTACGCGTTGAAGAACGCCATGCGCAGCGAGTTTATGGCTATGTTCACGTCCGTGCCCTTTTCGACTTTGTAGTAGCTCTCGCCGTCCTTGATGTTCATCGCGCCGTTCAGCTTCGTCGGCCGCGCCATGTAGTCCCCCTCTATGACGTCGAAGTTTCTCTGCACCCTCATCCCCGTCGCCCAGAGATAGTATTTTTCCAGACCCTCGTCCTGCATCAGGAAGTCGTCCGGCTTCGGTATGAACAGTATGGTCTTCATCAGTTCGCCGGAGTTGGCGTGGGCGACGATCTGCCTCGGCAGTTCGTTGTAGTCCAGCCGCGGCGCCGCGTCCGTGCTGTATAAAGCGCTGAGAGCGATTTGAAAATTCATGTGATCTATAAAAACCATCGTCCTTGCCATTGCGTATCACCATTTTCGGGAAAATTTTTGCCGCTTCGTTGATTATACCCTTTGCGAGAGAGGATATTGACTGATGTTTTTTCAGTATTTCTCCCGGTTTGTGTTGTGTTTCTAACGTTGTCCAACGATCCGCAATGCCTGACGTTGGAATAATTTGGGTAAATTTGCCCTCTTTCTGTTTTAAAAAAATCGCAATAAAATATAGCGATATTGTCGAAGAATATTTAGACTTCTGAAAGCTACGCGGATAGGAGGACGGGACGTGGAGAGATCTGCCGCGAAAATTGCGCAGGCGGGGACGGTTGAGTCCATGGATTGCCGAGTGACGATAACGCAGTCGGACGGCCCGATGACGATAGAGGTCGCGGGCAGCGGCGCTTCGAGGTTCAGGGGCGCGATGGAGGCGAAGGTCAGGGATGTCTTGAGCGGGCTGGGCGTGTCGCCGGACTCCGGTTTGAGGGTTGACGTCCAGGACAACGGCGCTCTCGATCTTGTGCTCGGCGCAAGGGTGGAGAGCGCGTATCTCAGATTTACGGGCGGTCCCGCGTCATGAGGAGGACGATGCTCTATCTTCCGGGCAACAGCCCGAACATGTTGCTACGCGGGCATCTCTTCAGGCCCGATGGTTTGATAATAGACCTCGAGGACTCAGTCAGCGCCGGAGAGAAGGACGCCGCCAGGGTTTTGGTCCGGGACGTGTTGAGACGAGGGGATTTCGGGGAGTGCGAGGTGACGGTGCGCATCAACGGCGTCGGGACGGATTGCTGGCGCGACGACATAGCCGCCGTGGTCCCGTGCGGGATATCGGGTATACGCGCCCCCAAGACCGAGACCCCGCGGATGGTGAAGGATATGGACGAATACCTGTCCTCCGTGGAGTCTAAGTCGGGAATGTCCGTTGGCGGCATTGAGATTTTCTGCCTGCTCGAAACGGCGCTTGGCGTGTGGAACGCCTACGACATAGCCACGTCGTCTCCCAGGGTGACGGCGATAATCCCCGGGGGCGAGGACTTGGCCGCTGACCTGAGGACCAGCCGCGGCAACGAGGGGACCGAGCTGGAGTGGATCAGGCGCATGATCGTGGTGGCGGCTCGCGCGGCCGGCGTTGACGCGCTCGACACGGTGTTCCCCAATATATCCGACGACGACGGTCTGAGGAGGGAGGCCGGGTTCGTAAAGCAGCTCGGATTCGACGGGAAGAGCGTCATTCATCCTAATCAGATACCCATAATCCATGAGATATATGCCCCAACGGAGAGCGAGGTCGAGAGGGCGGAGCGAATCCTGGCCGCGGCCAGGGAGGCATCGGAGCGCGGGCTGGGCGTTGCGGCCCTCGACGGGCGGATGATCGACGCCCCGGTGATACGCCGCGCGGAGTTCACCCTCCAGCGGGCTGGGCGCGCGCGCGAATCTGACGAGCGGAGGGTTAAATCATGCCGCTGAACGCCGCTGACAGGGACATTCCGACGCGAATAGACGGCTACGGAGACACCTTTGGGAAGCTGTACGAGGGGCCGTTCGAGCGCAAGCCCGACGGGCGCCGGGCGGGCGGGAGAATCCGCGGCTCCGTCCCTCACGGCGGCAGCAAGGTGGTGGGCGGAATAAAGGACGCGATAGCGGCGAGCGGCTTAACGAGCGGCATGACCATCTCGTTTCACCATCATCTGCGCAACGGGGACCATGTCGTGAACCAGGTTATCGGCGCGTGCGCCGAGATGGGGATACGCGGCCTGACGATATTCCCCACAGCTCTGTTCGAGGTTCACAGGGACATAATACCGCACATCAAGAGCGGGGTGGTGAGCCGGATAATGGGCTCCGTGAACGGGCCCATCGGCCAGCTCATATCGGAGGGCGGGATGGAGGCGCCTGTCGTCCTGCGCAGCCACGGCGGCAGGCCGAGGGCCGTGATGTCCGGCGAAGTTCGGATAGACGCGGCGTTCATCGCCGCTCCGACCGCCGACAGGGCGGGCAACATCTCAGGTCGTGCCGGCAGGTCCGCGTGCGGGTCGATAGGCTACGCCTTTACAGACGCCGAGTGCGCTGACTGCGTTGTGGCCATTACCGACAACCTGCACAGCCATCCGATATCCCCTGTCTCCATCCCAGGCATCTACGTCGATTTCGTCGCCGAGTGCGAAAGGATAGGCGACCCGTCCGGGATCGTGTCGGGCACCACGGCGGTGACGAGGGATCCTCTGCGGCTTCTCATAGCGAAGTACGCGTCGGGCCTCATAGAGTCGTCGCCGTATTTCATGGACGGCATAAGTTTCCAGACGGGAGCGGGAGGCATCCCTCTCGCCGTGACCGCGTTCATGAGGGATGCGATGCGGCGGAGGGACATTCGGGGGAGCTTCGGGCTGGGCGGCATCACCGGGTACTTCGTCAGCCTCCTCAGGGAGGGTTTGGTTCAAAAGCTGATGGACGTGCAATCGTTCGACCTGGACGCGGCGAGGTCCATATTGGACGATCCGAACCACATGGAGATATCGGCGGATTGGTACGCCAACCCGTGGAACTGCGGCGCGGCGGTGAACATGCTCGACGTGGTGATACTGGGCGCCACCGAGGTCGACGCCGACTTCAACGCGAACGTGAACACGGAGGCAGACGGCGCGCTTCTGCACGGCATCGGAGGGCATCAGGACACCGCCGCCGGGGCAAAACTCACCATCATAGCCCAGCCCCTTCTTCGCGGCCGCATACCGTGTGTGGTCGACCGTGTGCACACTCTGACCACCCCCGGACAGGTAATCGACGCGGTGGTTACGGAGTTCGGGGTTACGATAAATCCGCGCCGCAAGGATCTGCTGGACTCGTGGCAGGAGTTTCGCCCAGGCTGCGACATCCCCCTGATACCGATCGACGAGCTGGCGGAGAGGGCCCGCCGTTTGAGCGGCCCGATGGAGCCCGTCCGCACGACCGACAGGATAATTGGCGTGGTTGAGTGGCGCGACGGCACAGTGATAGACGTGGTGCGCCAGTTGGAGCGTTAGGACCTTGTGGAGGCGCCCCGCAAACCTCGCCGGGAGAGCGCCTCTCCTGGACATCGCGATATTTATGGGAGTCCAGAGGGGCTTGGCTCATCTGGCGGGTGCGGGCGGTGCCCACGCTCTTGATCTTTCGAAGGAGGCGGTGTAAATTGAGCGATGACGCGCTGAGGCTTCTCGCAAAACGTATGCTCGACAGTTCGAACGCTGTGGTGTTCACCGGAGCCGGAATGAGCACCGAATCCGGTTTGTCCGACTTCCGCTCGAAGGGCGGCATATGGGACGTCGAGGATCCTATGGAGCTGGCGACCGCCACCGCGATGCGGAACAACTACGACAAATTTCACGCGTTTTACTCCAATCGTTTCGCGCGGATGAGGGACGCAGCCCCGAACGCCGGGCACAGAATCCTGGCCGAGCTGGAGGAGCGCGGAATAGTCCGTTGCGTGATAACCCAGAACATAGACGGCCTCCACGCGGCGGCTGGATCTAGAACGATATACGAGCTCCACGGTTCGGTGGGTAATGTGCGCTGCATAGAGTGCGGCGCGTCCTCGACGCAGGAGGATTTCACGGCGCGCGTGCCGTGTCCGGCGTGCGGGGGCCGCTTGCGCCCCGGCGTGGTGCTGTTCGAGGAGAGCCTGCCGGGCGGCGTCCTCGACGCGTCCTGGAGAGCGGCTGAGGCCTGCGGCGTATTCATCGTGCTCGGCTCGTCGCTCCAGGTGTCGCCGGCCAATCAACTCCCCGTCATGGCTAAGCGAGCTGGCGCGATACTCGCGATCTGCAACAGGGACATCACGCCGTACGACCACATGGCAGACTATCGCACCAACGAGGGCATTGGTAATTTTCTGGCCAGCCTCAAGTTTTTTTTAGGCTGAGCGTATGGCGGACGCATCGAGACAGAGTTGAATGAAACGATGGGGATCTTAGTAAAAATGGTTTTTCTTAAGTAAGAGGGCTGGTTGGTATTTTCAGAGATTTTTAAAGTTTGACTACGCCTTACGCCGTGAAACATGTAAATATTACGTTGTTTGGAATAGCGACACTATTGCGTTGGGACATCTTCCTTTTGGCCAAGGGAAAATACGGGAGGGGGATGTTGTACACGCGTCTTGAGGAGACGACGATGAGCGGCGTTGCGCTGTCGATATTGTTGATGAACCTGAACAAGATTCTTTTTTACCGTAAACTTCTCGCCTGTTTTTTACTTTCAAGGTTTGTCGCCGCAAGAAAATTTAGGGCTGCGCAGTAGACGCTGTTTATGCGCCGATAGTACGCGAAGTTATGCTCAAAACACCTTTGAGAACTACCCACATCAACAATCGCCGTTATCTCGGCAATAAATATAAGCTCCTGCCGTTCATCACAAGCGTGGTCACGGAGAACTGCACAGGGGTTAATTCCGTTGCGGATATTTTTGCCGGAACAGGCGCGGTTGCGTCAGCGTTCACGGACAAGCAGATTATCACGAATGATAACCTTTACAGCAACTACATCTGCCACCTTGCTTGGTTCAGTCCGCAGACTTATTCGCGGGAAAAGATTGAACGGCTGATCGCGCGTTATAACACTGTTGAAGTTGTCGCGGATAACTATATGAACCTTACCTTTGCGGACACGTTCTTCAGCCTTGCCGACTGCCGCAAAATCGGATATGTGCGCGAGGATGTTGAAACCCGCTGCGCTAACGGCGAAATTAACGAGCGTGAACGTGCGTTACTAATTACATCCCTTTTGTACGCGGCAGACAAAATCGCTAACACTTGCGGTCATTATGACGCTTTTCGGCAGGGCGTGGAGTTTGACAGACACCTTGAACTATCTGTGCCGTTGCCGTTGGGGGATTTGAACAGCGGCAATGTCTGCTATAACGAGGACACAAACGAGTTGGTCAAGCGGATTGCCGCTGATTTGGTCTACATTGACCCGCCGTACAACTCACGGCAGTATTGCGATGCTTATCACCTCTTGGAAAACATCGCTCGGTGGGAGAAACCCGCCGTTTCGGGCGTTGCTCGGAAGATGGACAGGTCTGCGCTCAAGAGCGATTACTGCACGAACAAAGCCGCTGCGGCGTTTGAGGATTTAATCCGCAGCGTGAACGCTCATTATATTCTGCTATCGTATAACAATATGGCGCAAAAGGGCAACGACCGCTCAAACGCCAAAATCAGCGACTCGGACATTATGCGCGTCCTGTCGGCGAAAGGTGAAGTCAGAGTGTTTACACGGGATTACAAGCCGTTCTCGACAGGCAAGTCCGATATAGACGAACACGAGGAACGGCTATTTCTGTGTGTTTGTAAGCCGAAAACGCGGGATATTATCCAGTCTCCGCTAAACTATACGGGTGGCAAGTTCAAGCTGTTGCCTCAGATTTTGCCGCACTTCCCGGAGCGGATTGACACATTCGTTGACTTGTTCTGCGGAGGTGGTAATGTCGGCGTGAATGTCAATGCCGAACGAGTGATTTTCAATGACAGCAGTCCGCAGCTGCTCTATCTGTATAACACATTCCGCAATCTCGGCAGCAGTTACGTTCTGCGGTGGATTGACGGTGTGATTACGGAGTACGGGTTGTCGCGTTCCACTGAACACGGCTACGACTTTTATGGGTGTGAAAGCTCAGCGGGATTGGGCAGCTATAACCGCGAACCATTTCTCAAACTTCGCACCGATTTCAATGCTAAGAATGAGGATCACGGCTACTACATTATGCTGTATGTGCTGATTGTGTTTGCGTTCAATAATCAGATTCGTTTTAACGCTAAGGGCGAGTTTAATTTGCCCGTCGGCAAGCGCGATTTCAACGATAAAATGAAATCCAAATTGACTGCGTTTGCAGACAGACTTTGCGAGGGTAACTATCGCTTTACAAGCCTTGACTTCCGCGAAGTTGACACAATGGGGCTGACTGGAAACAGTCTTGTCTACTGCGACCCGCCGTACCTGATTACCTGCGCCGCATACAACGAGCAGGACGCTTGGAACGAGCGATGTGAGCGCGATTTGCTAGCGCTGTTAGATGGGCTGAACGAGCGGCGTATCCGCTTCGCTTTGTCAAATGTTCTGACAAGCAAAGGCAAGATAAATGCGATACTCACGGAGTGGTCTGAGAAGTATCGTGTTATTCACCTTAACCACAGCTACGGCAACAGCAATTACCACACCAAAGACAAGTCTAATTCGGCAGATGAAGTCTTGATTGTGAACTACGGGTCGTCAACACTTTTTCGGACAGAAAGTTAAGCGGCCAGATTTGTACTACTACGATACCAATGCTTCAACCACTCCAGCGGGCTAAGATAGCCCAGGCGTTTTTGGGCTCCGCCGGGTGTTGTAAAAACCGTTGATGTAGGCGAACATAGCTTGGCGGGCCTGCTCTCTGGTCTTGAAATGTGCCCAGTGTACCGCCTCTTTTTTCAGGTTGGTGAAGAAACTCTCACTCCAGGCATTGTCTCCGGGTTTGCCTGCACGAGAGAAACTCTGCCTGAACCCGAGGCGCGAGAGAAGCTGTTTTACCGCCTCCGACGTGTACTGACTCCCACGGTCGCTGTGGAATATGCGGCCGGCTGGTATCCGCCAGCTCATCA